>CAYZUM010000166.1:0-6492 GCA_964481455.1 uncultured Methylomonas sp. | reverse complement strand
TGTAGCATAAAAAATAATATTTCTAGCTATATTATTATCTTGTGATTTAATAAGCCTATCCGTGACACTACACTTGTGTGAGTATAATTTATGAATCTTGTTCAACACCGTTGGTATTTGCCCTTTTTGATCACCTTACTTGCTTTACTTTCATCCGCTTGTGATCAAAAGAATGAATACATTACACCGCCTCCTGCAGAAGTGACAGTGAGTCAGCCTACCCAGCAAAATGTGACTGATTATTTAGAATTTACTGGCACCACTCAATCGGTTGGTTTTGTAGAAGTTAAGGCGCGTGTATCAGGAGAACTGAAAAGCATGCACTTTGACCCTGGTACACATGTTCAACAAGGTGAATTACTTTTTATTATTGACCCTGAACCCTATCAAGCAGAGCTAGCCGCTGCACAAGCCGAATTAATCAGTGCAAAAGCAAAGTTATCCCAAACACAGACAGAGCTCAACCGGGCAGATGAACTTATTAAAAAGCATTATATTTCCAGAACAGATCACCTGCGCCGTAAAACAGAGCGTGATGTTGCAAGAGCAGCCATTGGTTTAAAAGCGGCTATCGTTCGGAGTGCAGAAATACAACTGGAGTATACTCAAGTCACTGCGCCTATCAGTGGGCGAGTCAGCAGAAACATGGTTGATATTGGTAATTTAGTGGGTGAAGGTGAAGCCACCTTGTTAACAACGATCACCCAATATGAGCCCATGTACGTCTATTTTCATTTAAATGAGCGTGATTTATTACGTTTAATGAAATTACGTAGCGAAAAATCGCAAGATATTAAATTTGACTCTAAACTATCTGAACGCGATTTAAATATCCCTTTGCAACTAGGTCTAGCGGATGAGGAAGGCTATCCCCACTTAGGAACTTTGGATTTTGGGGAATCAGAACTCAATACCAGCACGGGTACGATTGAATTACGCGGTATCTTTGCTAATACAGAAAAGCCCGCTCGATTACTCCCAGGATTATTTACCCGCCTACGCTTACCCGTGGGTAAAACGCCAGATGCCCTGTTAATTAATGAGCGTGCTATCGCAGCCGACCAAAGCGGTCGCTATGTATTAGTGGTTAATGAAGACAATAAAGTTGAGAAACGCCCTGTTACCCTTGGGCAAAACATAGGTGGGATGATGGTGATAACAGAAGGCATAAAAGCCTCAGATAGAGTGATTATTAATGGTTTACAAAAAGCGAGACCCGGAAGTCTAGTCAATTCTCAACCCGCTACCGCAGGATAAACCCATGTTTTCTCGATTTTTTATTGAACGCCCGATCTTTGCCAGTGTCATTTCCATTGTTTTGCTGATTGCAGGAACAGTCTCAGTTCTGACTTTACCCAGCGCACAATACCCTGAAATCACCCCCCCCACTGTTGTAGTAAAAGCCATTTATCCAGGAGCCAATGCCCAGGTCATTGCCGAAACTGTTGCTGCGCCAATTGAGCAGCAAGTCAACGGTGTCGAAAATATGTTGTATATGTCTTCTACCAGCGCGGGCGATGGCTCGTATACCTTAACCGTCACTTTTGAGGTCGGTACCGATCTGGATATGGCACAAGTGATGGTACAAAACCGCGTTGCCTTAGCGACTCCCAACTTACCCGAGGAGGTCAATCGACAAGGTGTCAATACCAAAAAGAAATCTGCTAATATCATTTTGTTTATATCGCTTATTTCACCTGACAATACTTTTGATGAGCTGTATTTAAGTAATTACGCCACGCTGAATATACGCGATCAATTAAGCCGTATCAAAGGTGTGGGGGATGTCACCATTTTTCCTCCCAGTGATTACAGTATGCGTATCTGGTTAAACCCGGAACAAATGAAATCCAGAGGCATTACCACGCAAGATATTTTAAATGAAATGCGTGAGCAAAATGTACAAGTTGCCGCCGGTCAAATTGGCCAACCACCTGTTCCCAAAGGTATAAATTTTCAATATTCCATTAATGTTTTAGGACGATTAACCGAGATAGAACAATTTGAGGATATGATTATCAAAACGGGAGAGTATGGCAACCTGACCCGCTTAAAAGATGTCGCCCGTGTTGATTTAGGGGGAAAAACATATGATATCAGTTCTAACCTGAGCGGTGTTCCATCTGCTAGTATTAGTATTTACCAATTGCCAGGAGCAAACGCTCTGGATGTTGCCGATCAGGTACGTGCAAAAATGGAAGAATTAAAAGCGAACTTCCCACAGGGATTAGAGTATAAGATTCCGTATGACACCACTCTTTTTGTCAGTGCTTCCATCAGGGAAGTCTTTGTCACTTTGTTTCAGGCAGGGGCTTTGGTATTTATTGTACTGTTTATTTTCTTACAAGACTGGCGCGCCACGGTCATTCCTGCCGTGACGATTCCTGTCTCTTTAATCGCCACGTTTATTGTTATGGCGATGATGGGCTTTTCTTTGAATATGCTCACCTTGTTTGGCTTAGTGCTCGCGATTGGGATAGTGGTTGATGATTCGATTGTGGTGGTTGAGGCCACCGCTGCTTATATCGAAAAAGGCTTATCCTCTAAAGAAGCCGCCATTCAAGCGATGAATGATGTATCGGGTCCAGTTGTGGCCACGACACTGGTATTATTAGCAGTCTTTGTACCTACCGCTTTTTTACCGGGCATCACCGGAGAAATGTACCGCCAGTTTTCATTGACCATTGCTGTCTCTACCTTGTTTAGCTCTTTAAATGCTTTAACCTTAAGCCCGGCAATGGCAAGCTTATTATTACGCCCTGCCCCAAAAGAAAAAAATGCATTTTTTCGCGGTTTTGATCGTTTTTTTGCTGCGGCTTCTAATGGTTATGCCAACTTTTTAAAAATAGTCGTCCGCCGTGGTTTTTTAATGATGCTGATTGCTCTAGGTATTGCCGTGGTCAGTAGCTGGCAGTTTGGTAAAATTCCTTCCGCCTTCTTACCGGTAGAAGATCAAGGTTATGTGATCACCAGCGTACAATTACCCGATGCTGCCTCTAAACAGCGTACAGATGAAGTATTGCAACAGATTAACACGATTTTAGAAAGCACTCCAGGCTTGAAGGACTGGGTATCATTGGGCGGATTTTCCATGATAGATGGTACCAACGCCTCTAATGCAGCGACTATTTTTGTGGTCATGAAACCTTGGGAAGAACGTACCGCTGAAAATGAAACGCAAGAGGCTATATTACGCCATTTGAATCAAAAATTTAGCCAGATACAAGAAGCCATTGTGTTTACTTTTGTCCCCCCAGCTATTCCAGGTTTAGGGGTTTCCGGTGGCTTTCAAATGCAAATTCAGGACAAGGGTAACGTGGGCTTAGATGAATTGCAACGCATGACGAATGAAATGATCGCGGATAGTCGTACTCAATCAGGATTGGCTAGATTGAATTCAACGTTTAGATCTGGCGTTCCTCAATTATTTGCCGAAGTAGACCGCACTAAAGCCAAAACGTTAGACATCCCACTTAATGAAGTCTTTAACACCTTACAAGCTTATTTAGGTTCCGCTTATGTCAATGATTTTAATAAATTTGGACGAACCTGGCAGGTTAAAGTACAAGCCGATGCTGAATTTCGTTTAAAACCAGAAGATATACGTCAATTAGAAGTCCGTAATAAAAAAGGGGATATGATTCCTCTCGGCACGTTTATAAGAGTGGATGAAACCTTAGGGCCACAAACTATATTACGCTATAACCTGTACCCTGCGGCGTCTATTACAGGAAGTGCCGCACCAGGCTTTAGTTCAGGAGAAGCCTTAAATTTAATGGAACAAATGGCACAGAGTAAATTTCCGGCCTCGATAGGCTTTGAATGGACGGGCATGTCTTATCAGGAAAAACAGGTAGGATCCGAAGCGATTGTTATTTTTGGTTTGGCCATTGTTTTAGTTTTTCTGGTACTCGCTGCTCAATATGAAAGCTGGAGCTTACCGCTGGCAGTGTTACTCGTCGTTCCTTTGGCATTACTAGGCACAGTAGCGGCGTTGATGATGCGCGAATTCGATAATAATATTTATACTCAGATAGGTATCGTACTTATTATTGGATTAGCCAGTAAAAATGCTATTTTGATTGTTGAATTAGCCGCCGAACAACGTGCCAAAGGTGTGGCTATTTTTGATGCTGCGGTGGAAGCCTCAAGATTACGTTTCCGGGCTATATTAATGACCGCCTTTTCATCTGTTCTAGGCTTTTTACCACTCGTTGTCGCCAGTGGTGCTGGAGCAGCTAGTCGACAAGCCATTGGTACAGCTGTCGTTGGCGGCATGATTGCCGCAGTCTGTATGTCTTTAATTTTTACACCCGTATTTTATGCAGTCATGCAAAGCTTAAGCGAGCGTTTTAGTTCAAAAAAAGAGCCCGTAACTTAAATGTAGAAAATGGGGTAGGAGCGCGCGTTAGCCACGAATTTAAACTAAAGCGACGCAGAGCATTCAGATCGTCTCGCTTTAGCGCTTTAGTATTGATGCACTAAAGCGAGACGGGGTATTCACCTCGTTTCTGACGCTTGAATGTTAATAGCAACCTCAGAGCAGCTGTCCTCCATCTAGCTAATAAAATCAAAACCTTGCAGACTTACCAAGAGAGTAGGCTGGGTTAGATTTTTGAGCGTAGCGAGAAAACGTAACCCAGCATTCATGGCATTATTGAAGGTTAATTGAATTTCATATAACTCAACATCAATGAATAATATTTATTTTAGTATCAAATTATTATTCGCGAGATCAGGTTGTCTGAAGCTACCGTTTTTCAAGCGTAATAGCCAAGATATTTTGGACGAAATAAATTTTCCACCGAACTATAGATTTTTAGAAAATATTTTCTCGAACACCTTCCCTCAAAGGAATATTAGCCGTAATACAAATAGAATTTATTTATCTGAGAAACTATCTGTAGCAACCTTCATTAAAGTGGCCAATAAAAGTGTAAACTACTTCCATGATTCTATAGAAGGGTGCCCAAATTATCCACGAGGCCGGATAGTAATTTCCACTCGACGATTTTGAGCACGCCCAGCTGCAGTATTGTTAGAAGCAATAGGGTCACGATCAGCAAACCCTCGGGATTGAATACGGCTAACCGGAACATCTCGACTAAGGTATGTTGCGACACTATTGGCACGTGCTTCGGATAACGTCTGATTGAGTTCAAAGCTTCCCGTTGAATCCGTATAACCCGAAATATTAAGACCTGTCTCATCAAATTCTTTTAAGACGATACCGACAGAATCCAGTACGGAATAAAAATTTGCATTGATATTGGAAGAGCTACTGGCAAAGGTGATATTGCCAGGCATAATGAGTTTGATGTTATCGCCTTCACGCTGCACTCGTACCCCCGTGCCTTCCAGCCTCAGACGCAACTTCTTTTCTTGGCGATCCATATAATAACCTATACCGCCACCTAGCACAGCGCCAGATGCTGCACCAATAGCAGCCCCCTTACCACCACCCGCAATTGCACCAATAACAGCACCTGCGATAGCTCCACCACCGGCACCTTTGCCGGTATTACTCACCTTTTCTTCGCCCGTATAAGGATCTATAGCACAGGCAGAAAGTAATGAAAAAGTAGTAGCAATTGTAATAATTTTAAATTGGTTCACAAATAATCTCGTTTATACTGAATAATATAGAATTTGAACCATCATAGTTACATTTATTCATTTGGTAAAGTGAATTATTCTCATCATCCATTAGTAGTTAAATTTTTTAGATATTTATACTTCCAGCAGAAGTAAAAAAGCATTAGCTTTTACTGTACTCAGCAAGAACGAGATCCATTAATCTGCTACGGAAACACAGCGCAAGATAGACGTGCAGTATGCGTATAGCTGGTATAACAATTTTATGGGGGATGTGCTTAGGTAAGCAGGGATAATGCCTTCTATTGCCACAACGGTATAAGAAACTAAATTGAAGTGTAAGAGTTTGAGCAGTTAGTAACAATTTACCACTTATTATGAATAGAGGTCAATTAAGTTTTTCAACCCGTATTGAGAATAATTAAAGGCAGGCTCTGTGTGGATAGGTATTATTATGAGATTTATGATCAAATCATCATTCAACCACTCTGTACTAAAAGTGCAGAGATTGCTCTTGGGCTGAAAGTCCACTACGACTCAAGGATCATACTTCCTAAATCCTTGTTTGATGGATTTCTATGGTGCTCTAAAGACTCTTGCACTAACTCTTCCGTCACATTACCCGTTGTCCAGGCTCCGCACCCTATTGCCCAAAAATATTTTCCCCAATATCGTTTTTTCAATTCGGGAAACTCACTTTGCAGTCTTCGAGAAGTTCTCCCCTTTACTCTCTTCACCAAATTACTAACGGATCATTTTGGTGGGTATTCTATAGGCATATCGATATGGTCTTTACTCACAACACCTTTTAGAATCCTAACATCTTCAGCATCACAAACCTCCATCACTAACTCTCTACAACGTTTTTGAATATTACCTTGCAAAACAGGGTAGCGA
>CAYZUM010000165.1:0-6505 GCA_964481455.1 uncultured Methylomonas sp. | reverse complement strand
TTAAATACACCTGAATTCAGGACATAACAAAAAAGTGTCCAATACCCTTTTAAGGGCACTCGTAAATAATGACCTTCAAAAAAAGGGCAAGCATCACTAGTTCCCAAGCTTTGCTTAGCTGCTATTAAGTTAAGGGCTAAAGTATTTATAAACAATGAGTTATACGTAGGCTGCGTGCTGGGTTACGTTTTTATTGCTACGCTCATAAATCTAACCCAGCCTACGGTTTTGGTCTCATCTTATTATCTTGAAAAATCTGCAAGGTTTTGATTTTATTAGGCTGAGGGCAGGTGATCTGAGCCTACGTTATAATATTTTGTCACTTAGTACTACTGACCTAAGCTGAGAATAACCGCTAACACAGTGATGCCTACTCAACTCATTGGTACTATTTGCCGGTCTGAAACCATTTTTTAATTAAAGAAGGTATTGCGCTCATAATCTCGGAAAACAGCGGAGCAGGGCGTAAACAAAAATCTTCGTCATTGATAAACAGGTTTTTCCTAGCAATCCATGACAATGGCAGGATGGTTTGATAATCCGATTGTAGGGCTAAATCAAATTGATTGCGGAGGCGAAAATATTTCAGGTAACGCAATACCATGAAGCTAGGCATCGCAATTGGGGTTGTATTAGGTAATTGACGTTGCGGGTCATGCGGTGAAGCGATATAAAATACTTCTAATTCAGGACGTTTTTTCATCACGCTGACAAAAGTACTTTGTATGTTGCTTGCCTGCATATTAATAGTCCACGGAACAATGATTTTTGTAATCGCCGGGTCGTTCAAAATACGGCCTATTTTCTCGGTCTTCTCAAATTTATAGGGTAGCTGAATGTCTTTTTTCCCCGTTATGCCTTGTTCAAAATCTGCAATCGCCTGTAAATGTAACTCAGCTAAATCTGTTTTACCTATTAGTTTATAGTATAAGGTTTTTTTCAATGTTCTGCGAATGGTGTTTTTAATCGCTAGTTTATCGCTGTATTTATCTAATAAATATAAAATATTTCGATTATCATAGTACAGTATCCAGTTAGGTACTTTAGCCATTGCGGACAGGTGCCAGATTAATGATTTAGCTGATACCGCAACCCTGTGCCCTGCTTTACCTATACGTAAACACCACTCTACATCATCAAAGTGGATAAAGAAATCCATCCATAGCCCCGCTTTTTTAGCAACAGGGGCGCGAATTAATAATGATGCAGCAGCTACATAATCAACATCCATTTTTGCCTGGCAATGCATCAATAGCTGGCTTAAGTCAGTATCATTGGTTAATAGTTTTTCTATTGCAATACCCTGCCAGCTAGGGATTTCCTCAAAGTGGCGATTAAATAATAAAGCACCGCTTTGCTGGTCAACAAATGCTCCCATTTCATTAACACGCCAGGGGTAATCTAGTTGCATCATGGTAGAGCCGGCTATGGCCGTATCGGGGTTTTCCTCTAAAACAGTGACTAGTTCACTTAATGCATTTTTGTGTACTACAACATCGTTATCCAGTAACCAGAGATATTCATAACGTGAATCAGGCTGTTCAAAAGCCCAGGCTAAGCCAGTATTAAAGCCACCAGTACCGCCTATATTTTCAGAATTACGGATGATCTGAATATCATCAAATTGAGCTTCCAGAGCTTCTACTGTGCCATCATTACTGGCATTATCTATCACTAGAATATCGAGTTGTTCCCTAGGAAAATTAATAGCTGATAGGGAATTGAGTAGGTCAATGACATACTCCTTTTTATTCCAGGTCACTATGATAATAAGGATTTTTGGTGTAGATTTCATGTGCGTCTTAATAGTTGATGAATAAGGCTGTTTTGTTTCCAGAAAGGCAGGCAATTAAGTTGAATTTCTTCTGACAAAGTTGTTTTAGGCATGGGTTTGCTTAAGCCCTCACTGACCGCTTTAAGGTAAGGTTTCAGTTGTCCAAAGTTAATTGCACGAACAAGGCCGATGACTAGGCGTGAAAAAATGAGATAACTTAGCTGGGGTTGTGAGTAATAACGACGTAATATCCATAAAGTATTACGGGTAGGGAAAAAAACTCGTCTCTCGCCTGGGCGTTGACTAGGTATGCCGCGATGGACAATGATGCAGTCAGGGTCATATAAAATATCATAGCCCAGTTGACGAATGCGGAAACTGACTTCAATTTCATTTTGATATAGAAAAAAATCTTCAGGGTACCAGCCAACTTGCTCAAATAAATGACGTCTGATGATAAAGCCGCAGCCAATAAAAAAAGGGGAGCGAGTTAGTGTGGCGGATTTAGGTAAATGCCAGCTCCATTGTGGTGTGCTATCGGGGGACTGGATATGAGCTGCAATGATACCAATATCCTGGCGTTGTTCTAATGTTTGTACTGCATGATCTATGTCGGCAAGATTGATGGGGCAAGAGTCATCATCTAAAATTAATAAATACTCGCCGCATGCTTTGCTAAAACCTGCGTTATAGCCCGCTATCCCTCCATTATCAGGTAGTAAAATGCTAATAATTTCAGTCTGTTCAGCTAGGTATTCCGCTGTTCCATCTTCAGAGCCATTGTCTATGGCAATGATCTCTACATCATCACGTGTAGCACATAATTCTTGTAGTCTGGTGCATGTAAATTGAGTTTCTTGCAGTTTATTAAAGTTAAGAAAGACAATGCTTAATTTTATCGGTGTAGTCATTTAAATAGGAAATTTACGGCATTAATAAGGTTGTGATGAGAGGGTGAACTGTATAAAATTTACCATGCTTATATTCTTACGTGCTTTTAGCAGGAATGACTTGGCTCGTTCTCTCAAAAGTGTAAACTACTGTCGTGCTTATGTGAAGGATGCCGCAGTAGCTATATAATTAAGGTAAAGATTATATGCTATTCAAATAGAGGCTACCAACTTAAGAGGGGGACGAGGCACGGCTTTCTTATAAAAACTTGGCATATTTTTTAATTTACATAACATAATGATATTTAAGGTTATTTATTGTTAATGTCATTGAGTGTTATTTTTCAATCATCATTTTTGGTAGAAAATTAATGTTAATAAATTCTGTGGTGCCTGATTTTATTGAGTTTGTAATCTGGACAAATATCATGCCAGTTTTTGATGAGAAAACCGTGGGGGTACTAGGGGCACAGGCTCAGGAGAAGATTATTTCTTACCATGAAGGGTTTAATCTTTTCTTTATGTTCTTCATAGTGAAAACCTGTCCAGTCTTAAAGAGGTAGCCCAAATAGACTCCATTATTCCACAGCTCACTTAATACTAAAGTGTTCAATATTTGAATAATCGCTAAGGCAGTTAGTATTGTAGCTACTAATAGCAACATAATAAGCGCTACCCGTTTTAAGTTTGACAGAATAATTCGTAGATTGATTCATATCAATGCTATCAATAGATAGCGCTTCAGGGTATGGGGCATAATTTAATCGATAGCCAGAAATGTTATTTATCGCACTCCAGTTTGCAGATACTATATTACCATCTATGTTTAGTTTAAGCGAAACTGGAGGGTGTGTCTTACTTGTGGTGCATATGTGCTGAGATATAAAAGTAGCGTAATTTTTCAAGCGAGTGTAAACACCATAAAAGCCTGGCTCTGCACAACCAAAGCCCCAGCTAGTTATTCCGGCTTGACGCCATGTCTGACTTTCAGTATCAAATATGACAAGAGGCCCGCCGCTATCACCGAAGCAAGTGTCTTTATGGCCTAAGCCATCCCCCGCACATAACATATCATTGGTTATATTGCCCATGCTTTTTTCGCAGAGCTGGTTATTAATAAGAGGTAAGGATATTTGTTGCAAGTCAGTGGGGTATTGAGGTGGGTTCTCTGAAATGGCTCCCCAGCCTAGAGCAATTGCAGACTTGCTCTCGTTATCCTGGGAGGTAAAAGGGGCTAATACCATGATTGGCTGGATATCCGAGGGCGATGTTAATTTAATTAAAGCCAGGTCATTCACTAAACTAAACTGATCAAACAGCGGATGGAAAATTATGCGTTCTACTGACAGGCGTTCAGGTATAGCGTTATCAAGTTTTGCTTGATTAGTAAAGACATCAAAGCTAGTATGACTTTTGTTGATTAGACAGTGAGCAGCCGTTAAAACCCACTCTTTGGATATCAGGCTGGCGCCGCAAAAAACTCCACTACTGATAGGGGAGTTTTTATAAACTAGGCCTGACATCCAAGGCCATGCATTTGGGTCTGCAGGTAAGCCACCAATGATTCTCGCCATTTTTTGCGCTGCGGGAGCGGTGTTTAAGCTAAATATTATCAGTAATAGGAAGGAATGAAAGAATAGAATAAATTTTTTTTGGGGCATTAGATTCTCACATTTAGTGCGTAGGAATTAAACTTTCTTAAAGGTTATTAGTTTAATTATAGATCTAACAGGAACATGAGTGAAATAAACTGCGCATCTTTAGATGCGAATTTATTCGTACGGTACAAATATGTCCAAACTTGAAAGCCTCGCCATCATAAAGGCAGTTCAAGTTATTTATGCACGTTCCTTAAGATATGGCGCTCCTAGCATTAGGTAAATAGCCGGCTTTCATCTGGTCTTCTGCCTGCAAATGCTGGGAAGACAGGCTGTTTGGTCGCGCTGGCATCTTCGGCCTAAGGGTACTCAGGATGAATGCTAGGTTGCGTTATCTCGCTACGGTCAATAAGCTAAGAAGCGTGCATGAAATAATATGAGCAACTGTAGGATGGGCAAAGGCCTTTTTCGTGCCCATCTTTATAGATGTACAGCCATTAATCTGTCTGGTATAGCTTGATGGACACGCTGTCGCTTTGCCCATCCTACAGGTTTATAATTTGCTCAAGTTATTTCGTGCTCACCCCTAACCCGGCCTATGCGCTTATAGATGAGCGAACTTTTTTTCAAAGACTTGTAGGGCTCTGGCCACAATATCATCCATATCATAATAGCGGTTTTCCGCCAAGCGACCCACTAAGGTAATATTCTCAAATTGTTCGGCAAAGGAAAGATAGCGGTCTAATTTCTGCTTGTTTTCGTCAGTAAAAATGGGGTAATAAGGGATGTTTTTTTTCGGGTTATTGCGTTCGAAATCTTGCGGGAACTCTTTAACGATGGTTGTGCCCGAAACAGATTGTTGGCTGATATGTTTAAACTCGGTAATACGAGTATAGTCATAATCATTCGGGTAATTTATCGTTGTCTTTTCTTGAAATTGATCGACAGAGAGGTGTTCAAATTGAAAAGCCAATGAGCGGTAGGGTAATTCGCCAAAGCGACTATCAAATAATTCGTCTATAAGTCCGGTAAATATTAATTGGCCGTTAAACTCGGTATTCATGAGTTGCATGGAGCCTGTTTCGAAATCAATATTAACAATATCTTTAAAATCAGTGTTTAAGAGTAAGCTGATGTTGGGATGGTCCAGCATATTAGAAAAGATTTTAGTATAGCCTTGTGCAGGAATAGCTTGATATTTATCTTGAAAATAACGGTTATCACGGGAAATATGGACAGGTACGCGCCCTGTTACTTCTGGAGAAATATCTTCAGGTTTTTTGCCCCATTGTTTAGCGGTGTAATTAACGAAAATTTTCTCGTATATAAAATCGGCAAGAAATTTTATTTCCTTATCCTCAATGCTGCGTAATTCCAAAATAGGGACTTTAACTCCGTAACCAAAGCGTTCTATTAATTTAAGTTCAAGTGATTCTGCAAGAGATTTAGGTAATAAGCTATGTAGGCTATTCAAGTTAAAAGGGACAGGTACTTTTTGTCCATCAATGAAAGCCAGTACTTCATGCTGGTAAGGTTGCCATTGGGTAAATTGACTTAAATAATCAAAGACAGACTTATTGTCTGTATGGAATAAATGTGGGCCGTATTTATGGATTAAAACGCCTTGTTCGTCAAAGCAATCAAAACAATTTCCCCCTATATGCTGGCGTTTGTCAATGACAAGGATGCGTTTATTTTTCTGGGTAGCAAGGCGTTCAGCTAGAACTGCGCCAGCAAAGCCAGCGCCAACAATAATGGTGTCGAACATAGGTTAAAAAGACTGATAATAAAAATGATTATTATATCGTTAAGTGGCGATATAATCTTTTAAAAATAAAAACTCTTGCTTGTCTTAATAATGTCATATAAGTAAGGTATTATGCTTTTTTTTAAATCAATTGCTTTGCTCCTGTCGGTGCAATTCAGTCTATAGGATTAAGTTAGGTAACTCGCAACAAATAACCCACCCATCTTGCTAGTCTTTTTGTTCGTCTTCAGCGTTGTAGAAAAAGTTTCGTCGCCAGCTATGCGCCTATTTCTACTAATGGAAGACAAACAAAAATCCTGCGCAATATGGGTAGTTTATTTATTGCGCCTTACCTTATACTTCGCACGGCGATGGTTGTGGGTTTCTAGTGGTCGGTTTTAGTCGTATAGTTGTGATGCTGAATAATTCGTATTGGCCAGTCGCGCCATGCTACTTCGTGAAATTCAGGGGCTCCTGTCACCTTCATTCACTCACC
>CAYZUM010000164.1:0-6505 GCA_964481455.1 uncultured Methylomonas sp. | reverse complement strand
GGACTAAAAATCATCACTTCGCTAAGCTCCGTTTCCCTGATTTTCAGCGACGGTATAAATTTTCCATCCCTTAGGCAACTCGCAATAAATAACCCACCCATCTTGCTTGTCTTTTTGTCCGTCTTCAGTGTTGTAGAAAGAGTTACGTAGCCAGCTATGCGCCTATTTCTACGCCTTGAAGACAAACAAAAATCCTGCGCAATATGGGGGGTTATTTATTGCGTGTTACCTTACATATACAATGCTGCTCTTTATGCATCATTGGAGTCACCAATGACTTCGTGCCAGCTAGGGCGCATAGAATACACTCTACACTTTGATCCGTATTTCAAATGATACTCATAAAATGTAAACTACTTTTATGGGAATAGGAAGGGTATAGTGGTAGCCATTTGACGTAGCATTTTTGGTCGTCTTTAAGTGTGTACACGGCGCATAGCTCTTTACGCAACCCATAAGGCGTACAAAAACAAGTGCATCTGCACGTTATATTGTCACCTTCCTAAGGTTCTAATCATCAATCAAAAGGAGATTGTGTCGTGCAAAATGAAGCAACCGATAGTATTCTGGATAGAAAACCATATGAGAGTGTACTGGCGAAGGTTAGCGCTTATAATCAACAACACGCACTGACAGAGCAGGATTATCAGCAGTATCTACAAGATTATATAGAACTGTTAGCTCAGCGAGACAAGGGCTATCCATTGCTATTACGAGATGGGACGAACCTTGTTCTGGAATCCCCCCCCGCTGAGCATTCACCTATTACCGGGTATAGAAGAAAAAAAACAGCGTTGGGTATTGCTGACTTTTCTATCACCCACGACTGAATTACAAGTCCAACTTGTGAGCTGGACGGTTGAGAAAACAGAGTCCCAGCTTAAAACAATGGCCCCCCCGTTATCGGTAGATACCGACAAAAAACTTTCTTTAAATCCTTGTTTCAATCGCCTTAGTTTTACACAGCATCAAGAACGCTGCTTTATTACTTTATATTTTAAAGAGGGAACCCTGGATATTACGGCGGATGTTGATGAGGGCATTCTTTCCAGTGCATGGCGTTATAAAAGCAAGCCCGGGCCAAAAATTGAGCGTCATTCCTGGGGGAAGATGAATGAAGCCATCCGCATACAGCGTAATCATGGAGAAAACTGGCGAGATGACACGCTTCTGGATCAGCAGAATAAAGCCATTATCAGCTTTTCGCTAGGGCGAGTTTGTGGTGCGGATACTTCGCAGGACAAGCCAGACTGTGTCTACCTAGCCACTAATCAGGCAAAAATTATTGGCATTAACAGGCTTGAGCCTGACACGCCATTGTGGTACTCGGATAATCTGGAAGGCAATGCACTGGATGTATTGATGTTAAAGGTGCCTGGGCAAACTGCCGACTCAATATTAGCACCGACCAATAACGGCCTGGTTTACTTGTTAAGCCCTAATGTAAAAGGTGATGCCAAGAATAGCATTAAGCCATTATATGTACAGCTGGTGGAAACACGTATTACGCGCTGTATTGGATGGGGTACACAGAATATACTTGCGCTGGATTCACTCAACCAGCTAAGCCCCTTATTACTAAGCAACCCGGAACAGTTCTGGCAACAACGTGATGACGCTACGCAAAAATTGACGGACTACTTTTTTATCCAAAATGAGCACACAACAGAGCTTTCCCCCGACCTTTATCGATTACTACTGGAATTTTTTCTTTTTAGCTTGACCAGTGAAGAAGCGTTTACTAAAGAATTACAACTGTTTTCTGAAAGATACGCTGAGCTTAATCACTCGATGTTCCAGTTTTTGTAGCATGTTGATTTTATTATCTATTTTTGATTTCGATAAAATTAAGTTTACCTTTAAAATCAATGCACTAACTTTTATTACAACAAAATCTAGGTGCCTTCAAGCTCAGATATAGCTGAAAACTGGAACATCGAGTAATCAGCAAATAGTTAATGCAGAACTCACCGCCGATAAGCGGCAAACGCTTACCAAGATACAGCGTAAATTGATTTTACGTTTTTTTATGTGGTTAAAACGCTCTACGATTCATGAAAATCTTGATTTAGTTTCCGCCGATAAAGCTAAGGCATTGGAGAATATCTGGGCATTAATATCACCCGATGCTGCGGCTCCCGGTGACTTATGGTTACCCTTACTAAGAAAAAATGGCTGGTTAAGGCTATGGACCCATAAAAATAAAATTATTGACAGCAGTGCTGACTTTGTAAAAAGGCTGGATGCATGGGAAGAAAAATTACAAACGGTACGTAAAACGTTTGCACCGGGTCTGAGGCGCACGCGCCGCTTAAATACCTGCAATGATTATTTACTGGAGAGTCACTGTGATCATATTGAAGTGCTGGATGAAGCACGGGGTATTCTCGGTGTATTGGAATATGCGGGCGGCTTACGGATTTTCCAGATGGATGAACAGCAATGGAAGCCGTTGCTACAAAATAAGCTAAACCAGCCAATTCTTCAGCAACTCGCGGAGCAGCAACTGGTTTTTATGCAAGTATTACCTGACATAGCGAGTAAGCCTTTACACTATTTTATAATAGGTTCTGCTCAGGGGACATTGACACTGATGACATTTGATCGTCAAAAGGATCAATTACACAGCGTTCATCAGCTTCAGACACAGGTCAATCTTGTTTGCTGTCTGAACATCTCACAACAACAGGGTGTCATCCTGGGAGGGCATAATGCCGATGACCAGGCGGTCTTATATGGCTGGTCTTATACAAAAATACGTGCCGCTCAAGCCCCGACAGTACTTTGGCAAGATGGCGCGTCAAATAGGGAGAATAAGGCCAATTCCCAGACTAATGCTCTGGGGTGTTTACGGCATTTGCGTCTTTCTAAAGAGGGGCGTACGCTATGGGGCATGAATTCTAAAAAAGGGGAGGTGTATCGCTGGTCAGTAGGTTCGGCATTATTCGAAAAAAATCGGCAAGTATCAGAACATACCGTACCATTATTGCAAACGGGGCATCATTTATCGGCCATGGATGTATCAGTAGAGCACAATTTGCTGGTCTGTGGGGGCCGGGGAGGGATGGCGTATGCCTTAAATACCCAAAGTGGGCGTTGCAACTGGACGGTCATCTGTGCGGGAAATTTGTGCCGAGTGGTTTTTATGCCAGAGTACCCTGTAGGAGATAAACAGGTATCAGGTGCCTGGTTACTCTGTGGTGATGATACAAGTAGTCTGATTGTTGATAATGATGGCAATGTACTGAGCCTGGTTGAGCAAGCAGGCCCTGTTTGTACCTCAGCAGTTTATATTGAGGCTCGGCGAGTGGTTTTGGGGGCGTTAAGCAATCGCTTAATCTTGATGGACTATGCTGAGGAGGAGCAGCAACCATCGTGTGCAACGCAATGGAATGACCCCGTGGTGTACCCTGTTCGTCATCTGAACGTTATTGAGGATAGCGAGCAAATGCAGGCAATGCTGTCCAGGACAACTGATGACTCGCAAAGCAATATGGCCGTTTTGCGCGCCTTTTCTGAATATCTTAAGCACAGTGATGCCGCTATAAACCCCATAGTGCAACATAAATTTATTGAATTCTGGTGGCAACAAACCCTAGGGCGGCAAGTTGTCTTTCTATACTATATACGTACCAATAGTCTGGAAAATTCAGAATTTTTAGAGAAACAGCAAGCATTTGTCATCTTTATAATGAACGCGGCCTGGCAGCGCTTTCAACAGGAAGACGGCTCTGGCTTACGCTGTAAGCTAATCTCTCCCTTATTAGAGCTACTTGGAACACTAGGCAAGGCATCAGTCGAGGCAAAAAACTTATATAAAAAGGTAGTCGCTGACATTTGGTCTCCCCCTGGCGCAGCGGGGATAGCCTCACACACAGTTGCTGTGTTAGAAGCGATACGCTGGAATCAAGTGGCAAAATGCTGGCGACAGGCCACCAAAGATCAGAGTGTAATCAATGCCGGGGTTTTATTTGACTGGTGTAATCATTTTGCGCGGGCAAGCGGCGCAGAGGATGTTGAGACTTTACTGCGCAACTTCCAGCTTCTGCCAACAAGGCTGCTGATTCGCTCACTGGAAAAAGAGCCGGAAAGTGTATGGCTATTACAATTACTAAGCTCAGAAAGTGTAGCGACAAAAAGCAGGACGGACTTTAATAACCTTGATACACCCACAGATAAGCCCTTAGAAGAACAACAACTGCAAGCATTGGTTGCTGCATTGCCTGATAATATTATTTGGTCTAACTGGCTGGACAGCTTACAGGCTATTTTGCAGCTCTTGGCAAAGAGGCGCAGTTGCCATCCTCATATCGCCTGGCAGGAATTAGAAAGCTGGGAGCAATTACTGGAGCATATTTTGGGTACGGGAACCCTGTATTTTTCCGTGCGGCGTGGGCAGGCGATGCTCGCTTTGTGGTGGCCTCAGCTTAAAGCTGATTGGGAGATATTTATTACGGATCAATGCGAAGTGCTGAATCAGTCCGTTAGGGAACGGTCGGATGACTACTTAGCGATTGAGTATTCCGATAGCTGGAAAAATAAACAATGCGTCAGCCTGGCATTGCAATTGCGTAATCGGTTCCCCGAAAATTTACGCCTAGATGAGATCACTTGCTCACAACAGGGAGAGTCTAAGCTCTTAAATAATTGCATACCGCCCCTACCGCTCTCCTTATTCGCAGCGGACATGACAAGCTCCCTTACTATGAGTATTGCGCCGCTGGAATCCGATAAACTGGATTGTCTCTTGTCTTTGCAGTGTAGTTTATCGGGTAGCACTCAACCGGTGATAATTAACTATCCGATCCGGTTAGCACGTAACTTGTTGCATCTTTCCGATGCAGAGATATGGGGCGCTAGCTGGATAAGATTAACGGATTTATTAAAGCGCTGGGATAAAGAGCAAATCCCTTTTTATTGGCTGGATGGTGATATCTGGTCTGCCGAGCAGCGCAAGCGCTTACAGGCAGATGCCTGGCGTAAATATGCTTATGATACAGGCTCGACAGATTTTCAAGTCTCTGAAGAAACTTTGAAATCAGTATCACAGCAGGCGATTTTTTCACCCGATTTAGCGCTGGATGCCTCGCCTGAGGTAGTCTTGGAACAGATACATGCTTTACTGATACCTCTGACAAACACGCAGCACAGTTATTGGGCACTCGCTCTGTGGAGAGAAGCAAAAGGTCTGCCTGATTCAATCAACCAGGCACTGCAACAGTGGTTGCCCAGTCGCAATACCCTATTAGCACTGTTAGAGAATTTGCTAGGCGCACAACAGCGGCAGGTACTGCGCAGTATCAGCCTATTACCTGACTCAGCATTAGGTGCCTGGTGTGGGCAGGAACCGTTTTATGCGCCCCGTGAGCCAGGGCATCAGGATATTTACCTTGCTTCCAGTTGTTTATTACCCAAAGTCATTTGGGATGAGATTGACAAGAGCCATGTCCTGGCAGCAGATATTGCCCAATGGTTAGGTATTTCAGACGATCAGGCGCAGACAGGGATGCAATCAAGGCGCAGGTTTAATCAAGCCATTAAACCTTTGTTTGCGACTGAATCCAGTCGATACAGTGAATGCGAAGCGGTCGTCAAAATACTTTTTTCCAGCCTGGGAGCCAGTGGTTTGAATGCTGAGCCGGCATTATGGTGGGCCAGGGTTGATCTGACCTTAAACTGGCAGGATTACAATATTTGTTATATTTTACCTCACGACAGTGCTGAGATGCGTCGTCAAATGCGTGATTTGGTGCAGTTGACATATATCAACCAGCAGCCTGTCTGGTTATGTCTCGGGGTAGAGCACCCCCCCGAAGATTTGCCTGGCCTGGTGCTGGCCATCAGTATCGAAGAGATGCTGGCATTAATACTGGTCACGTATAAACATGAAGCTACCCATTTATTAAATCAGATTATGGCGAGAGAGCATGGTGTGAATACAGACATTTTTCGTCCGGCAGGCGGGATGGGGAGTTTGGTGGAGAAGCATTTTGGTGGCAGGAAATCCGAGTTAGAAATGCTGTGGAACTGTCTGACTGAGGCGGATAAAAACGGCGCGGCAGCCTTGATTATAGGCGGACGAAGGATAGGTAAAACCAGCCTCCGGGAGCGTGTTATCTTTGAGATTAAGCAACAGCAGCCGAAACGTATTTGTCTGGAATTTAATTTTGAGGGGCAAGGTGAGGAGGCCAATCGCCACGGGATAGAATTACAATTCTGGTTTTTTCAACAGTTGCGTCAGGCATTCACCAAACAGGGGGGCGACTTTAGCGATAGGTGGGATAAGGCATTCAGAGCCAATTCTGACAGGGGTAATGCGGCGATAGCATTATTGAGTCGCTATTTAGACCGTCTTAAAAAGAGTACAGGGCATGTGCCTTTAATTATTTTTGATGAGACAGAAAATTTAGTACGCTGGGATACTGGCGCCAGAGATACTAAAGAGCACTGGAGTCTATTTGCAATGCTACGAAAGCTGACTCATGAGGGAAAATTGTGTTTTATA
>CAYZUM010000163.1:0-6563 GCA_964481455.1 uncultured Methylomonas sp. | reverse complement strand
GGGACTAAAAATCATCACTTCGCTAAGCTCCGTTTCCCTGATTTTCAGCGACTGAGCCCCCTCACAGCCCATGTATTCCTAAGCAGAGAGGCTATGAAAGGATTATGCGTAGGTTGAGGTGAAGCATGATCCCCAACAACTGAGGCTAAGTAAAGAGTACCCCTGGGCATCTTCATTTATCAGTTTACACTTCCCCAGGAGTGCAATAGCTTTAGATATTGCTATGTCTCTTCATTCATAACGCACTAACCAGCCCTCAACTGCCTGCTTCAACTTTCTCCTGTCAACCTCAGTAAATCTCTCCTCATCAAACCGATACCGGCAGTGCATTTTACAAATATCTATTAACGGTAAGCTACCGATTCGCATTGCCCAGTGAATAACGGGCTCATTCGGCATCCGTGCATCATCCGTATTCGCTAAAGCTTTTTCAAGCATAAAAAACGCTGAATCCTGGCCTGGATAATCAAATTCTAGCGCAGCCTCGTGCTTATCCCTTATCGCCACTAAATCCCGACGAGAAATAATCAAACGCCATAGCATAATCATCAATAATACAGCCCCAATGATCATCCAGATTTGCTGTTCATTGTTTTGATCCTCTGCCATTGCCAGTTCAAAACGCCACTGTTTATATTTAAAATAGACACTAGAAAAAAAGTCATACACGGGCTGTAACAGCTCAGCTTGCTGCTCTTCAATATCCAGCCATTGCGCAGGAGTCGCATCAACTGCGTGCCAATAACCGTTAAAATTAGCGATTGCCCAGGCATGCGCATGACGCCGCCGTACAATATACATCTGCTCTGTGGCATCATATTCTTGCATCGCAAAACCATTTGCTAAACGCGCTGGAATACCATAACTACGTAATAAAAAAACACTGGCAACGGCGAAATATTCGCAGTGTCCTGCCTTCCGCTTGAGTATAAAATCCGCCAGTGCTTTATCCGGATTGGACTCTTTACCTAAAAATAAACTGTAATAATAATTGTCTTGAAAATACTGTTCTATCGCGAGCGCAATGACGCCAGGCGCTTGATGGTCAAGTTTTAAATCCTGTTTAATTGCATCTACCCAGGCCTGGTGCTGCTGTGGAACCTGCAGGTCAAATTCATGAACGTCATTCACTTGCAGGCCATTATAATCAATTTGAAAATTGATATAACCCGGGGCCTCTGTCAGCTTAACCGCTCCTAAGGGCGAATATTGTAATGTTGCCCCTTCCAGGCCGGTGATATCCACTGTCCCTGCTGGTAAAGCTAATATTGTGCTAGGCTTTAGGGATTGAAAAATTTCTAATTGTTTCACTGAAGCCTGTTGGTCAGTAGGCGAATAATTTGACGCTTCATTAAACACACGCATCGTTGCTAACCATGAGTGTCCTAAATAACGATCATAACTTGCTTGCATGAGTAGTAATGGTTCATCTGCCTTGGCACGAAATTCAATTCTATCAGATAGCTTAAGTGATCCAATATCGCCAATAGATGTCATACTTTTAAAAGGATCTGACTGCCACTCAAGCATCCACTCGACCGCCTTGTGTGTAACCACTTCATGTAAGCGCCGGAGACTCTTTTGCCCTAGAAAAGATAGCGCAAATGCAAAAGTGATCACCACAAGCCAGGTTATCACCGAACTATTTTTTGAACGAACAGTCCATAAAATAAAAATAAAGCCAACGCAACTGATCATAAAATAGGATAAAGAAGCGCCATTGGCAGCCCCAGCGCCCAGCCAGCAAATCGTAGCATAAGGCAATTTAAAATCCAGTGTCTCCTGATACTCTCTTGTGCGCACGGAATAAAATAGCGTTCCCAACGGCAACTGATTATTGACACTATAGAGTTGTGCCAGTAACACCGGTAAAAAAAACACAGGTAGCCACTCCAGAACTATAAATACCGGCTGAAGTGCCGTATGAGCAGTCGCAAAATAGAGTAGCGCAGCAACAAATAAAACCAGTACAAAATCCCCCACCCGGTAGAACTGTTCAACTCTTAACTCCCAGCGCCAGGGTATCAATAGACTTCCCAGTATAAGTATTAGCATTCCTCCCGCCGCTACCCAATTATGGTTTAACCCCCCCCATGAAACCAGTGATAGTAGCGTAATAATCATAAAGTCGCCAAATCATCAGCAACACGCTGGGCATCAATGAGATAAAAGTGCTCAGGCTTATTGGCTAAATCCTGTTTGATTAAAGTGCCGTCATGAATTAAAAAAATAGCCAGCGGGATATTTTCAGCAAGCAGAGCCTGAATAAAATCCTGACGTGCCTTATCCCAGTGCAGAAAGACACAGAATAAACTACTGCATTGCTTTACGTGTTGAGTGACTGCTTGTTGCAGACGCTCAAATGACAGTGCATCACTATACTGTACGGCGGCTAGAACTTCCTGTAAATGCGGCATATGGTCTACTCCACGCCCAGTGGTCATACAATATGTTTGTTGTCCGACAAACATCAAATCCAGTAATGCATCATTCTCCTGTTCACTCATTGCCAGCGATGCGGCAACTGAAACGGCTGCCTCAAAGTGTTCATTTGGCAAGTGTTCAGCATCGGTATCTAAGACTAATGCTCTACGCACAAAATACTCATCCTGATACTCTTTTACAACAAGCTTGCCATGTCGCGCCAGACTTTTCCAGTGTATGTGATTATAGGCATCTCCTTGTCGGTACTCTCTTAAAGCCATAAATTCTGCTGAATCTCCGACCGAACTCGCCAGACTTACTCCGCCGGCCTGATAGTGACGATGACCTGTAAAACTGAGTCGCTGTACAGGGTAGCGCGGCGGTAATACCACACAACTCTGTGCTTCTTCTGTAAAATAAAGTCGCCTGAATAACCCTAACAAGTCTGGCTTAGCAATATAAGCCCCTGCAAAGTTCAATTTTCCGCGCCTAAGCGGTGTGCAACTCACTTTAATCGTCTCTGCCTGTTGCACTTTTAACAAATGCAAGGGCTGTTCTTCAACAAAAGCCCCTCTCCGAAAGCCAAGAAAGCGCCGCCACAAACGAAAACTAACACCCTGCTTATACCAGGGTTTATGCTGACGTTTATAAAAGTGTGTCAATTCAGAGTAGTCTGGAAAGACTTCCGCCAAATGTTCGATATAGCTCAAATGACGATAATTTTTAGCACTGGTATTAGTGACAGAAACACTATAAATAAAAGGCTCTCCCACTGTTGCATAGCGTGGTAATTGGCGCTTAATAGACCCTTTAAAGCGATTGAACAAGCTCGCGACAAAAGAAAGAATGAACACAACACTCAGAAACGTAAATAACTGATAGGTATTACTGGCCTTAGTATCAACCCCAAAAACACCGGCTAGCAGCCAGACCATTAAACATAAATGCCCGACCCGCGTAAAATGTACCCGCATCCAGCGACTGATGCGAAAGACTTGCTGATACCGCCTTAACAGTAATCGCGCAAACATCGTTAAGCAGGGAGCTGAACTTTTTGTTGCACGATATCATCCATTATAGACGTGGCATCAATCCCTGAAAAAGTACTCTGTGAATCCAGCCCTAAGCGATGAGCGATAACAGGTACCGCTAGTTCCTGAATAACATCCGGGGTAACAAAGTCATCACCATCAATTAAAGCGAGCGCTTGAGCACATTTCATTAATGTCAACGACGCACGTGGGCTTGCACCCAGCTTAATTTCCGAGGCATCCCGTGTCGCCGTCACTATTGCGACAATATAGCGCTGTAATTCAAGGCTAATACGGACTTGCTTGACCCGTTGCTGCAATTGCTGTAACTCAGTCAATGAAACGCATGCCTGTAAGGAGTCAATAGGGTGCTGCTGACTCTGATTCTGTAAGATTGCAACTTCTTGTTCCTGTGAGACATAACCTAGACTGAATTTCATTGCAAAGCGGTCTAATTGAGCTTCTGGTAAAGGATAGGTACCATGAAATTCCGCTGGGTTTTGTGTTGCTATGACAAAAAAAGGGGAAGGCAATAGGCGAATTTCACGCTCTATACTGACCTGATTCTCACCCATTGCTTCTAATAGAGCGGATTGGGTACGGGGGGATGCTCGATTAATTTCATCCGCCAATAAGATATGACAAAAAACAGGCCCTTGTTCAAAACGAAAGCATTGCTGTTGTTGGTCAAAAATGGAAATACCAACTATATCCGACGGTAATAAATCAGGGGTAAACTGAATACGCTGAAAGTCTGCCTGACAAGATACGGCTAAAGCCTTTGCTAATGTCGTCTTCCCCGTACCTGGGACATCTTCTAATAAAACATGTCCACCAGCACTAAAAGCGGCCAGCAACCATTGTAAACTGCGCTGTTGTCCAAAGATAACCTGATTTAAATTATTTTGTAGTCTAACGAGCGTTTGTTGTGCTAGCTCAAATGAAGCCGTTGAATCAGTCATAGAAATAGTAACACCTGGCAATTAATCATTCATTACATTGTAGCCTGTATTGAGCTTAGAGAATACAGGAAAAGGTATGCTATTATCTATGCTTGAATATGTAGAGTTGATATGCATGACATTGTATGCTGTGAAAACCGGAACAGCTTTATATTTACCACCTTAGGAGCACTCTATGTTTATATTTCCTGAATTCGGACGTATGGTAATAGTCGGCCTGATGATTCTGATCCCGTTTTGCTTAATTTATCAAAAAGCAGGGTTTCATCCTGCCTGGGGATTTTTAGTCTTTTTACCTGGCCTCGGGCTATTGCTCATTTTTCTTCAACTAGCTCTTCTTCCTTGGCCTAACGCAAAAAATGAGGAGAAAAAATAATGGAATATATCCTTATTTTCCTTTTTATGATGTTTACCTTATGGCTCGGGAGTAAAATTATGGAAAAAGCAGGCTACCCCACATTTTTTGTCTTGTGCCTGTTAATTCCAATTGTCAATATTATTATGATCTGGTTCTTTGCATTCAGTAAATGGCCAAATTTAAAATCAGATTTCAAACAAATCACCTAATTGCCTATTGGAGCGCTCTTTAGCCGCATTGAGACAAAGTACTATATGTTAATTCACGCCTAAAGAGCGCTTCCGACAATACTATCACTAAACCCAAAAATTTCTATGTCCCTAAAAACCAGAGCAAATACCCGCGCAAAAGCAACGATGACCAGTTACAACAGGACTGCTGAAGAGTCTTATGAACTGACGACTGCCCCTATTCTAGACCAGCGATTCCACAATCTTCCACAAGAAGTTCAAGACGAATTTAATCAACTATCTGAAATTGCGGAAACTAACAGTACTGACGCTATCCCACGTTTATTAGAATTGATACAGCTTTACCCACTGTCCTTAATTTATAGCTGCCTGGCAATCGCTTATGGACAAGTTGACCCAGAAAAACAGAAACAAATCATAGCCGAAAATTATCAAAAAAACCCTAAAAACCTTTTTGCACGCTGCAACTATGCAAGACTTTGTCTCGCTGAAAACAAGACAGATGATATTCCTGAAATATTTTCGAACCACTTTGAATTGAAACCACTTTATCCCAAACGGACTCAATTTCATATTACCGAATACACTGCCTTAACATCGGTAGCGTGCGAATATCTTTTTCAAAAAGGCAATGTGGAACAGGCGGAAGCACTCTTGACAAAATTACAGGAAATTGCACCTGAGTCAGTCGAAACCCGTCTTATTAAAGAAATGTTACAACCGACTTTCTGGCAAAAAATTAACAAGAAATTTTTTGCTTAGAAATGTACTTGAAATAACGTCAACAAGTTACCTAAGATGGGCAAAACGACAGCGTTTCCATCAGGCTATACCTGATAGGTTAGTGGTAGTGCAATACCAGGATGGGCACGAAAAAGACCTTTGCCCATCCTACAGAAGCTCTGTATTATTTTGTGCACGCTCCTGTCAAACAAAGAGAGATTTAATTTGTCGCGAAATAAACAAACATATAAACTTTCAGAAAAATAATTATCTGGGAAACGATAGGTCGGAAAATACAACACTTGCCAGTCTCCTGAAATGACCTGTACACTCCCGGTAAAGACACCTTTTCAGATTTGTCGGTATGATTAAAAGGTACGCTTTTCATCTTATGAGTTACTCCCCTACCCAGCCTTCTAACGCTAGAATAATTTCCCTAGCCTGCTTTTCACTAGAAATATTGAATTTTGATTTTTGCTGGTATTCCCCATCACGTTTCTGGTAGCGACGAATAGTAAATTTATCTGCACTATACTCTTCTTTAGTTCTATTCCAGTCTTGATAACGGTAGATGACTGTCGCCCATGCACCTTTGGTTAAAACCTTTTTATCTAATTCTTTGACGGTTTCTATACCACCATCTTCATAGGTTACTGTTAACTCTTCAACTGTTTCTGCCATCTTCGTTTCTCTTCGTTAAGATTAAGTATAAAAAACTTCTCGTTAATTTCTTGATTGTCTAAATCCAATGTGTTTTATCCATTACCGTATACCTTAAATAATCGATAAAATATAATATTACAATAAGGATTTTCGAGTTTCAGGCGCGCCATGCTACTTCGTGAAATTCAGGGACTCCTGTCACCTTCATTCA
>CAYZUM010000162.1:0-6582 GCA_964481455.1 uncultured Methylomonas sp. | reverse complement strand
AATTTATGAATATGGTTATGGTTGACGGGAAGAAATCAGTAGCAGAAAAAATTGTCTATGGTGCGCTTGAGGCTGTTGAAGCTAAAGGTAATGCAGAGCCATTAGAGGTTTTTACTAAGGCGTTAGAAAATATACAGCCACGCGTGGAAGTGAAGTCGCGACGTGTGGGTGGTGCGACATATCAGGTTCCTGTTGAAGTAAGGCCAAGTCGTCGAGTGGCGCTAGCGATGCGCTGGATGATCGAGGCGTCTCGTAAGAGAAATGAAAAAAATATGCCGCTAAAGCTGGCAGGTGAAATGATGGATGCTGTTGAAGGGCGTGGATCTGCGGCCAAGAAACGTGAAGAGACGCATAGAATGGCGGAAGCGAATAAGGCGTTCTCGCATTATCGCTGGTAAAATAGGAAGGTTTTTGAGGTGGCACGAGTAACACCGATTGAGAAATATCGGAATATAGGTATTATGGCTCATATCGATGCGGGCAAAACCACAACAACAGAGCGCATCTTATATTATACGGGTGTCTCTCATAAGATGGGTGAGGTTCATGACGGGTCGGCAGTTATGGACTGGATGGAGCAGGAGCAAGAAAGAGGTATTACTATTACTTCTGCAGCAACTACCTGTTTCTGGTCGGGCATGAAAGAGCAATATGATAAGCATCGTATTAATATTATTGATACGCCTGGGCATGTTGACTTTACTATTGAGGTGGAGCGTTCGCTGAGAGTGCTAGACGGAGCGGTTGCAGTGTTTTGTGCTGTTGGAGGTGTTGAGCCGCAGTCAGAAACTGTTTGGCGCCAGGCAAATAAATATAGTGTGCCAAGGATGGTTTTTGTCAATAAAATGGATCGTTCTGGTGCAGACTATTTTGGAGTGGTAAAGCAAATTACAGACAGGCTAGCGGGGAATCCTGTCCTAATGCAGATTCCAGTGGGTTCGGAAGAGGCGTATTCTGGTATTGTAGATTTACTGAGTATGAAAGCTATATCATGGGAAGAGGCCAATATGGGTATGGCTTTTGTTGAGTATGATATTCCTGAGGATTTAGCAGATAGCGCTGAGAAATGGCGTGAAAAATTAGTAGAAACTGCTGCTGAAGCTAACGATGAACTAATGGAAAAATATCTTGAGGGCGGTGAGTTGTCTTTGGAGGATATTAAGTGCGGAATTCGACTAAGGACAGTGGCAAATGAAGTCTCTCCAGTTTACTGTGGTTCGGCCTTTAAGAATAAAGGAGTGCAGAGTATACTTGATGGAATTGTTGATTTTCTGCCCTCCCCAGTTGATATTAAATCCATTTCAGGTGAATTGAAGAATGGAAGTCATGGGGTAAGACTCGCCTCAGATGATGAGCCTTTTGCAGCTTTAGCTTTTAAAATTGCAACAGACCCTTTTGTTGGTTCGTTGACTTTCTTTAGGGTGTATTCCGGAGTTCTTGAGTCTGGAAGTGTTATCTATAATGTCGTAAAAGGAAAGCGAGAGCGTGTAGGTCGCTTGCTGCAAATGCATGCAAATAGCAGAGAAGAACTGCCTGAGGTGAGGGCAGGCGATATTGCGGCAGCTATAGGATTTAAGTCTGTTTCAACAGGTGAGACCCTTTGTGCTGAAAAGGCTCAGATATTACTAGAGAATATTGATTTTCCAGAGCCAGTGATATCCGTAGCGGTTGAGGCAAGAACTAAGGCAGATCAGGATAAAATGTCAGAAGCTTTAGAGCGGCTGATGAGGGAAGATCCTTCGTTTCATGTCAAGACAGATCAAGAGTCAGGGCAGGTTATTATCTCTGGGATGGGTGAGCTGCATTTAGAAATTCTTGTAGATCGAATGCGTAGAGAATTCGCTGTTAATGTAAATGTTGGGGCTCCGCAAGTTTCATACCGTGAAACAATTAGGAATAAAGTTGTGCAGGAAGGAAAATTTATTCGTCAAACAGGCGGAAAAGGACAATATGGACATGTCAAAATTATACTAGAGCCTATGGAACTAGGCTCTGGCTACTCCTTTGTCAATAATATAGTGGGAGGTTCGGTTCCAAAGGAATTCATCCCGGCTATAGATAAAGGAGTGCAAGAGCAAATGAAAAATGGTGTCTTGGCTGGTTATCCGGTCGTAGATGTCAAAGTGACGTTGCTTGACGGCTCTTATCATGATGTTGACTCAAATGAAATGGCATTTTCCATCGCTGGATCAATGGCTTTTCGTGACGGTACAAAACAGGCAAAGGCTGTGCTACTTGAGCCAGTTATGAAAGTTGAAGTGTTGACTCCTGAGGAAAATTTAGGGGATGTGGTGGGGGATTTAAACAGGCGTAGAGGTGTTGTTCTAGGGATGGAGGATACGCTTACAGGTAAAACAATTAACTGCGAAGTGCCGTTAGCTGAAATGTTTGGTTATGCAACTGACCTACGTTCGGCAACCCAAGGGCGTGCTACTTACAGTATGCAATTTGAAAAATATAATGAGACGCCTGCAAAAATAGCGCGTGCAATTATTCAAAAAACTTCATAAGAATTGATATTAATATAGGTATAGTCTAATGGCTAAAGAAAAATTTGAACGTAATAAACCTCATGTGAACGTTGGCACAATTGGTCACGTTGATCATGGTAAAACTACTCTAACAGCTGCCTTAACAAAAGTAATGGCTGAAAAACTAGGTGGTGAAGTCAAAGCATTTGATCAAATTGATAACGCCCCTGAAGAGCGTGAGCGTGGCATTACGATTGCAACATCTCACGTAGAATATGAATCTGAAGCGCGTCACTATGCGCACGTAGATTGCCCAGGTCACGCGGATTATGTAAAAAACATGATTACTGGTGCGGCGCAAATGGATGGTGCGATTTTAGTGTGTGGTGCGACTGATGGTCCTATGCCGCAAACAAGAGAGCACATTCTACTATCAAGACAAGTAGGTGTGCCTTATATTGTAGTATTCTTAAATAAAGCTGATTTACTAGCAGAGGATTGTGGTGGTGTTGGCACAGAAGATTACAACGAAATGCTCGAATTAGTCGAAATGGAAATTCGTGAGATTTTAGATAAATATGATTTTCCTGGTGATGATACGCCCATTATTGTTGGTTCTGCATTAAAAGGATTGGAAGGCGATACTAGCGAGCTGGGTGTGCCGTCTATTCTAAAATTAGTTGAAGCATTGGACACATATATACCAGAACCAGAAAGAGCGACAGAAGGTGCTTTCCTGATGCCGATTGAAGATGTATTCTCAATTTCGGGGCGTGGAACAGTGGTAACCGGTCGTATTGAGCGTGGTATTGTCAAAGTCGGTGAAGAGATCGAAATTGTCGGCATCAAAGAGACCGCAAAGACAACCTGTACTGGTGTTGAAATGTTCCGCAAATTGCTAGACGAAGGGCAGGCGGGCGATAATGTTGGTATCCTGTTAAGAGGAACAAAGCGTGAAGAAGTTGAGCGTGGTCAGGTTTTGGCGCATGTTGGCTCAATCACTCCACATACTAAATTTACATCAGAAATTTACATTTTATCAAAAGATGAGGGTGGGCGTCATACTCCATTCTTTGATGGCTACCGTCCACAGTTCTATTTTAGAACAACAGATGTAACGGGTGCAGTTAAATTACCAGAAGGAACTGAAATGGTAATGCCTGGTGATAACGTGTCTGTTGAAGTCACTTTAATAGCGCCAATCGCGATGGAAGACGGTTTGCGCTTTGCAATTCGTGAGGGTGGTCGTACGGTTGGTGCGGGTGTTGTTGCTAAAATTATTGAGTAAGAATTATGTCTAGTCAAACAATTAGAATAAGCCTGAAAGCATTTGATCATAAATTGATTGATCAATCTGCTGGTGAGATTGTTGAAACAGCTAAAAGAACAGGTGCTCAGGTAAAAGGGCCTATTCCGCTACCAACAAAACACGAGCGTTTTACGATTTTGACGTCACCGCATGTTAATAAAGATGCGCGCGATCAATATGAATTGAGAACATATAAGCGTCTGCTTGATATTGTTGAGCCAACTGATAAGACCGTTGATACTCTAATGAAATTAGACTTGGCGGCAGGTGTTGACGTTAAAATTAAGCTTATTTAAGCTTAAGTTAAAGAGGGTTTAATTATGGCATTAGGGCTAGTGGGTCGTAAATGTGGTATGACACGTGTTTTTACTGAAGATGGCGTGTCTATACCGGTTTCGGTGGTACAAATAGATTCAAATAGAATATCTCAGGTTAAGGGTCTTGAGAGTGATGGTTACCGTGCGGTTCAGGTTGCGGCGGGCGAAAAAAAATCATCAAAAATTAATAAGGCAATGGCGGGTCATTATGCAGCGGCAAATATGACGGCAGGGCGTGGCTTATGGGAATTTAGGCTGGCTGATGGTGAGGGTGAAGATCTTCAGGTCGGGGCTGAGTTAAGTGCAGATATTTTTTCTGATGGTCAACTTGTTGATGTCCAAGGAACGAGTATCGGTAAAGGCTTTCAGGGTGGAGTTAAACGTCATAACTTTCAAATGCAGGATGCAACACATGGTAACTCAATATCACATAGATCAAATGGGTCGATTGGTATGTGTCAAACACCAGGTCGAGTATTCAAGGGAAAGAAAATGTCTGGTCACATGGGGGCGGTAACGGCTACTACTCAAAACCTGACTATCCATTCGATTGATGCAGAAAGAAACCTGATTCTGGTTAAAGGATCTATTCCCGGAGCTAAAGGTGGTGATGTTATATTAACGCCTGCAATCAAGCAAAAAAATAAAGGATAGGTCATGAGTTTGAAAATACCGGCACTGAATAGTGCAGACTCTGCAGGTGAAGTAGAGGTAAGTGAAGATGTTTTTGGTCGAAGTTATAATGAGACTTTAATTCATCAGGTCACTGTTAAGACCATGGCAGGGCAGCGTTCAGGTACAAAAGCGCAAAAAAATAGATCGGCTGTGAGTGGAGGTGGTGCAAAGCCGTGGAAACAAAAAGGTGCGGGTCGTGCAAGATGTGGTACAATACGAAGTCCACTATGGAGAGGTGGTGGGGTTACTTTTGCTGCTCAACCAAGATCATATGAACAAAAGTTGAATAAGAAAATGTACCGTGCAGGAATTCGTTCAATTTTATCTGAGTTATTACGACAAAAGCGTTTGTTAGCAAGTGCAGATATTGTTTCAGCAACTCCTAAAACAAAAGAGTTAGCTGGAAAATTGAAGGGGTTGGTTAAAGGTAGGATTTTGATTATTACTGAAGAATTGGATGAAAATACTTATTTATCTTCAAGAAATATTTCAAATCTAGATATTACAACTGCAAGTGAACTAGATCCTGTTATGTTAATTGCTGCGGATAATGTAATTGCTACTCCTGCAGCACTGAAAGCAATTGAGGCGCAGCTATCATGAGTGTAGAGTTTAATCTATCAAATATAATAAAAGCACCAGTCATATCTGAAAAGGGTACGCTTGCTGCTGAAAACGAAAATAGATTTGTTTTTAAAGTAGCAAATCAGGCAACAAAATTGCAAGTGAAAAAATCTGTGGAATTAATGTTTAATGTTGAAGTTGAGAAAGTTCAATTATTAAACGTAAAAGGTAAAGCAAAAAGATTTGGTCGCTTTATGGGCAAGAGATCTGACTGGAAAAAAGCATACGTTAAGCTTAAAGAAGGTCATGATATAGATTTCTCTGCAGCCTAATTGCAATATATAAGAATATTAATCGGTAGGGTAAATGGCTATTGTAAAATCAAAACCGACATCGCCGGGTTCCAGGTTTGTCGTACGAGTAAAGCATGAAGATTTACATAAAGGTAAACCTTATGCTCCTTTACTAAGGAAAAAAAGTAAGAGTGGTGGGCGTAATAATAATGGACGAATTACGACACGTCATATCGGTGGTGGGCATAAGCAAAGCTACCGTATTATTGATTTTAAGCGAAATAAAGTAGATATTCCTGGTGTCATTGAGCGCTTGGAATATGATCCAAATAGAACAGCAAATATCGCTCTTGTCCTATATAAAGATGGTGAGCGCAAGTATATTATTGCACCCAAAGGTGTTGTTGCAGGTCAGGAAATTATATCATCAGAAAATGCACCAGTTAAACCTGGTAACTGCATGACTCTGCGTAATATGCCTTTAGGGTCAGTAATGCATTGTGTTGAACTTAAGCCTGGCAAAGGTGCGCAAATAGCACGTAGTGCAGGTACGTCAGCTCAGCTAGTTGCTAAAGAGGGAGTTCATGTCACCTTAAGATTACGATCAGGTGAAATGCGTAAAGTGCTGGCGGATTGTAAGGCAGTTATCGGTGAAGTCTCAAACTCTGAGCATAACTTGAGATCACTAGGTAAAGCTGGAGCATCTAGATGGCGGGGAGTTCGTCCAACTGTTCGTGGTGTTGTGATGAACCCTGTAGATCATCCTCATGGTGGTGGTGAAGGTAGGACATCGGGTGGTAGACATCCTGTTTCTCCTTGGGGTATGCCAACCAAGGGATATAAAACCAGAAAAAACAAGCGTACTGACAAAATGATTGTTAGACGTCGTAACAAGCGTTAGAGAGGAATTAATAAAGTGCCACGTTCAATTAAAAAAGGTCCTTTTATTGATC
>CAYZUM010000161.1:0-6650 GCA_964481455.1 uncultured Methylomonas sp. | reverse complement strand
AAACTGATCCGCCCAGCCTTGAAAGTTATGCTTTGTACCTAAGGGGGTTTGAAAGGCATACGTACCATTTCCATCTAACTGTTCCATGCCAGACTTGAGGGTGACTCCAAAGTAGGTAGCCCCTAATATAATATTGTAACGGTCTACCGCATATGCATCAGGGTTATTTTTATAATTTGCCTGATTGCTATACCCCACATCATAAAATAATTGTATATCATGCTTTAATCTCGGCTCTCCATGTATGCGTACGCCATAAGTCTGGGTTGAATTGATTGCATTTTGATAATCCGCTAACCAATATGCATATCCCGTTAAGGTACTAAACCGTCCAAATTGATAACTAAAATTTAATATCGGCATTTCGATGGGGTATTCAATAGATATAACGGATTGTACCTGACCTATATAAATAAAATTTAACGTTAAGTTTTCTAGAGATTGATTACGAATGAGTATTGAATCAAAGGTTTGCTCCAGCTGTCGCCAATTATCATTACCAATAAACCGCTGATTATCTAAAACAACACGTTGTCGCCCGCCTTTCACTAAAGTATCAGGTATCCCTTTATAACTCAGCCAAAACTGATTAAGTTCTTGCTCTTGCGGATCTGCAACAGTCTCATATCCAGTGAAACCATTTCGTAAACTATTATAGTCTTCCTGCATGGCTAAATTTCCTTCGTATTCAACAAAAGCTTGTAACTTAAAAAATTCAGATGTTAAGTACCCCAATTTTAAACGTAAGGCATTTGCATTAGCCGTTTTTGTTGGCAAATCATTTGCAACATGGACGTTTTCATAGCGATAACGCAAATCAAATTTAACCTGACCATATTTCCTCTGCTGCCCAAGCATCAATGTAGAATCCATTTCCTCGTCCATTGCACCAACACGGACTGATATCAATAGTAAAAACAATATAATTATAATCTTTGGCCTGTCTTTTATATCATAAGACATACCATAAAAATTTAACACTACAGCCTTTCTTTGTTCTTCGGTAACACGAACAACTTATTGATCTTCATTTACACTATTATCCGGTGTTCCTTGCGCCACATTATTAACAGTAATTTCTATCGTAATCCTTCTATTTAATGCCCGATCAACGGTCGTAATATCATCGATAATTAAGAGATCTTCATCCCCCATTCCTATTGAAACTATCCGCTGCGGCTCAATACCACTTCGAATAAAGTAGTCACGTATCACTCTGGCTCTTTGCTCAGAAATACGCTGGTTAATGACTTTATCTCCTCTGGCATCTGAATGACCCAGCACCAAAATTGACGTATTTTCGTACTCTTTAAAGACTGGCACGATTCTATCTAAAATCTCGTGCACATTCCAATTCAGCTTCGCTGAATTAATAGAAAAGGTAATATTTCCAGAAATAGTTAATTCTAAGGTATCGCCATTAATTTTTGATTCAACACCTCTATTATTAAATTTTTTGCGAAATAACGCATGTTGCTCAAATAGATACTGTTTTTCATCCATCGCTGCTAAAGGCCCAAAAGTAATTCGCCCAGGGGCTTGCGACACTTTAGGGTCTGGGTCAGGCCCCCTGACTGTACATGCAGATACAAGCGTTACCAATATTAAACTAATAAATAATTGTTTCATTTTATTTGCAAAAAGTTAAGAATAACACTAATGATAACAAAATTAACTGGCTATCTGTTCATTCTCTGTCATAAATAAATGGAAACCATCATTATAAAAAAATTCATCTCTAGAATCAGTTGAAGACGTAGAGAGATAGACGCACCATACCGGTACCCTATCTTTAAATTGAATCCAAACAAGCAGAAAGACTATCCCCTTTTAATTCAACATGTTAGTGACTTTAACACATGATATTAAAGCAATATGCACTAATAAAAACGAGTATTTTTTTTTTATATATAGTAATATGCTAGTTTTGTCTGTCCGATATGACATATATTAGAAAATTACAAACAACTCTTAAGTAAAATAACTCTTAAGTATAACCCCTAGGAGAAGCCTTAAATGTCAGTAGAAAACGTTCTAAAAATGATTCAGGAAAACGATATCAAATTCGTTGATTTTCGTTTTTGTGATACCCGTGGTAAAGAGCAACACGTCACCTTCCCAGCTCACAGCATTGATGAAGATACTTTTGAAGAGGGCAATATGTTTGACGGCTCTTCAGTTGCTGGCTGGAAAGGAATCAATGAATCTGACATGATCCTGATGCCAGATCCAGCGACAGCGAAAATTGACCCTTTCTTTGATGATAATACTTTAATTTTACGTTGCGATATCATCGAACCTAATGATATGCAAGGCTACGAACGTGATCCACGCTCAATTGCCAGACGTGCTGAAGCTTATATGCAATCTACTGGAATCGCTGACACTGCTTTTTTTGGCCCGGAAAATGAATTTTTCATCTTTGACGATGTCCGCTGGAGCAATGACATGGGTAGCTGCGGCTACAAGATTGACTCAGAAGAAGCTGGCTGGAACTCTGAAAAATCTTACGAAGATGGCAACATCGGTCACCGCCCTGGCGTAAAAGGCGGTTATTTCCCTGTACCCCCTGTCGACTCTTTACAAGACATGCGTTCTGCCATGTGTCTGGTACTAGAAGAAATGGGGCAAACGACTGAAGTTCACCACCACGAAGTAGCGACTGCAGGACAATGTGAAATCGGCTCTAAATTTAATACTTTAGTTGCCAAAGCAGATGAAGTGTTAGAGCTTAAGTATGTTGTTGCCAATATCGCTCATGCCTACGGAAAAACTGCAACCTTTATGCCTAAACCTTTAGTCGGTGATAACGGAAATGGAATGCATGTGCACCAGAGCTTATTTAAAGAGGGAGCCAACCTTTTCTCAGGCGATTTATACGGAGGCCTATCTGAAGAAGCCCTTTTCTATATTGGCGGTATCATCAAGCACGCAAAAGCGCTTAATGCTTTCGCTAATGCATCGACAAACAGCTATAAACGTTTAGTTCCTGGTTTTGAAGCACCGGTTATGCTTGCTTATTCAGCACGTAACCGCTCTGCATCAATCCGTATTCCTTTTGTAAACAACCCTAAAGGCCGTCGTATTGAACTACGATTTGGTGACTCGACAGCCAACCCATACCTATGCTTCGCGGCTATGCTAATGGCTGGCCTTGACGGTATCCAGAACAAAATTCATCCTGGTGAGGCAATGGATAAAGATTTATACGATTTACCTCCAGAAGAAGAAAAACTAATCCCTCAAGTCGCTGTCTCTTTTGATGAAGCGTTAAATGCATTAGATGAAGATCGCGAATTCCTGACGCGTGGTGGTGTTTTTACTGATGATGCGATTGATGGTTATATTGAGCTGAAAAGTGAAGAAGTTCAACGTCTGCGTATGAGCACTCATCCTGTAGAATTTGATATGTACTACAGCTTGTAAGCAATAACCTAGCTTCTCTCATCTGTTTGGTTTGGCTCAGTGATACTTCGCACGATCACGTGCTGTGGGTCTCTAGCGGCCAATTTTAACCGGTAGCTATTGCTTGCTGTAAACTTTTTTGCGTAGCCAAGCTATGCACCGGCTTCAGCGCTCCGTATCAAGTGCGGAGCAGGCTTTGTTGCTTTCGACATAAATCAGTTCGCTATAACAGAACACCTGTGACCTCGCGAAGTATATGCTTAAGGGCAATTGAATCATCAGTTGCCCTTTTTTATATTGTCTATATCATAATCACGCACTATAATAGTGCATCACTTGAATTGTGCGTATAATTGGTGCGCAAAAAGTCATCTATTTCCAATCGCTCACTTCTTACATCTCCAGCCCCCAACGACTTGCCCACCCACTTTAGCCGATATTGCATTTTTTACTTGCCCTAAACTACTGAAAAGACTCTCTATTGAATTTTTATTAAATTTAAAGCACATTTAAAATTGCTTTACAGCTAGTTTTTTAACTATTTTTAAATTAACTGGCCTATATTTTGCTTTGTTATCTTTAGCTTGTCTGACTAAATAATTGCGCTAGTACTTTCAAAATTTCGATCAACAAGAAAATGATATAATAATCGTCTAAAAACGAAATGTAAGTAGATGAAGAATATAACCTATCTTCACACCAATGCCTGTGTATAAAAAAATACTCGAAAACGTAAATGAAGCCATTCTTCTCTTCGATAGCTCTCTCAAGCTAAGCTATATCAATACAGCGGGTGAAATTTTATTTGAAGATAGTGCACGCCACTTGATAGGTAATTCAGCTCAAAAACTATTTTCTTCTGAATCAAGACTCATTTTCGATTTGAAATATTGTCTAGAGCACAATGAAATCTTCTTTGACACTGATGTCAATATACTTTTATCTCATAAAAAGATGACTATTAGCTTTACAGCTACCCCCATCCTCGAAGATGAAAATAACCCTGAGATTCTAGTTGAATTACAACAAGTTGATCATCACTTGCGCATTTCCAAAGAAGAGCAGTTACTTGCTCAGGAAAATATTTCTCGCATGCTTATGCGTGGATTTGCTCATGAGATAAAAAACCCCCTTGGAGGCTTAAGAGGAGCAGCACAGCTACTTGAACTTGAGTTAGAAAATAATGATTTAAAGGAATACACGCAAATCATTATCGAAGAAGCCGATCGCATGAAAGTATTAATGGATAAGATGCTAGGCCCTAATAAAATCCCCAATAAAGTCTCTTTAAATATTCATGAAGCCTTGGAGCGCGTAAGACAGCTTGTCCAAGCCGAAACAGTGGACTTAATTAAAATCAGCCGCGATTACGACCCTAGCATTCCAGAATTACACGCAGACAAAAATCAGCTTATACAGGCATTTTTAAATATTGTTCGAAATGCAGCACAAGCCATTCAAGACGCTGGGGAAATCACATTACGTACACGCATTCATAGACAAATGACCATCGCCGGAAAACGTCATAAATTAATAGCTCGAATCGATGTTATTGACAATGGTACTGGCATTAAGCCAGAGTTGATAAATCAGATATTTTATCCCATGATTACAGGCCGCCATGACGGCACTGGGCTTGGGCTACCCATTTCGCAATCCATCATTAATCAATATAACGGCATAATTGAGTGCACATGCTCTGCTGAGAATACAACCTTTTCAATATACTTACCAGTAGGAAATATTCATGACTAACAACTTTCATGTATGGATTGTTGATGATGACAAGTCAATTCGCTGGGTTATTGAAAAAGCACTCCGTAAAATAGAGATAACGACTCAAAGCTTCCTTAATGCGGAAGACTTTCTGGATGCATTAAAGAATCAAACCCCCGATGCTTTATTATCGGACATTCGCATGCCAGGCATTGATGGCTTCCAGTTACTTAAAAAGCTGCAGCACACCCACCCTGAATTACCGGTTATTATTATGACCGCACATTCTGATCTTGAGAGTGCCGTATCAGCCTTTCATGGTGGTGCATTCGAGTATCTTCCTAAGCCTTTTGACATCAAGGAGATGCTTGCCGTTACTGAACGTGCCTGCATACACAGCCAGCAAACAAGGAATAAAACCGCAAGCCAAAATGTAGAAAGTGAAGCAGCACCTGAAATCATTGGTGAAGCACCTGCGATGCAGGAAGTTTTTCGCGCAATTGGTCGCTTAGCGCGCTCCCATATCACAGTCTTAATTAATGGGCAGTCTGGTACGGGAAAAGAACTAGTCGCTAAAGCCCTACACCGTCATAGCCCGAGATCTAAACAGCCTTTTATTGCACTCAATATGGCTGCAATTCCTAAAGATTTAATGGAATCAGAATTATTTGGTCATGAGAAAGGCGCGTTTACCGGTGCAAACACCCGACGCGCAGGACGCTTTGAACAAGCGAATAATGGCACTTTGTTTCTTGATGAAATTGGTGATATGCCTGCCGAATTACAAACTCGTTTATTACGCGTTTTGTCTGATAATGAATTCTATCCAGTCGGAGCACATACACCCACCAGAGTTAATGTACGCATCATCGCCGCAACACACCAAAACCTTGAATCGCTTGTTGTACAGGGTGCATTTAGAGAAGATTTATTTCACCGACTTAATGTTATACGCATCCATATCCCGCCGCTACATGAACGTAACCAGGATATTCCCATATTAATGCAACACTTTCTGGCTTCTGCTGCAAATGAGTTAGACAGTGAAATTAAAATATTAAGCGCTGAAGCAGAAAACTATTTATCAACCTTACCCTGGCCTGGAAACGTTCGTCAATTAGAAAATATTTGTCGTTGGATAACTGTTATGGCGTCAGGTCGAGAAATTCATTTAATAGACCTGCCCCCCGAATTACAGCCCGAATACATTGCGAATGAAAAAAAGGAAGGTGCACCCGAAATAGAAAATAATTGGCAACTCAGCTTAAAAAAAACTATCGAAGAAAAAATTCTATTGCGACAGAAAGATATCGCTAAACAAATCATTCCTTTGACCGAAAAAATTTTAATTAAATCGGCTTTAGAATATACTCAGGGACACCGGAATGAAGCAGCGGTGTTACTTGGCTACGGGCGCAATACTTTAACACGAAAAATAAAAGAGTTGGCTATTGAATAAGCTAAAAACTGATTTGAATCAGGCGCGCCATGCTACTTCGTGAAATTCAGGGACTCCTGTCACCTTCATT
>CAYZUM010000160.1:0-6791 GCA_964481455.1 uncultured Methylomonas sp. | reverse complement strand
TGTGCATTCTGACTTGTCTTTTTGTTCGCCTTCTGCGTTGCGGAAACAGTTACTTGCGAGTTACCTTACTACTCGCCCCTGTCAATGCAAGCGCTTGAGTGACTAATCCATCCTCTAAAACGATATTGGTTCGCATGATAAAATCTCATGGTGTATACTTTATACACATCATAACAAGTTTATTTAGTTTTAGACTTTCAAAAACTCAGATAAACCAATCACGTTAATTCCATTCGCTCTGGCATTCGTTCGATCCTCAGGGGTATTATACCCCCAATCAACCAACTGCATATCCACCCTGCTTAATTGCTTATTTGCTATAACACCTAATAAAGTCGGCAGTCTGTCTTCAATCAATTTAATCACTTGATTCCCGTGCTTCTCTAATAGCTCTAATAATACTGCTTGCTTATTCATTTTTCGATCCAGACCAAAAATATCAACCGGTAAATCAACCTGATTTGCCTGCAAGATTTGCTCTACAAAGCGCTCCTGTTTCGTCGTCACGATATACCATGGCTGACCATTTAAGTTTTGCAATTTTTCTGCAATGCCTTCAAATAAAGGATTCATTGCAATCCACTCATCCCTTGCATGAAGAATCCATTGATCCCGTACCTGACCAAAAAGCTGTTTCAAAAGTGCAGCATCTGCTCCTAGTTCTCGATTAAAGTTAGCAATATTGGTTTGAATACTAGAAACTGACTCACCTTGCTGCAATAGCCGCATTAAGATAATCGCTTCATAACCAGTTTTTAACTGCGGACGTAAAATACGAAACTGTTCAATGTGCGTTTCTTCAGGAATAGTATTGGCCATATCAGGCCATACAAAGGTAGCCGCTTTCCATCCAGTAATAGCGGTTTCAACGGCGCTATCACAAATCACACCATCAAAATCCAGTGCATAAATTAGTGCATTTTTTATCACATCAATTACCCTTCCAGTACGCTACGAATCACTACCACAACCTCTTTAACCGACTCATCACTCAATTCAGAACATATCGGCAAGGACATACAACGTTCCGCAATATCTTCCGTCACGGGCAGGCTGACATCCGCGCAATCGTCTTTAAATACATTTTGCTGATGTAATGGCACAGGATAAAAAATAGAACACGCTATTTGTCGGGTTTGTAAAGCACTTAGAATTTCATCACGCCGGTCACACAATAAGGTATATTGATGATAGACATGTATACCCATCCCATCTTCAAAAGGGGTTTCTAAAGGTAAATCAGCCATCAACTCAGAATATAAATGTGCTGCATGGCGACGACTCTCATTATAACGGTCAATACGTTTCAATTTAGCCCTTAAAACAACCGCTTGCATCTCATCAAGCCGACTATTAAAGCCCACAACATCATGGTAATAACGCACTTTTGAGCCATGATTGCGTAATTGTCTTACCCTTTCAGCGGTGATATCTGAATTAGTACCCACTAATCCCCCATCACCAAATGCTCCTAGATTTTTACTGGGAAAAAAACTATAGCCCGCAGCATGTCCAATGCTCCCTGTTTGCTTGCCAGCTATCGATGCACCAAATGATTGAGCGCAATCTTCTATCAGTTTAAGATTATGCTTATCACACACCGCTTTAATCGCCACTATATCAACGGGCTGTCCAAATAAATGAACCGGCATCACTGCTGCTGTCTTATCAGTGATTGCCGCTGCAATAGTGGCTGCTGTAATATTATAGGTTTTGGGATCTACATCTACAAAAACAGGTTTTGCCCCAACATAACGAATGGCCTCAGCAGTCGCTATAAAGGTGAATGCAGTCGTGATAACCTCATTACCCTCACCTATCCCTTCTGCTAACAATGCCAAATGTAAGGCATCAGTACCTGAGGCGACACCAATCGCATGCTTTACCCCTAAATATTCTGCCGCTTCTTTCTCAAAGGCCTGAACATTTGGACCCAGGATGAAAGAGCAGTTTTCTATCGTTTGCGCTAGACCTTGCTCGACTTCCTGTTTAATTTCAGCATATTGAGCTTTCAGGTTTACCATTGGGATCATAATTATTACCACCTTAAAATTAAATTTATTGTATTCTTCTATGGAATGGGAATGATATAACGCGTACATTTGACGCAGGATTTTTGTTCGTCTTCGGGATGCAAAAGTAGGTGTATAGGAATGGAAATCAAATAACGTGTGCATTCTGACGTGTCTTTTTGTTCGCCTTCTGCGTTGCGGAAACAGTTACGTAGCTAGCTATGCGCCTGTTACCGCGCCTTGAAGGCAAACAAAAATACTGCGTCATAATTGCACAACTTATTCAATTCCCATTCCATAGCCGGCTACATAACTATTTCAGTAGTAAAGAAGACGGACAAAAAGACAAGCAAGATGGGTGGGTTATTTATTACGAGTTGCCAAGGGTTAATATATTTTGTACTCATCACTTATACCCCTTTAGCTCAATCACAATACTAAAAAATCCGACTCGAGAATAATTTCACGGATAGCATTAATTTTCCTAAGAAATTATCACTCTTTACAGCAAAAAACTATTGCAACAATTTGGTAATCTCTATCGCCGTTGCCAAAGCACGCCGACCTGCTTCGCCAGATACATCAGGGGTATTTCCCGAACGGATACACCCTACAAAATGCTTAATCTCCTCTAGTAATGCATCACCATTTTCAAACACAGATTTATCCGTTTCAATTTTAGGGACGCCAGGAAACATTTCGCCTTCACCTGCATAATGCTTGGTTAATACTCGATTTTGAAAATCAATGGAAATATACGAATTCGGACGAAACATACGCATTTTACGCTCCATCTTCATGCTAATACGACTTGCGGTTACATTCGCTACACAACCATTTTTAAACGTTAATCGCGCATTTGCGATATCCGTTCCTTTGGTTAAAACGGCAGTACCGCTTGCTTCGATATGATCCACTTCTGAATCAACGATAGCCAGAATAATGTCAATATCATGAATCATTAAATCCAGCACCACACTGACATCATTCGCTCGCGGATTAAACGGTGACAATCTGTGTGACTCAATAAACAAAGGCTTGTCCTCCAACTCACCTAAGCCCATAACGGCAGGATTAAAGCGTTCTAAGTGGCCTACTTGTAGAATTAGGTTTTTTTCTTTAGCAATTCTAATAAGTTCATCCGCCTCTTCAACAGTCACTGTAACAGGTTTTTCAACTAAGACATGAGCACCAGCCTTTAAAAAATCCTTGGAAACCTGATGATGCAAAGTAGTCGGCACGACGATACTTACCGCATCTACCTTACCCAATATAGATTGATGATCCGTAAAAGCCTCAGCACCGTGCTTTTCAGCAACCTCTTTAGCCGCGCTTTCATTGATATCAACAACAGCGACTAACTCACAACCTGGCAAAGATGCATATTTTTCCGCATGAAATTTACCTAGATAACCGGTTCCAATTACAGCACATTTAAGTTTATTCATATCTTTTTCTATATAGATTATTTTGTGCCCTATTGTATATGATTTACGGCGTACACCAAAATCAGGCCCGCCAAAAATCAAACTCTAGCCACCATAATCTAAGCCTTAAACCTATTTCTGTTACATACCCCAACGTCATAAACTTTATTTCCCCTTCAGAGCTAATGATAAACACTGCAGGCACAGCATTGACGCCATATGCCTGCGCCAAACTCCCATCATTATCATTGATAACCTGCCAATCCAGCCCATGACTTAGTAAATAATGAGTAACCTCTGCATTATTACCCGAACGCAATGCAACCGTGACTCCTGGATAATCTTGCAATACTGCACTAATGGTGTCCTGAATTGTCGCGCAAATACCACACCAACTTCCCCAGAAATAAATAATAGCCGGTTTTTTCATCATCAAGTTTGCACTATTACTACCGCTGATAGTCTTAAGTGGTAAATCGGGGGCAACACCCGAGCGCATATCGCGCTGCATAAATGTTTGTATCAAGCTAATAAATATTATCATCAAAAACACATCTTTTAGATACTTCATAAGCCCATCATTAGGCTAGCACCATGTTGTTTAAGCCATCTCCGTTGCTGCTTATAATCTGGACAATGCCTGACAACCAGCGCCCAAAATGTAGCCGAATGGTTGCGTTGAGCGATATGGCATAATTCATGTATCACTACATATTCAAATACATCTGCGGGAGCTAGAATCAATAGCCAGTTAAGATTAATATCATCATGTATTCCACAGCTTCCCCAGCGGCTTTTCTGTGTTTTAATAATAATAGAGCGTGGACTAAGTTGATATAAAGAGACATACTTATCCATCAATTTTTTTGCCTTTTTTGCTGCAGCCTTCCTCATCCAGACTTCAAGAGCATCGTGAATCTGCTCACTTAATTCTGCATGTAATAATATTGCACCCAATCTTTCAGGGATAGACGCAATAAAAGTCTGATCAAAAGTTATTTGAACCTGGTCCTTCTGACTAGACTTAAGCTGTAATTCATACTGCTGACCTTGATACGGAATCAATGCGCCTTGCTGATAGCTATCCGGCGCAAAACTTGAGATATTGTCTACATGTTTCTGAACTTTATTTCTCGCCTTTTCTACCCAGTCCCTTTTAGCTTGCATAAATAGCCTAATCTGCCTCTCAGGCATACGCAAAGGTGCGACAACTTCTATTTTATGAGCGGTGACGACAATTCTAGCGCGTTTAGCACGTTGACTACGGCGAATGTGATATTCTTGCATATAATATATTTTAAAACAGTCTGTTATTTATTTTTCTAATCATTCAATTGAAGGCGTATCACTCTCAACTTCCAGTCCTTCAACACCCCGTAACTTTCTCTCCAAAACACTAGTACGTGTCGATTGCAGCGTTTCTAAAGAAGTCGATGCGGTATTTAACTGTTTTTGTACTTTTTCCAGCTGGTCTGCATATTTAACAAATTCCGTTTTAACTTCAGCTAATACTTTCCAGACTTCACTACTGCGTTTTTGCACTGCAAGCGTTCTAAACCCCATATGCAGACTATTCAACAAAGCTGATAAGGTTGTTGGCCCTGTTATTGTAATGTGATAAACCCTTTGTAATTTCTCAAACATGGCAGGATGACGCAACACTTCTGCATATAAACTTTCTACCGGTAAAAACATAATGGCAAAATCAGTGGTATTGGGAGGATCAATATATTTTGTGCTAATCTCTTTAGCAAAACTCTCTATTGCTTTCAATAATTCTTTTTCTGCCAGGTTAATACCTTCAACATCACCCGTATCCATAGCCTGAATTAATCGCTGATAGCTTTCCAGTGGAAATTTTGAATCAATCGGTAACCATACTGTTGTATCATCTAGTTTGCCAGGGAGTTTCACCGCATATTCCACATTAGCCTGACTCCCCTTTTTAGTGGCAACATTACTCGCGTATTGTTCTGGCGCAAGAATCTGTTCGAGAATATTAGCTAATTGATATTCACCCAAAATACCGCGTGTTTTCACATTCGACAGTACTTTTTTCAAATCACCGACCCCGACTGCCAGATTTTGCATTTCTCCTAGGCCTTTATGTACTTGCTCTAAACGATCACTTACTTGTTTAAACGACTCACCTAAGCGTTTTTCCAACGTAGCGTGTAGCTTTTCATCCACTGTTTTACGCATTTCATTTAACTGTAATGTATTATCTTCTCTCATTGCATTTAACTGCTTCTCTATCACCTCCTTAATGTCATTGATGCTAGCCTTAGCTAGCTGACTGGCTTCTAGCTGTTGCTTACCTAAGTCAGCAAATTTCAATCTTAATTGCCCATTAAATTGCTGAATTGATAGGGTGAATTTTTCCTCAAATGATTTAAGACCAGCCTTTAATTCCTGACGATTTTCTTTTGCATCACTTTTAAGGCTTTCTTCAAAACCATTCAAGCGAGTTAACATCCTTTCCCTAAACTCATCCTGTTTATGATTCAGTATTTCACTTGATAATTGAAATGCATTGCTAACACTTTGTTGAAAATCATTGGAATTTTTTACTAAATTTTCTGACAATGCGTTAAGCGAAGCTTTAAAGACTTCTAGTTGACGATTTTGCTCACTGCTATTTTCTACGATTCTTTTTAATAAAGTATCTTGAAAGTCTTTAAATAAATCATTTATTTCTTGCCGGTTTGCTGTACTCACTTCTCGCAATTCCCTACGTGATTCTAATAATCCTGTTTTTAGTGACAATTCGTTCTGCTGCATTAAGGCCATTAACTCTATTTTGATTTGCTCTGAATTTGAATGCAACAGAGAGTTTACTTTTCTTAAAACAAAGAACAACATGATAAGAATGATTACTAATATGAAAATAGCAATCACACTAACGACTATATAAGGGGCAATCATTTTTTATTTTGGGAATAATAGAGTTAAGGTAACGCGCAATAAATAACACCCCATATTGCGTAGGATTTTTGTTTGTCTTCCATTAGTAGAAATAGGCGCATAGCTGGCGACGAAACTTTTTCTACAACGCTGAAGACGAATAAAAAGACTAGCAAGATGGGTGGGTGTTGCGAGTTGCCTGAGGCTTAGTTAACAATCGGATAAGATTGTGAATGTTATACCTTAAAAACGTCTTCAACTTCACTCCCTCCATGGTAAAAACCTGTCCCATCTTAAGAAAAAGTAAACGGTTAAGGAACGAGAACTCAATAATACCCGAGTCTAACTGTCTTTTGACTCCACAGCCGCGCTAGAAAAACAATTTCGTAGCCTGCTATGGAATGGGAATTGAATAAGTTGTGCCATTATGACGCAGTATTTTTGTTTG
>CAYZUM010000159.1:0-6843 GCA_964481455.1 uncultured Methylomonas sp. | reverse complement strand
TACACAAACACTTTCCAGTATGACCTTTAGAGCCACCGAATATACTGTCGGCGAAAATGGCCCTAACAGAATGCCTGGCCCATTACCGCCCAGTAGTGGCTATACCTACGCCGTCGAACTCAGCATAGACGAAGCGATTGCAGCAGGATCAGACAGCGTCACCTTTAATCAAAAAGTCCCCGTTTATGTGGATAACTTTCTAAATTTCCCAGTTGGTGAAATAGTCCCTGTCGGGTTCTATGATCGGGAAAAGGCCGCCTGGATACCTTCACCCAATGGTAAGGTCATCAAAATCATCAGTATTAGCAATGGTATCGCACAAATAGATGTCACCGGTGATGATATTGCCGATACTGGCACTACACTGACTGATCTTGGGATGACAGCAGAAGAGCAAGCTCAGCTTGCAATGCTTTATACAGCAGGCAAAAGTTTATGGCGTGTACAGATAGAGCATTTAACGCCCTGGGATTGTAACTGGCCTTTTGGGCCGCCGCCAGATGCAGAACCACCTATAAATAAAGAACCTAAAGCTGACGATGACGAGATTCCAAGAAACCCTTGTGAAGAATCGGGCTGTGTTATTCAAGTGGAGAATCAAGTGCTAGGTGAGGACTTTCCAATAACAGGTTCAGAGTTTAGCTTGCATTATCGTAGCAATAGAGTACCGGGTCGAAAAACAGGTACAGAAATTTCGATTCCCTTAAGTGGTCATTCAATTCCTGCAAGCCTTCAAGGGATACGGCTAACCATTAACATCGCCGGGCGAAGAATAGTAGAAAATTATGCAGCACAAACGAACCTGACAGAAAACTTTATCTGGGATGGGCTGGATGTATACGGGAGAAAATCTCCACAGGCTATTGCAGTTATCCGAATTGAATATATTTATCAAGCTGTGTATTATCCAGCAATCCAGGACTTTAGTGCAAGCTTTGCCAGACCAGGGATTAATCGTAATGTGATTGGTAATGAGAGAAACTCTACGATAAGCATAAGTCGATTATGGGCAAAAAAATTGTCCTCCAAAGAAATAGCCATACCAAGTGCTGGGTTTGGTGGACTTACTTTAAGCCCTCATCATGCTTTAAATCATTCGTTATTTCTTGGGACTGGAGGGGAAAATAAAAATGACCGATTTTTCTTCAATTCAAGGGCTGCGGGATTAAATGACAGCGCTCCTGAAGATTTTTCTACAGTCATGGGTTCCTCTTCTTTTATACCAAGAGCCGCTCTAGAATCCTGGATTAATAACGAAGGAGCTATTTCAATTCAACCAGACGGTAAAATCATTATTGGGAATTTGTATGGTGATGCTGGATATCTCGACACTAACGGCATTCTTTCTAACTCTGGCCTGGTGGATTTTGGTGGAAATGTTATTCCAAAAGCTAAAATGGGGAGTGATGGTTCCCTTTATGCTATTTTAGGAGATTATGATGTAAACTATCATTTTATCAAAAATGGTAATTCTTATGGCAGTTCAACAGGCTTTGGGGAAATTAGAGATTTTGATATTGGAAAAGATAACAGCCTCTATTTTTCTTATCGAAAAAGAATTTATAAAATCTCGCCTGATGGGCAGCAATCAATTTTTGCCGGAACAGGAGAGAGACCCCGTTTGCATGAAAACAATATACTTGCGCTGAATGCCGCTATAGACCCTTATGACTTAGCCTTGGATACGGATGGAAATGTTTTTTTTGTAGATATGAGCAGTCACTGTGTTAGAAAAATTGATAATGCAGGTCTAATACACACAGTGGCAGGTCAGTGCGGTACATTTTCTACTAGAGGATTTTTTGGCGACGGAGGTTTAGCAACAGAAGCATTGCTAAGCTTTCCTCGCTCAATAGCCTTGGATGATCAAGGCAACCTGTATATTTCAGATTCTGGAAATGCACGAATAAGAAAGGTATCTCAGGAAGGGAATATTATAACCCTATTAGGCGATGGAACATTTAGGTTTGAGACAGTGGGCCATATTAATGAATTTAGCATTGGTTACCCACGTGATCTTGAGCTTTCTCCAGAAGGAGACTTATTTTTTCTGACAACCTTCTTCGTTGATGCTGGCAGAGTAAACCATTTAATAAAAGTAAGTAAAGATTTAAATTCCAATATCCTGGCTGTTTCTAAAAAAGGCACTGAGTTATACCAGTTTAATAGATCTGGTCGCCACCTTGATACCCGTGATACTTTAACAAATGAACTCATCTATCATTTTGAGTACGAAAGCAATGGATATTTGAGCACTATCACGAATATTGATGGCGAGATAACTAACATAGAAAGATTAGCTGATGGCACCCCCGTCGCCATTATCGCTACTGATGGTGAACGCACTGAAATTACTCTGGATGAAAACGGCTACGCCAAAACACTCACCAACCCAGCCGGTGAAATGCATCGACTCAGCTATCTTGAAGGCGGTTTACTGGATATTTATACCGACCCCAACGGCAATATCTACGATTTTGACTATGATACAAAAGATCGCTTAATCAATGACAAATCTCCTACAGGTGCAGGCTGGGAATTAGCGATCACCGAACAAACACAAAATAGCCGTACCGTCACCAAAACCAGCAAAGAAGGGCGACAAACTACCTACAAATCCGAAACTTTACCGACAAAAGACTTCAAGCGCACGATCACAAATCCAGATGGTACAGCGACTGTTTCACTCGAAAAACGCAACGGTGAAACCCAGACCCTACTTGCAGATGGCACAATCACCAGCTTCACCGAAGGACCCGACCCACGCTTTGGTATGCAAACCCCTCTGCCGAATAAGACAACAACCAGCTTACCCAGCGGATTACAGTCAACCCGCACATTGACACGTGTAGTCACGCTATCAGACCCTGCCGATAAACTAAGCCTGACCCAGCAAACCGACACATTCACACAAAACGGCAAAATCAGCACTTCGGTCTATGACGCCATCAACAAAACCCTTACCCGCACCAGTGCCCAGGGCCGCACCGGAGGCACACAACTGAATGACAAAGGCCGCCCAATAAGCAGTCAGGTCACTGGTCTAAATCCCATCAATAGCGAATACGACACTCGGGGCAGAACCAAGCGTATTACTATTGGCAGTGGCGCAGACTTAAGAGAAATCACCTACAGTTATTACCAAGCAGGTGATATGCAAGGCTACCTGCAAAGCATCACCAACGCACTTGGCCAAACCGCCAGCTTTGCATACGACCTATCCGGCAGAATCACCCAACAAACCCTGCCCGATAGCCGTCAAATTAACTTCCAATACGATGCCAACGGCAACCTGATACGCCTGACACCCGACGGAAGACCCGCGCATGACTTTGACTATGATGGCTTGGATCAACCGACACGCTATCTCCCACCCGAACTGATAGAGATAGCCAATCCCATCACCACCTACCAATACAACAAAGACCGGCAAGTCACTGTCATTACCCGTCCCGATGGCAAGACCATTGTGCCGGTTTATAATCTAATCACCGGTAAACTGGAACGCCTGATAACACCACAAGGTGAAACTCATTATGCCTATCATGCCACCAGTGGCAAACTGAACCAGATTGTCACCACCGACAATCAACAGCTAGACTACACATTCGATGGCTTCCTGCCCAAAACTATCACTTGGACAGGTGACATCAATGGCACAATCAGCCAAAATTACAACAACGACTTTAATCTTATCAGTCGTGATATTAACGGTACTCACAGCATCAACTACCGCTATGATAACGATCAACTGCTCACACAGGCAGGCGAATTAATCCTCAGCCGTGAAACTCAGAAAGGTGGACTGCTTAACGGTACAACACTAGGTCTGCAAACCACCACTCAAAGCTATACCGGCTTTGCAGAACTGCAAAATAGCACAGCCAGTTACAACGGCAGCGAACAAATCAGTCAGCAATACAGCTACGACAAACTCAGCCGTATCAAAAGTAAAACTGAAACCCTTGCAGGAGAAAGCCATCAATATGAATACAATTACGACCTCAGCGGCAGGCTCACCAGTGTCAAAAAAGATACGCTGGAAATAGAGAGTTATACTTACGACAGCAACAACAATCGTACTCACAAAAACGGCACAATAATAGCCACCTATGATGATCAAGACCGCCTGCTGACCTATCAAGGCAATAGTTACAGCTATACAGAAAACGGTGAGCTGAAAAGCAAAACCAATAATGGAGTTGCAACACACTACAGCTACGATACACTGGACAACCTTAGACAAGTCACTTTACCTGGCGACATCATCATCGACTACCTAATTGACGGGCAAAATCGCAGAATAGGCAAAAAAGTCAATGGTACGCTTACGCAAGGTTTTTTATACAAAGACCCGCTTAATCCGATAGCCGAGTTGAATGCAGATAATGAAATTGTGACACGTTTTGTTTATGCAGAAAAAGGGCATGTGCCGAGTTATTTAATCAAGATAGATCCGCTAACACACGCAGAAACCACCTACCGAGTTATCAGTGATCACTTAGGCAGCCCAAAACTTATTATCAACACAGACGATGGCAGTATCGCCCAGCAGATGGATTATGATACTTGGGGGAATGTTATTCAGGATACCAATCCGGGGTTTCAGCCGTTTGGGTTTGCGGGAGGGATTTATGATTTGCATACTGGGCTTGTCAGATTTGGGGTTAGGGATTATGATGCTGAGGCGGGGAGATGGACGGCTAAGGATCCGATAAGGTTTGCGGGTGGGGATACGAATCTTTATGGGTATGTGGTGGGGGATCCGGTTAATTTTGTGGATCCGTTGGGGTTGACTCAAGAAGATATCAATAACATGGCCGAATATGTACAAAGAACTCAGCCAGATTTAAATGTTGATCTCGACATAGGAACACTTCCTATGGTAGAAAATGGAGAGGGAATAACGGATCCATTTACTGGGAATATTTGGATTAATGAGAAATACTTAAATGAAAAATTATCACCTAGTGAGCTTTACTATCTGGAACGGTTGATTATTCATGAATCAATTCATAGAACACGACCGTGGTGGGATTCTTTTTTTAGGCCATTAAGTCATGATGACATTTATGATGAAGCAAAGTATCGACACAAATACCGTGACTTGGAATGCCCATGACTATTCTCAAAATAAAGGTCATTGTAGTGTTGTGTACTTATTATTTACTTGTTGGCTGCACGTTTACAGAGTACATTGGAATTTTCAATAATTCGGGATCCGCAATGTATATTATACTACTTGAGGAAAATGCTAAAAAGATAGTTGAGATTGATGACGCTGAAAAAAGATATATCAAAATCTCCTCTTTGCCTCTTGAAAAAATTGAGATGTTAATAAATAATAATGTTTGGATATACTCATGGAATTACTTTGAAATGAGTCATTTTATTAAACGAGAAGGTTTTGGCCCTTGGTCAAAAATTGTTTATAGATTTCAAATAGAAAGTGATGGTCTAATTTATATTTTGCGCCAGTCAGATCAATTTATATTAAATGATTTATCAAATCAGCCGAGAGGTTACCCTATAAAGCCAAAGAAGACAAGAGAACCAATGGGGTCAGACTCGTTTGAAATATAGTTTTCCCGATTTTGAACCAATGGGGTCTGACCCTATTGGTTGCGCTTAATCCGATAGCCGAGTTGAATGCAGATAATGATATTATCACCCGCTTTGTCTATGCAGAAAAAGGGCATGTGCCGAGTTATTTAATCAAGATAGACCCAGCAACACACGCGGAAACTACCTACCGCATTTTCAGCGATCACTTAGGCAGCCCAAGACTTATTATCAACACAGACGATGGCAGTATCGCCCAGCAGATGGATTATGATACCTGGGGGAATGTTATTCAAGATACCAATCCGGGATTTCAGCCGTTTGGGTTTGCGGGAGGGATATATGATTTGCATACAGAACTTGTCAGGTTCGGGGTAAGGGATTATGATGCAGTAGCGGGGAGATGGACGGCTAAGGATCCGATAAGGTTTGCGGGTGGGGATACGAATCTTTATGGGTATGTGATTGGGGATCCGGTTAATTTTGTGGATTTGGATGGTAAGCATCCTTTGCTGTGGCTCTTTTTAAGAGCTTTGATACCAGTTATTGAGTTGGCAATAATACCAACTGATATACCATTTTTTTCCAAAAATAACCGGAAAACACCAAGAAATACAAAGAAAAATGCAAATAAAAATGACAAACGACAAGTTGATGATGTAGCTAAAAAAGCTGAAATCCCGTCTGATAGGCGGAATGACTTTGGTAAATTTATTGAAGAAATAAAGGATGCAGAAAATCGAGGTGGAAGAGATAATTTTTCATTTGATGAGCTGTTAGAAATTGCACAACAGTTTAAGGAGACTCAATGTCCATGAATTTAAGATGCTCTTTTAGGTTTCTCCTTGATTCTTTTGAAAAAACAGAAGAATTTAAAGCTGAATATCTGGAATATAACATAACTTGTAGGAGATATTTTAAGGATAAAACAAAGTATGCCATTTCTGTAAATTTATCTGATGATATTAATTTAGAACCGCTAGAAAAATATGTAATTAATTCTAAAATGGAATTGAATCATAATTTCTTTATTTCAGTTTCCACTGAAAGTGATAGTGAAATAATAGATGTTCCAAATTTTGTTGTTGAATGTATTCGAAATATTGGTGGAGGACTAGTGTTCTCATTCACTTGTATTTGGGATGAGTGAAGCAAACGGTCATATAAATTTACAACCAATGGGGTAACCAATGGGGTCAGACTCGTTTGAAATATAGTTTTCCCGATTTTAACGGCTATTTTTCTTTTCAATCGAGTCGTCGAGTAGACCGGTTCCTCTCA
>CAYZUM010000158.1:0-6854 GCA_964481455.1 uncultured Methylomonas sp. | reverse complement strand
TTAGTGGTATACATGTCTTACTGTTGCCAGACTCTCAAGTCCTTGTTTTAAATATTAATTCTCACCATATTCTGTTACTAAGCCTGTTACTCGATGTTCCAGTTTCCAGCTATATCTGGGCTTGAAGGCACCTAGATTTTGTTGCAATAAAAGTTAGTGCATTGATTTTAAAGGTAAACTTAATTTTATCGAAATCAAAAATAGATAATAAAATCAACATACTACAAAAACTGGAACATCGAGTGTTAGGCGAAAAATATGAGAAATTATATTCAGGAGATGGTTAATTTGGGGTGCGGAATGTAGGTTTGAGCATTTCCTAATATCTTTAGTGGTTAATAGGTATCGTGCGGGTGAAATAGCGTTAGCGTTTTCCACCTTGGGTGGTATGGCATGTTGGGTCATGTCACCAAAAAATGCCGGAATACGCTAGCGCTATTCCAGCCAACGATAAAGGAGGCGATACGACTAACAGGAACGGGCAATTATTTTTTCCATGTACCTAAGACTGGGTTGTCGGTTTGAACTTATTTGTACCGCGCGGATGAATTCGCACCTACCGTTGTTGTCGTTTATTTCGTGCAAATTTCTAAGGTGCAAAGCTAATCGTATAGAAACACCTCAACTTCGGTCTCTGCTGGATAGCCTTCACTGTTCGTTGGTACTAGCACAAAACCATCTGCAAGGGTCGTTGAACTAAGATTGGCTGCGCCACTTATTGCCACGGGTTCAACCTGTTCTTTGTCTACCAGACGCACACGTGCATAATCTGTTCGTCCCAAAACCGATACTAATTTGTGACGCAATTTTTTACGCACAGAAAAGTAAGGCCAAGGGCGTGGTTGACCCGATAAGCGTCTAAGCAATCGTCCTGCAAAAAAATCATAGGCACATAAGCAGGCGACAGGGTTGCCTGGTATCAGAAAGATGAGTTTATCATCTATTGTGCCGATTCCTGTTGAGCGACTTGGGCGCATCGCAACACCATGAAAAATCAGTTTTCCCAGTTTTGCTACTAATATCGGTATCAGGTCTTCTTCACCAACGCTGGTACCACCACTAATCAATAAAATATCATATTCACCCAGTAACGCTTGTTCAATTAAAGCAGGGTCGTCAGCAACAATCATTGAATTGACAACCGTTGCACCATCTCTATGACTTAAGGCGGCTAACATCGGGCCATTCGAGTTAGTGATCTGGTATCCATGCGCAACGTTCCCGACTGGCAAAATTTCATTACCCGTCACAACAATACTGATCTTCAATTGGCGCCGCACGCACACTTTATTTTTACCAATCGAAGCTAATAAGGCGATATCCTGCGGCCGTAAGCACCGACCTTGTGGCAAAATATTCGTTCCAGCGGTAATATCTTCACCAATACGGCCGATGTTTCTTCCTTCGGCAACACTCTCCATTAGCATAATATCAGGTTCGTCTGCCTCCACATTTTCTGCTGGTAGAACGGCATTGGCGCCCTCAGGAACTGGCGCACCTGTCATGATTTTTACAGTAGTTCCTGGCGTCACTTTAGCGCGTGAGCCTATTCCTGGCATAGACTTGCCAATCAATTGTAAGGCGAGTTGATTGTATGGCGAGGCTCCTTGAGCGTCTGCAGCGATAATAGCATAGCCATCCATCATGGAACGAGCAAACCCCGGGATATTAATATCACTGACAATATCATGGGCAAGTATCCTGCCAGTTGCATCTTGAAGAGCGATAGTTTGCTCAGATACATTAATCGCTTGTTGGTCTAGCCAGTTAATGACTTCTTCTACAGAAGAGCGTTGCTTAAAGCCACGCATTCGTACATCATCAACGATTATATTTTCATCAGTCAGTTTCATTTCTGGAATATTTATACAAAATTAGGGCTTGTTTTATGGATACCTAAAAGTAGTTTATCGTATATTCAAAATATGACAACGGCATCCGATTTAAAATTAACCCATAATTTATCCCCTAATTTTATATTTAACGCATCAAATGCTTGCAATGTCATCAGCACTTGAAAAATTACGCCTGTATCTACATTGACACGAACCTGATCCATTTCATTTGCTATTAATATCACTCGCCCCAAAAAATGATTGCTCATAGTTGCCACTAAAGCATCGGTGGATAAAGCAATATCCTGTGGATTAATAGATATATGCCGAGCGGTTGTGCCTGCGTGTGCTAATAAAATGCGCATAGAGCCGACATGAAAATGATGATCAATCACTTGGCCATGAAATAGATTAATCAAGGGTGTCATGACCTGCTTGCCCTCAGCAAGTGCAAGTATATCATCGGCCAAGGCAAAACCTTGCAGGCGGTCATGGGTACTAAAAACGAGAGATTGTCCTGTGTCATGCGTATAAGTCAAAAAAAAAGACTCCAGAGATTGGGCGCTACTTTGATCTAAATAACTAAAAGGCTCATCTAATAATAAAACGTCAGGTTCTAATACCAGCATCCGGGCTATCGCTGCTTTTTGTAATTCCCCTCCCGACAAACGCTTAGCTTGCTGATGTATACAATGACTGATAGCTAACTGCTCCAGAACGTTATGAATTTTAGTAGTACGTTGTTTTTTTCCATGAATTTTTAATGCTAAATCAATATTGTCAAACACAGTCCCTTTAAGCATAAAGGGTTTTTGGGGTAAAAAGCCTACTCGTCGTCGATAGTGTGTTAAATGCTGTTTCTGAACAGGTTGTCCGTGAAACAAGACCCCTCCTTCGCTTGGGCTTTCTAAAAAAGCCAGCAGATTCAGCAAAGTACTTTTTCCCGAGCCATTAGCACCAATCAATGCCGTCGTTTTTCCTGATTGAATATTCACTTTACTAAGCGATAAAGCCAATTTACCGGCATATGCAAATTGTAGATTATTGAGTTGGTATATACTTGCCATTTTGACTATGCTTTGCTGAAAGTGCTTAGCTATTTTACAGGTAACTAAGGAATGAGAATTTAATAACATGAGCACTGACTGCCGTCTATATACCGGAGTTTGAAATATGCACAAGCTCTGTGTAGCACCAATAGCGTTCGGCATGGTTTGTACCTAATATTTTAATACTATTTTAAATCAGTAAGATAAGCTAATCATTACACGTTCGGGAATAACAAAAGAATTTATAGGGATTTTTTTAACTTATTATTGTATTTAAAATTCAATAACTTAAAGTTTCAAGCAAAAAATGTGCCGAATGCTATTGATTTTTTGTAAAAATATATTCAAATTTCCAAAAAATACACTGAAAATTGGAGATTTTATACTTTTTCAAAAAGGTTAGATTAATTTTGCTTGAGTACTTAGGTAACTCGCAATAAATAAACCACCCATATTGCGCAGGATTTTTGTTCGTCTTCAAGGCGTAGAAATAGGCGCATAGCAGGCTACGTAACTATTTCTACAACGCAGAAGACGGACAAAAAAACAAGCAAGGTGGGTTATTTGTTGCGAGTTACCTTATACTCGATGTTCCAGTTTTTGTAGTGCGTTGATTTTATTATCTATTTTTAATTTCGATTAAATTATGTTTTCCTTTAAGATCAATACTTTAACTTTTATTTCAACAAAATACGAGGTCCTTCAAGCCCAGTTATAGCTGAAAACTGGAACATCGAGTTATAGTTTCTCAGATAAATAAATTCCATCTGTATGACGGATACCATCCCTTGAAGGGATGGTATCCAGTAAATTATTTTATTGATCACGCTAAAAGGAAAAGAGCCGTTAATTTGGTGGTGTGTTCTATTGACTGTGCATAATGAGGGGATATATAACGCATTGTTTAATCAGCCAATAATTATGACGCTAACGGGCAGCCTTGTAACTGTTCAGCCCCCTAAGCCACATAAATTACAGTGTGTTACAGACGACCACAACAGCATCATAAAGACCGAATTAATCGTAAGTCATTGATTGTTAGTGAGGGTCAATCAAAATAGATATTTTTGCCAAAAATAGCCAGATTATTTTTCAATTAATATTAGTTGGTTACAATGCAATAGGGGGTCTGAATGGTTACGCAGTTTTTGGTAGCAACTGCCATTAACAGCTAATAGGCGACACCATCAAAAAAAGCAGAAAGGGACATTTTTTGGTTTAAACTAGCATTATTAAGTGCAAAATTACATTTATTCATTTTGTTAAGAAACTTTTTACTACCTACTTAACGAGTCTTGAAATGAGTAACTTTTGATAAGCCGTTAGACGTTTCATTGAAAGCACTAATTTGATAATAATAATGACTGCGGGGATTGAGTCCGGTAATTTCTATTGTGTGCTTGGTTGTTAAATTGTTATCCATCACTTGAGAGCTACGGTTCCTAGAGCTTGATCCATAAGCAACCACACCAGTCGAAGGAATATTTGTAGTCCAGCTAATCGTAACACTGTTCGTTGTCCTGTTTGTTATAGAATAGGAAGATATGAAAATAGCTACCATAGCTTGTGGGATATTCACCGTTGCAATATTACTTGCCTCAGAAAGGTTACCTTCATCATCGTAAGCATCAACAATGTAGTTAAATGTTGTATTTTCAGTAATTGTAGAATCGGTAAAATAAGCGGCAGTACTCCCCCCGATTTCGACTCCATTTCTATAGATAATATAGCCGGCAACATTGATATTGTCAGTAGATGGTTTCCATGTGAGATCGACTGAAGTGGTTGTATTGGGATAAGCCATAAGTTCAGGTGGAGCTGTGGGAAGGGTGGTATCAACTGTGTCAGTGCTGTCAGTCTGAAATTCATGGGCACCTATATCAGGTGTTGTATCTCGATTGCCTTTAAAAAAGTCTTTCTTTATTTTTGTTAAAACCGCTGCAGCATTAATAACGGGAGAATTTTCTAGAACTTTGAAATAAGCAGGTGACAATCTGCCAGGTGTTGTTTCCCCAGTTCTAGCTATCTGTGGATTCCCAACTGTGTCGCTTTGTGATTCAGCTAACGGGGGCGTGACCGACCAGTTATTATTGGAAAAGGTAAGGCCTGTTTTATTAGGAATATAGCTGCTTTTTCCTGCGATAATATTGTTTTTAATTTGAGAATTTGTATTGACAATACCATCTTCGATACTTCCTGTCGATAGGTTTCCATCAACAATAGTGTTATTTGCTATGAGGACATTATTCAATCCTGAATTGCTCACACCGGACCATGAAAAGGCATTAAAGTCAGCATTATATATGAAATTGTTGATAATTTCGTTATTTGCAGAGCGAGGCACAGTTGTGACTTCGTCGGCCAGTAATATTCCTAGTCGTGAATTATTTCGAGTAGGCATTGCCATTGCTGATGAGATATAGATCATATTTCCTTGAACCACACTATTAGTGGAATCGGAAAGGTATAAATTGACCGTCCAGTTATCATAGATAATATTGTCTTCAAGCGTACAATGATCAGCTTCAAAGCAGGATATACCTTCGCCCCAATTATTATAAACTGTATTACGGCGGAATAGGGTGTAAGAGTTAATACCTGGTTTTAATGCTGAAGAGCTATTATTTCGAGCCGCACTCAATCCACTCCCCCAGCCTGAAGAACGATTATTTTCGTATGAATTTTGTAGGGCTGCTTGCCATATAGTGGAATCTTCTACTATAGTATAGTCACCATGAGCAAATATTCCTTGCTCCCAAGTGTGATGCACGTTCATTTTGCTAATGGTGTTATGGTGCCCTAATACTTCAATACCATATCCTCCTAGATATTTTCCACTGATATTACTATTTTTTACCTCGAAGCCTGAAATGATATTGTTATTGCCCCCTACCGTCATTAATGCGCTCCAGTCTTTATTAGGTAAAGTTGATTGGCCGTCAATAATGGGGATGTTGTCTGGATAAGCACTTAAGGTAATATCACTTTGCCAGATAGATACTTTTTCTATGTAAGTCCCCGTCATGACATAAATAATGTCGCCCTTTCCCCAAGCCTTATTCGTGGCATTTCGAATTGTTTTAAATGGGGTAGAAATAGATAGGCCTGAATCAGAATCACTCCCGCTGGGAGAAACAAAATAAGTTTCAGCATTGACTTGTTTGAGGCTAAGCAATGATAGAAAGGATACTGTTAATAATAATTTGTAGGCTTTATTGCCTGTAACATAAGTTCTCATAACTTTTCTCCTAAATTATAATTTAGGTCTGAGGAGTTCCTAAGAGGAATTGCAAGGTTCTTCTTTGTAGTGATTTATCTAAGCTTCGCGCGATCACTGGGAAAATTGGTAGGAGGTTTAGTCGATTGCTGGTTAAATGAAATAGTTATACTTTATTTCAATATCTTTCTCTAGAAGAAGGATTAACACCTTACCAATTCCGCAACAGTCATGGTGCGAAATAAACTACTTTTGGATCTGGCAAGTCCACTGTCATAGGAGCCGCTCCCTTAGACTGGAATTTTTGCGTCACCACCTTTCAATGGTTTTGCCTTTATCAGATAATTTTATATAGCTGAACTGCAAGATTTAGTTAAGTCGAAACTTTGTCATAACCTCTGCTACATTAAATTGTAGAGCACTCTTTATAAATTTAATTTGCGCCAGTTCACATAAAGTTAAAGTGGTCATTAAATGATTGGTGTTTCATAAAGATTTGTAATCTCTGGCAAGCACTAAGGTAACTCGCAATAAATAAACCACCCATATTGCGCAGGGTTTTTGTTCGTATTCAAGGCGTAGAAATAGGCGCATAGCAGGCTACGTAACTATTTCTACAACACTGAATATGGACAAAAAGATAAGCAAGATGGGTGGGTTATTTATTGCGAGTTGCCTAAGTAAGTAACTATAATTATTCTAACGCTGAAAATCAGGGAAACGGAGCTTAGCGAAGTGATGATTTTTAGTCCC
>CAYZUM010000157.1:0-6914 GCA_964481455.1 uncultured Methylomonas sp. | reverse complement strand
AATAAATAAACTACCCATATTGCGCAGGATTTTTGTTTGTCTTCAAGGCGTAGAAATAGGCGCATAGCTGGCTACGTAACTCTTTCTACAACACTGAAGACGGACAAAAAGACAAGCAAGATGGGTGGGTTATTTATTGCGAGTTGCCTTACATATCAAAAGTATGCATTTTTTCATCTAGACGAGGCCAGGCTGACAGCACGGCTTTAACAAGCGTTGCTAAAGGAATGGCAAAAAAGACGCCCCAAAAACCCCATAGTCCGCCAAAAAACAATATTGCCACAATAATCGCAGCAGGATGCAAATTGACTGCCTCAGAAAAAAGTAAAGGGACTAAAACCACCCCGTCTACTGCCTGGATAATTGAATAGGCGATAACAATATACATAAATTCGTCGCCTCCTAATCCCCACTGAAAAAAAGCGACGCCCAGTACAGGAAATGTAACCAAAGTTGCACCCACATAAGGAATAATGACTTGTAAACCCATAAAGACAGCAAGCAACATGGCATAATTAAGGTTTAATAGTGAAAAGGTTATAAAACTGACAACACCTAATATAATAACCTCAACAAATTTTCCACGAATATAGTTTCCTAATTGCATATCCACTTCTTTCCAGACCTTGAACGATAATAATATATCCCTAGGCATAAATTGAGTAAACCATTTCAACAAAATAGTTTTATCTTTTAAACAGAAAAAAATCAGTACAGGAACAAGAATCAGGTAAACAAGCACACTGATAATACCCACAACCGATGAGGCAGAAAGGCTTAATAAATCCTGACCATAACTCAACGCTTCTTGTTGAATTGCAAAAGTAATCTCTCTCAATTTATTCGCTGAAATAAATTGCGGATAGGCTTCTGGAAGCTTGAGAATTTCAGCCTGTGAGCTCTTAATGATGTCAGGGGTATGTTGCAGTAATTGCTTTAATTGCTTATATAGTAGTGGCATCAAACCAAATAAAAGATAACTAAATGCTGCCATAAACCCAGTAAATACGATCAACACAGCAGGTAGGCGTTTAAGTTTAATTTCCAGTTTTCTGATTAAACCTTCTAATAAATAAGCTAACACAATCGCAATAAAGACAGGCATCAAGACAACTGATAAAGATGTGATGAGCAAAAAACCTACAATTAATATGATCGCCAAGGCTATTGCCTGAGAATTAGGCAAGATTCGCTTTATGCTATTTTTGATAAATTGCAGGTTAGAAAAATCATTATTTCGCTGCATAAACTTATTTTTATTATTATAGGTTAAGGGCGATACGTAGCATTGGTTTTTGGTGTCTCACTGACACTCACAGAAAGCACTTCATGCCATATTTTTTTTGCATGATCATAAAGGTGCTTAGCAATACTTTCCGCAGTCGTTGTACCCGTTAAAACATCGTTCAGATGACGATGATCCAGCGTTTCATCAATTATATTTTTAAAAACAACAAGTTCATTATAATCAACAACAAAACCTGTCTCGTTTAATTCTTCGGCGGTTAATACCAGTTCTACAACATAATTATGTCCATGTAGTCGACTACATGGATGCGTCTCTGGCAAACCTTCAATAATATGGCTTGCACTAAAATTAAATTGTTTTGAAATTGTGTACACGCTTTTTTTGCTACCTTATATTATTTAATTGGAAACTATAAACTCGACTCAATCTCAAATGTTATCTAGAGCATTCTAACATGCTTTAACTTTTCACTCGTAAAGACTTATTACCTCTAATCATAAAGCATAAAAATGAAATAATATACGGAAATTCAGGATCCGCTTCGTGCCTCAAAACATTCTATCAATTATCGTTTCGGGTATTATTCAATTTGGTCTCCTTAGATAGTGCCTGAACGAAAAGTCCAGAAGCCTTGATATGAAAAGGATACAGAGATTTATTTTATTTGAAGATTTTTAATAAATCACGAATATCAGCATGATTTGAATGAATTTAGGTACTTTAGTTCCTGTTTCGATAAATCTTCAAATCATTATTTCCTCTGAACCCCATAGTTAACGGGCATTTCAGAGTTTCCGTTCAGGCACTAGATACATTATAATCCTCAAATTATGCATCAACATTGATTCATTAATGATTGAGAGTTGGTATAATTGCTCACTATTTTAAGGCGAGATATGTAAAAGGAAATAGGCATTAGTGAACGGGCACGAAATAATATATTCAATTGTAGGGCTGTTAAAGTCCATTTCCGTGACAGTACCCCCACAGCCTTTTGAATACTACGTCTCGTGCGAATGAATTTGCACCTACAGATGCGCAGTTTATTTCATGTACACTCTTTGGAACGTGCACGAAATAAGTTGAACAACTGACTTGTCTTTTTGCCCGTCTTCTTTGTTGCGAAAATAGTTACGTAGCCTACTATTCGCCTATTTACGCGCCTCGAAGACGAACAACAATACTGCGCCAGTTGCTCAATTTATTCCGTGCCCATTCACTTTATTCAGCTCAGTATTCAGATTTTTTCTGGGCATAAGAAACATCAATACCAGAATTTATAAATACCATAATAATGCCTAAAAAACGACCTTTATACACGCCCTATTCAAATTCCGTTTTGCTGGAAACTGCACTATTAAACAAAGGCTCTGCATTCACTGACGACGAAAGACGAGACTTTAATCTCCACGGTTTATTACCTGTTGCAATAGAGAGCATTGAAGATCAGGAAAAAAGAACCTATCACCAGTTTTCTCATCTTAGAAACAATCTAAATAAGCATGTTTTTCTGCGCAATATTCAGGATACTAACGAAACGCTTTATTTCAATTTGATTAGTCATCACCTTGAAGAGATGCTACCCATTATCTATACTCCAACCGTAGGGTTAGCGTGCCAGCAATTTTCTCGTATTTATCGACGTAAGAGAGGTCTATTTGTCTCCTATCCAGATCGGGACAAGATGACAGAGGTGTTGCAAAATTTAGACAAAAAAAATGTTAAAGTCATTGTTGTGACAGATAGTGAACGTATTCTTGGCTTAGGCGATCAAGGCATTGGAGGAATGGGTATTCCAATCGGTAAACTGGCTCTTTATTCGGGATGTGGCGGTATCAGCCCTGCTTATACTTTGCCCATAACCCTTGATGTAGGGACAAATAATCAGCAATTACTGGATGACCCGATGTATATGGGATGGCGACATAAACGTATTGTTGGTGAAGACTATTTCAACTTTGTTGATGACTTTATTCAAGGAGTAATTGCACGGTGGCCAAATGTACTGCTGCAGTTCGAAGATTTTGCACAACATACTGCGAATCCATTGTTAAAAAAATATCAGCATAAAATCTGCTGTTTTAATGATGATATACAAGGCACTGCTTCTGTTACAGTAGGAACCCTTCTGGCAGCCTGTCATGTTAATAATAGTAAGTTTACTGATCAGCGAATTGTCTTTATCGGGGGAGGCTCAGCAGGTTGCGGAATTGCTGAGCAAATTGTTACACATATGGTGAAACATGGCTTAAGCGAACAGCAGGCACTGAGTCAAATCTATCTCTTTACGTATGATGGCTTGCTGACGACAGACATGCAGAATTTGCAAGACTTTCAGCAAAGATTTGCCAGAGATGCCGGTAACATTTCTACCTGGAATCGTAATGGAAATGCGGTTAGTTTGTTAGATCTAGTACGTGAAAGCAAACCAACAATTCTAATTGGCGTTTCTGGACAACCAGGCTTAATGACTAAAGAGGTTATCCAGACGATGTATGCACAGTGCGGCAAGCCTGTCATATTACCCTTGTCAAATCCAACATCGCATGTAGAAGCATTACCCGAGGATATTATTCGCTGGACTGAGGGTAATGCAATTGTTGCAACCGGCAGTCCCTTTGATTCAGTAGAATTTAACGGAATGAAATTTACTATTGCCCAATGTAATAATAGCTATATTTTTCCGGGTGTGGGCTTAGGTGTTATTGCCAGCCACGCAACTCGAGTTACCGAGAAAATGTTTATGGTTGCCAGTGAGGCTTTAGCAGAATGTTCGCCTCTGGTAAAGGGTACTGGAGAACAATTGTTACCGACCTTAGATCAAATCAGAGACGTGAGCCTAACGATTGCTTTAGTGGTTGGTCTACAAGCGATTGAAGAAGGTGTTGCCCCTGTGGTGAGCAAGGAAGAACTACTGGAACAAATTCAAGCTAATTTTTGGGAGCCTGAATACCGAGATTATCGCCGCCTATTGCTCAAGTAATGAAATTCATTTATTTGAAAAGGTAAATGCCAAATTTCTGAATAAGGGATGACCATAAAATAATATGAGTATGTAGGATGGGCAAAGCGCCAGCGTGCCCATCAAGGTTACTGAAAACTGTTAATTACATTCGAGATAACTTAAAGGAATGCCGATTTGTTTTTTAAAAGGGTTACGAGGCTGCTCTAATGGGCACGCTATCGCTTTGCCCACCCTACAAGTTTTGTAAATGTTAAAGAAGTGAGAATTCAACCAAACCAGAGACTAATGATCCTCACCTATTGCCAGATTAGGTATGACTTTCAGCGACTATCAATAACTAAGAATTGGGAAGTAGGCTTTGGCCTACCCGTATATCCCACATACTACACATGTAGGCTAAAGCCTACTCCCCTTCATATTTCGGTTTTATATTTGTTGCCAATTTGTACAAGTTTCCTTTTTGACTGGGTAGCGATTTATCGCTTTATATCCAATAAATCCATCAATTCAGTTTCAGTCAAAACTGCTATTCCCAATTCCTGAGCCTTAGTTAACTTAGAGCCAGCCGCTTCTCCAGCAATAATATAGTCTGTTTTCTTAGAAACGCTGCTCGCTACTTTTGCTCCTAATGCTTGTAAAGCTTGCTTCACTTCGTTTCGATCCATCTGGGTTAAGGTGCCGGTTAATACATAAGTTTTATCGGCCAGAGGTAGTTCCTGGCTAGCTTTTTCCTCAATGATCGGCCAGTGAATTCCCGCGGCTAAAAGTGCCTGAATCACTTCCTGGTTATGAACTTGGCGGAAAAATGTGACGATATGTTTAGCCACTATTTCACCAACATCATCAACTTTTACCAGAGTTTCTTCATTTGCAAGTTGTATTGCGTCCAGAGTCAGAAAATGTTCCGCCAGATTTTTTGCCGTGGCATCCCCAACTTCTCGTATGCCTATTGCAAGTATAAATTTTGCAAGTGTTGTTTGTTTGCACTTTTCAATTGCATTGATCAGATTTTCTGCTTTTTTAGCGGCCATTCGTTCCAGAGGAATGAGCTGTTCGGCTTCCAAAGTAAATAAATCCGCCGGGGTATTAATGAGTTGTTCGTCTACCAGTTGTTCTACCACTTTGACACCTAAGCCATCTATATTCATTGCTTTACGTGAGGCAAAGTATTTTATCGCTTCTTTGCGCTGGGCAGCACAATATAGACCTCCTATACAACGCGCAGTGGCTTCGCCTTCGATGCGCTCTATTTCTGAGTCGCAAACAGGACACCGTTCTGGAAAGATAATGTTTTTACTTTGCTGCTGTGAGTTGGGAATTGCTTTAACGATTTGGGGGATAACATCTGCTGCTCTTCTAATAATAACAGTATCGCCTATTTTTAATTCCAGACGCTGAATTTCATCTGCGTTATGTAAGCTGGCGCGGCTGACTGTGACACCCCCGACAAAAACGGGTTCTACAATGGCAACCGGGGTAATAGCCCCCGTTCTGCCAACTTGAAACTCTACATCAAGAAGATGTGTCTGTTCTTCCTGAGCAGGGAATTTATGAGCAGTTGCCCAGCGCGGTGCACGTGCAACAAAACCGAGTTTTTCTTGCAAAGCAATCGTATCTACTTTATAGACAATGCCATCGATTTCATAAGGGAGTGCTGCACGATTTTTCAATAATTGTGTATAGGCGGCAAGGCAACCCTTTGCACCAGTTTTAAGTGATATTTCATTGGTGATCGGGAGTCCCCAATCCTTAAGTTGTTGCAATCGTTGATAATGACTATCCGCTAAACTCCCCTGCTCTACTATTCCTATGCCGTAGCTAAAAAACGCGAGAGGTCGCTGTGCGGTGATATTTGAATCAAGTTGACGCAGGCTACCTGCAGCTGCATTGCGTGGATTAACAAACCCCTTAGTCTCATTGCTGACGGCTTGTTCATTAAACTTGTGGAAATCAGTAATGGGTATGACAACTTCACCACGCACTTCGAGTCGTTTGGGGTGATCCCCCCCCTGTAGAGTATGAGGAATATTTCTAATTGTTTTTACATTGTAGGTCACATCCTCTCCGATACTGCCATCACCACGGGTTGCAGCCCGAACGAGTTTGCCTTGTTCATATAAAAGACTAACCGCTAGCCCATCTAGTTTAGGTTCTACGCAAAAACTGAGTTCTTCTGTATTTTTTAACCGATTACCAATACGTTCGATAAATTCAGTCAACTCTTCTTCTGAATAAACATTACCCAGAGATAGCATAGGCAAATCATGCTTAACCTTACTGAATGCATCTAAAACGGGGCCACCGACTGTCTGGCTGGGAGAATCGGGGGTAATATATTGTGGATATTCTTTTTCTAAAGCTTGCAGTGATTTAATCAGCCTATCGTATTCTGCATCAGTGACCGTAGGCGTATCCAGTGTGTAATAGTTATTATTATGCCTTTGAATTTCCTCACGTAATTGAGAGATTTTTGTGTCAATTGACTGGGTCATGTGATGGATAGGTACCTTTTAATTCACAAACTGCTAGTATTACAGGCATTGTGGTTTTATTAGATGAGAAAACACTTTGGAAGAAAACCTGACGTAATTATTCACACCCCTAGCACTTTTGCAGGCAAAGGTAGCGGCGGAACGGACAAGCCGGCCCTCCTTTTGGTAATCACATCTGCCAGATATCGCCATGGTGAACAGTCACGTA
>CAYZUM010000156.1:0-6914 GCA_964481455.1 uncultured Methylomonas sp. | reverse complement strand
GAATGAAGGTGACAGGAGTCCCTGAATTTCACGAAGTAGCATGGCGCGCCTGCAGCTCAAACCTTTATGCTGGATTATCGCTATCATGCCTGTGTGCCTGGTATCAAAGAAAAAGTCGTCGAAATGGCGATTAATAGCAGTGGTATTCGAGACACAGCACGGGTTCTAAAAATTAATAAAAAGACAGTCATCAGCATCCTAAAAAGCAAAGAAGAAAGCCTCGTACAGGTCAATCTTATTTTTCTATCTCAACAAGCAGAAACACCTTTAGACGTCCGGCTGGATCTTGTTTGCGAAGACGCTGAGATCGATGAGCAAGGGTCCTTTGTAGGTAAAGAGCCGAACCAGCGATGGTTATGGCATGCTGTTGATCATGCAACTAATACAGTCATTGCTTATGTCTTTGGCAAGCGTAAAGACGATGTTTTCAAAGAGCTAAAAGCCTTACTGACTCCTTTTAACATAAGTCGATATGACACGGATGACTGGGGAGCATATGAGCGAAACTTAGAGACAAATGAACATGAAATAGGCAAGAAAAACACCCAAAAAATTGAACGAAAAAATCTGAACTTTAGAACATGGATTAAACGTTTAACACGTCGAACAATCTGTTTTTCAAAAATAGAAAAATGCACGATATTGTGTATCCTGTTTAAATTCCCTGCAAAACGTAAATCCTAAAAACATAACATATTGATATACAAGGATACATATTGCCCAAAAATCGAGTTTACCAGGGAATTTAAACAGGATACGATATTGTTGGCTACCAACTTAAGACGGGACAGTTTCCATAGCTTTTTTACTGAAATAATGCGTAGAAAGCCAGTATAGCGTAGAGTCTCTCCAGAAGCTTATTTTACTGGTGTCCCGTCTTAAGTTGGTAGCCATATTGTTATAGGGCTATTCATTAATAAAGTCGAATTTGGACGAGACATTCATGCCTAATAACAGATTTGACCCACCACCATATTTTGGAGTGCAAAAACATGTTTTTGTACAGGGTATGCCAGATAAGTTAGCCGTTCTGCTATTGAAAAATGGGTACGAAAAGGCGTATGCCCATCCAGTAGTGATTCATATTATTTCGTGCCGGTTGTATCTTTAATTTGCAGAAGCTTTTTATAGAGCGTTTTTCTGTAAGTCTTGTCGGGTGGCATATTACCTTCTTTGAGTATTGGCAATAGAAAGCTTTTTAGTTCCTCTTCAGTCGCATTATGAAAGAGTTCATAAAGGTCAGTGCCATTAGGAATGTTTCGATAATGGCAAGGTAAGCAGGCTGACGAAGCAAAGGCTGCATAACTGGAATATTGATGAGGCGCATAGGAAAAGTTGACAATTTCTGCGCTATTAACAGGGGTTGTTGATGTTAATATCAGGGTAAATGTCAAACTGATGAATGATTTCATATTAGCTAATAGCCTGATCATAAGTATCCCAGTAAACACATTTTTTATCCGTTAAAGAATAGGGCCTTCCCCATAGAGCCGCTATCAGCTTTCTTTCTTTGCTTAATTCAAAGTAGAGGGTATCCAGAGCAGCATTGCACTGCTCTGCATATTTCGAGTGCAATAGATCAATCATGGATTCTTCTCCTATTGCTCTCGTGTAGTCTTTCGTTCCTAGATCACTTTTTAGCCAGAGAAGGCTCTTAAAACGTTTATATGTATGCATAATCTGCAGTGCATTTTCACCTTTTATGCGTTGTATGCGAGTTAATGCATGTGCTTTATATTGATTTAAGCCTAGAGCATTTGCTGGAAAAATAATATCAAAAAACTGCATAAACTGGTCTTCCAGGCTAAGTGTTTTCAGGTCAGTATTATCATCACTAGAGGGACAGCCAGGTAGTAGAAGGGCGGCAATTGACAGGCTTGTATAGGTACAAAAAGTTCTTCTGTCTAAGCTGGGAGGATGGTCGTGAACAGCCTGTTTAAATAAAGCTAAAACCTGCTGTGTATCACCTCTGAAAGTGTGTGTTGAAGTTTCATTATTCATATTGATAGGTTAATCTTTAGAAAGTAATACGCTGATCATCTAATGCTTTTAAGGCTAATGCAGCGATGGTATGAGTTGGGTTTAAGGCAGAGGTTGAATTAAAAGCACCGGCTCCTAAAATATATAAATTATTATGCTCATGACTACGCATCCATGCATCGACGACAGAGGTCTGAGGGTCGTTACCACAAATATAACCGCCTAAGGGGTGATTACCATTCAGGCCGTAACCTGGGATATTGACAGATTGAACACCTGGTTTTTCTTCTAGCTGCTTAGCGGCTGCGAATAAAAACTCTAATGAGCGTTGGTCTCTTTTGCTGAGCTTAAAATCTACCTTAGCCAGTGGTAGCCCTAATTTATCTTTGACAGACGATAAACTGACGCGATTTCTTTTGCGCATTTCAATCTCAAAAATATAAATAGCTGCAAAGCGATTTTCAGCCTGTTTGACCTTATTAAACAGGGTCATTCCCCAGTGTTTCTCCTGCTGTCGTATAGCCTTAAACATTGATGCTGGAGAGAGCCCCAGATGTCGATCAGTATTCAAGATCTCCATCATATAGGAATTAATTTCTTTTCTTCGTCCATGGTTTAAGGTGTTAATCGCGACGGATGTTGATGGCCTGCCACGGCCAGGGTAGATAGCTTCTTCTAAGGTGACGGATGTAGGTACTGCGCCATGGGATGCAAAGTAAGTGCCTAGAAGACCATTGGCATTTGCAACTGTGCCTTGGTTATTGTCTGCGCTATTTAATAAGATACGTAGGTTTTCTATGGTATTTGCTGCCAGATAAAAATATTTGGCCTTCACTTGCTTCGCTTTACCTTTATATAAAATCTCAGCATTCTGAATGCGCCGGTCTTTAGATAAATTCAGTTTTAAACAAGCGCTATCCATTAGCAGGGTTAAGTCAGTCTTATCATCTTGCATATGTTTAAACAGGATTTCGGTATCGGGTCTAAAGCGGGCATTTGTAGGGCAGCGTGATAAGCAGTTCTTGGCCCCTATACAGCCGCCTTCTGTTGCCGGCAGGTTTTTGACCGAAAAGGGTGCCGGGGTCAGCAAGTATTCTGGGGCAAAGACTTTGCTGACGACTTTATCCAGATAGCTCTGCTTAAAAGCCGGAAATTTATAATTATTCTTCCACGGCCATCCTGATTCCTGAGTGGGGCCTGAGGTATTAAATAATTGTTCAATGCGATCATAATAAGGAGCAAGTTCATCATAGCTGAATGGCCAGTCCAGTCCATAAGAAAAGTTAGATTGAGTTGCAAAATCTTCGGGTGTTTGTCGCCACGAAGCGCCACTCCAGATTGCGCCTGAGCCGCCTAGGCCGTATTTCATATTATAGTGAAAGGCAAAGGGCTCTTGCGCATTTTCAATAGTGACTAAATCGTCGAAATATTTATCTGCCCCGGGCCAGTTATTTTCGCTAATAAAATGCAGTTTACCTTTGATTTTTTGCCATTTTGCATGCCATACTGAGTGCCAGTATTCATCACGTTTTGCGGGTAAATAAACATCTTTGCCGCGTTCTAACATAAGAACCGACGCGCCTTTGGCCAGAAAGTGATCGGCCACTAAAGTACCTGTGATGCCGGTCCCGATTATGCATATATCAAATTCACGATCTAGCATGGTGCTCCAATTAAAGGTAATGAGAAACCAGTTCTACTAAAAATGCTGAGTGACTGGTAACATTGAGTGATAATATTATTCGTTACTATACTATACTATACGAAATGCGACTAAGCTATAGTTGCCACTGCTTTTCAAAATCACCTAAAAATTTCATATGGCGTATAATCTAGCAATATATAGTTTCTCTGATAAATAAATTCTATTTGTATAATGCTCTGTACACGAAGGGTGCAATACAAAAAAGTTATTGTATTGACGATACATATTTAACGATAGATTTTCATAGATATAATCCTTGTGAGACAGGGTATTCCCCCGTTTCAAAAGATGATAGAAATGAGAAAATGTAATGATATGTGGGTTGATTAGAGTGACAAATATTCACAAGCTCTGCGTAGGTTGTGGGTGAGGTACGAACCCCAACATTTTGCTACCCCTTGTTGGGGTTCGTGCCTCACCCGCAACCTACATTGATCAGAGTTTTACGCGTCAGCAGTGGGGTGAATATCTCGCTCATTAAGGAATGGGAATAAAATAACGTGTGCATTTGACGCAGCATTTTTGTTTTTCTTCGAGGTGTGGAAACAGACGCATAGCTAGCTACGTAACTGTTTCCGCAACAAAGAATACGGACAAAAAGACAAGCCAAATGCACGCGTTATAAAATTCACATTCCTAAGTGTTACTATTTTGTATTGCACCCGTACACGACAATCATTCAAAGTGGAGTGCAAACCTAGATTTGTATTCCGTTATTAAATTGATTTCTGAAGAAATCAATTGAGAGAATATTTTTTGTCGTGTACATTTTCTGTGAGGTATAACGGATTACATCCCTTAGAAGGAAGGTATTCGTGACGTTATTTACCTGAAAGGCTCAAGGTGATTTTTCTAAGATAAATGCGAACTAAGCGATAGCAATGAAACTAATTAATGATGCTCTAATTAAAGTAAATGAATTTAATATTTTCTACTCTAAATTATGCAAATAGCTAATTATAGAGAGAGTCAGCACTGGGTCTATAGAGTGATTAGAAAGGCCTTCAGCTACCTTCCTGCATCCCTTTTAGAAAAAGAATCGACATGGGAATGGAAGCGCTTATATCCCGCTATTATCCCAGGCCAGTCTTGTTTTATTGACTGGAATCAGACAGTACAAAGTACAGAATACCAGAATTATCAAATCTGGATAGACAAAAACAGCTTGTCTGGCCTTAATAGTTGGAGAGTGTTGCAACAAAAGGCTTATCACTGGCAATCCCCCCCCAAAATAAGTATTGTCACGCCAGTGCATAACACCGATGTTGACGTGCTTTATGAGTGTATTATTTCTATTCGAGCGCAAGCTTATCCCTACTGGCAATTTATATTAGTTGATGATGGTTCATCTAGTATTGATACGCTTCATCTACTAAGGTCAGGTGCCTGTGATGACCCTAGAATTCAAGTTTACTTTGCTAGCACATCTCAAGGTATCTCAAATGCAACAAATTTAGCGATTGAAAAAGCTCAAGGCGATTACGTTGTTTTTTTAGATCACGATGACCGTTTGGCGTTAGATGCCTTATATCTGATTGCCGAAGAAATTCGTCGTTACCCTGATGTGGATATTGTCTATTCAGATCGAGATATGATTTCTCCAAAGGGTAAACGGTATATGTATTTATTCAAGCCCGGTTGGTCGCCAGAAACACTGCTTGCGGGAAATTATATTTTTCATTTGATGTGTTATCGACGCAGCTTAATTAATCAACTAGGTGGATTACGAGAAGAATTTGACGGTTCGCAAGACTATGATTTAATTTTACGAGCCGCTGAAACTCATCCTCAAGTACGACATATCCAGAAAGTACTTTATCATTGGCGGCAGTATCAAGGCTCGGTTTCATTAGACAGTGGAGCCAAAGATTATGCCTTTAAGGCGGGGGTGAGTGCATTGAATGCAGCGATGCGTCGGCGCGGAATAGAAGGTCGCGCGACAGAGATATCCACCTTATGGCGCGGAAATTACCAGCTCGATTTAGTGTATTCTGATATAGCGGAAATAGACATAGTAATTGTTGATACTGCGCTGCCGACAAATGAGTATACACAATTCGTTAATCAGTCAGTTCAAGTAACAGATAAACGTTATATTGCGATTATTAGTCAGGCGTTCAAACCTATCAATAATAGTGCCTTGCTGCTTATGGCGGCATGGTTGAAAATTGAAGGTGTGGCTCTTGCATCCGGTAGTGTTATTACTGAGGATCAGTTAATTGATTATGTAGGTGCAACGTATCAAAAAGATGGTGGACTAATGATGGCATATCAAGGGTTACCAGTAGGTGAGCCAGGGTATATGGCAGTGACTCAATTAACTAGAAACATTAGTGCTCCTCACCCCTATTGCGTAATCATTCGCAGAGAGTCATGGCAGCAATTAAAGGGCCTAAATGAAGACTATCAAGGATTTTATAGTTTGCTGGATTTATGTTTAAGAGCTTTAGCGATTGATTTACGATGTGTCAGTGTTCCGCAAGCTCAATTTATGTCACCACTGTCGGGGGTGTTGGCTCATTTTCCTGAACAGGATAAGCAATTGTTTTATGATAGCTGGCAGAACTGGTTAGAGAAGGGGGATCCTTACTATAACCTCAATATGCTTAGAAATAGTCAGGATAAACTATATCATTTGCCGGGAGCAGAGTCGTTTATTGCAAATAGGGTTTGACAAATCTGGAGCAGTACAAGTTTGTTTCCAGTAGCTTTTAGCGAGCCTCAAGGTTGTCAGAGCTTAGGAATGAGATAAAATAGTATGTGCATTGACTGGGTTTCAAATATGCATAAGTTCTGTAGGTTGTGGGTGAGGTACGAACCCCAACATTATCCCGCTCGCTATATCACTGATGTCAAAGGTGGCATCATATGTCAAACAACTGGGTTTTGTGATTTCGCTATCCCTTGATGGGGTTCGTGGCCTCACCCACAACCTATAGAGTGGGTGCATAAATTAAAAAACACTATAAATATTAGTTTGATATAGATTTTTGTGATTTTAAATATTTGTGAATAATGATAAAAATAAGCGGTTTTCTATTGGAAAAATACGAATTTCAATGACTTACCATCGATTGAAAAGCTTATTTACAAAATAAGTAATAAACCATAACCAGATGTATTTATTACATAAATTAAATTTATGCGCCAGCTCTATAGATAAAATAATCGCTTGAATCGCTTGGGGTTTAAATACACACGTTATTAAATCCCCATTCTTTAGTTTAAA
>CAYZUM010000155.1:0-6942 GCA_964481455.1 uncultured Methylomonas sp. | reverse complement strand
TTGGAAATACTCAAAAACAATGGGCTCGGCAAAGCCACTTACAGACAGTGTTTCCAGCTATCGAAAACGTTGCCAAGAAATTCAAAGGTTAAAAAACGTTTGCAGGACGGGTTAAATAAACACATTGAAATCCAGAAAAAGGTAACCGATTTACCACTACTGGTCAGCAGTGATATTATTGAATCGCTCTTTGGCAACGACAAGCATATTATTGGGCGCAGTCCGCAGGCAGACATGAACCGCTCGGTATTATTGATTCCTGCTCTCTGTGGCGGTCGAGATGAGATGATGATTCAGCAGGCATTGAATGAAGCCTCACAGGCCGATCTGGAGGAATGGGATAAGGAGAATATTCCTTATACTATGAGGAGAAAGCACCAGATATTTTTTGAAGATAAAATCCAAAAATAGGGAATAATAACTAACAGATAATGTCAGTACTTCGACAGCCTAGCAAGATGCTAGTCCTATTCTGATACGGACAGATTCAGTGAATGATTTGGGTATTGAGCTAATCAGCGCCTTGAAGACGAACAAAAATACGGCCCAATATTGGCTACGAACTTAAGACGGGACATCTAAAAAATTGTAGGTTGGGTTACGCTACCGCTAACTCAGCCTACGCCTAGTCGCTTGTCCCGTCTTAAGTGCGTAGCCCCAATATTGGCGTTTATTTATTTCCAGCTCCCTTAGGCCGGAATAGCGCAGCGTTTTCCGGCATATTCGATAGATCGCTGCTTTTCGGTATTGTCATAAAGGTGGAAAACGCGACGCTATTCCACCCTATGCGCTGATTGATTATCGTAAGCCATTGTTTATTATCTGTGTGTGAATCCTTTATTCAAATGATTATTTTATAAGCGATTGATTTGTTATGGATTAAAGTGATGGGTAACTATATTTAACTCTCCCCACTTAGTTTTCTTATGCTATTATGTGTCTGCATTCCTTAAAGATGTCGAAAGACATTTTTTAGCACATAATAATTATTCTAACCGCTATTTAAAAGTATCTAATGGGGATTAAACATGACTGAACTGATTTATTTATCAACTATCTTGTATGCTGCATATGCCATTGATAGTATTGTGGGTAATTTACCTGTCAATATGTTAGTCATCTCTCTCTCTTTGCTGTTTTTAACCACTCTATAAATAATCTTTACAGAAGTTGAACAAAGATAAAGAATTCTAGTTTTAAATTTTCAAAAGTGAAATCAACTCATACGAAATCAAAAGGGCCAGAGTAAGCCATTTATTGTTTTGCAAGTAAAATAGCTCAATTTTACTTTTAATGGTTTTATAATGGCTCGGTTCGTACGCTTAAATCTTCCAGATATCCCTAAATATACCTCAAAAGCTGATAATCTTTGGATAGGCGTCATGACTGAATTTGTCAGGTAGATTACTCTTTAGGGTTATTAGGTAAGGCGCAATCAATAAACTACCCATATTGCGCAGGATTTTTGTTTGTCTTCCATTAGTAGAAATAGGCGCATAGCTGGCGACGAAACTGTTTCTACAACGCTGAAGACGAACAAAAAGACTAGCAAGATGGGTGGGTGTGTGTTGCGAGTTACCTAAGATGGTATGCAATAAGGCAATGGTATCAATCATCAGTATTTTACAAACTGTATATGAAAATATTAAATGTTTATTTTAAAAACATTAATTCGCTAGAAGGTGAGAATCGAATTGACTTTGATCGTTCGCCCATTGCGGATGTAGGCGTTTTTGCGATTACTGGGCCGAATGGTTCGGGAAAATCCAGTATTCTGGATGCTATTACCTTGGCTTTATACGGTGAAACATTTCGTTTTAATAAGCCCGCAGAAAACGTGATGACCCGCAATACGGCTGAGTGCTTTGCCCAGGTCGAGTTTTTAGTCAGTGGGGAGAAATATCGCTCTACTTGGCTGGTAAAGCGTCAAGGTGACTCACCAAAAGGTGATGTTATGGCGACGCAAATGCAGTTAATACATATTCTTGAGGGTGAGAAGCAGATATTGACAAGCGAAGCACATAAAGTTTTACAACAGAATACCGAATTAACGGGCTTGGATTTTCGCCGATTCACACGTTCAATTATGTTAGCGCAAGGGGATTTCTCGGCCTTTTTAAATGCGCTGGAGACTGAACGCCTGGATATTTTAGAGCGCATTATCAGTCGTGATATCTATATTGATTATAAGCAGCAAATTCTCAGCGATCAGCAACTGGCCGAGAAAACATTAACACAGTTAAAAGAGCGGCTGGCGAATAGCGCTTTTTTATCTGATGATCAGCGTGAAGCGGCTGAACTGGATTTAGCAGATCAAAAATTATCCTTTGCTGAATATAAGCAAGAAAAAATGGTGTTGCTGCAGTTACAAGCTAGTTTGCAGGATTTTCAGAAGCTTGAACAGAGCATTAGCCAGATAGAACAACAACAAACAAATGATCAACAGCAGGCACTGAAAGCTCAGTCAGACTTAAAAACAATCAGTGAGTCTGGCGAGGCTTTGCCTTTTAAAGAGGGGTTGCAACAAGCAGGCCAGTTAACGGCATCAATCAAGCGTAGTCAACAGCAGCAAGGGATTTTTAATCTGAGTTTAAAACAAATTCAGGATAAATTTTTAGCTGAAAAAGTGGATGAAACTGTTTTAGCGATGTTGCCCAAGTTGGAAAAGGCAGCCCAGCAAAAAAAGATTGAAGATTTAAGCGCTCAGGCTGATCAAGTCAAAGCTGAAATTCAGGCCGAAGCAGCATTGATCAATGCTTTTGAAGTTCAGTTACCTGAGAAACAGCAAACTTTGATTGTCGTCGATGCTTGGTTATCTGAACATAATAAGGATCACACTCTGGTTGAGAATATGCCGGAGTTAGGTAAGTTGAAAAACTTAAGAGTGCTGAGTGTCGAGATACAAAAAAAACTAAAAGTTTTTAATAAAGCACATAAAAGTAGTTCGTCAGCCTATAAGAAAAACCAGAGTCGCCAGGCTTCCCTTGAGAAAGAAATAAAGTCTGGTAAAAAATCTTTAACGGCACTGCAAGAGGAAATGGAGTTTATTGCTGATGGCCATAGTCTTGAAGAAGTGGTTAATTTACACGAAGAACAAAGAGAGCGTGTAGCTGATTTTGTGGAGTTATTAATCCTGGCTAAAGTTCATAAGAAGTTGCTAAATAAAGGCACCTCTAGTCGGTATGAACATTTAAATAAAGCACAACTTGAAAAACAGCTAGCGGCTAAGAATAATCAAATAGAGGCGGCAGATAATATCCAGAATATTCTGGGTAAAGCAGTCTATCGAGAACAGCTAACCATTAAATTAACGGAGGATAGACATCAGCTGGAAGATAATTCGGCCTGTCCCTTGTGTGGTTCTTTAGAACATCCTTATAGTACGAATTTACCTGAGCTACACGACTCTAGTCAGGCTTTATCCGACCAGGTAGCAATTGTTAGAAAATTACAGGCTGATGCAAAAAGGATTTCTCAACAGCTCGCGGCATTCACTAAAACCGAAGAAAGAAATACTGTACACACTGAGAGCGTTAATCGTGTTCAGGCTGAGTGGTTAACATTAGGGACACGGCTCAATACGATTAGGAATGGCTTTGATATTGCTAGCTATAAAGTGATGCGCACCCTTATAAAAGAGGAAAAGAAAGAACTCAATGAAATTAATATATTAATTCAGCGCTATCGGGCGAAAAATAAAGAGATCTCTAAATTAGAAGTCTGGATTATTAAAAAGCAAGCTGCTCTGGATAAAGTACTGGCTAAACTGAAGTTACTAGATGAAAGTGGGCGTGGGCGACCTCAGGAGATCATTGATCTGGAAGCTGAATTGGCAACTAATATGCAAACTGAAAGCGCATTGACCCAATTGATGAGTACGCAATTAGTGGAGTTAGGAGAAAAGTTACCTAATATGGGGCGTGAAGATGCTTTATATGATTTATTAAGTAAACGCCGGCAAGATTATCAATCTTACGGCTTACGTCAGAATTCACTGCAAGCAGAAATAAAACAACTCACAGATAAAATAACAGCTAGCAGCGAACTATTACAAAGCTATGGGCAGCGAGAGAAGGTGCTACTGCGCTTAGCGCGTGAGCAGGAGCTTTCTCGTTTATATTATACAAAGCTGGATAAGCAGCAGCAACTAACCGAGTTAGAGCAACAAAATGTGCTATTTATAAAAGAGTTAGAGCAAGTGAATGCTGCTTTAAAAGTGCAGTTGAAACAATCAAGCTATGCATCTTTGAGTCAGATTCAGGCTATACTGGATTTATGTGCACGTAAAGCTGAAATAGAAACATTGCTGCTTAAATTACAACAAAAGTTGACCCACTACCCAGTCGAAATTGATACTTTAAATAAGCAGCTGGATGCTGAAAGGGTGCATGTACCAGGGCATGAAACACTAGAAGGTGTTGTCATTCAGCTTAGGGATAAAACAGTGAAATTGGAGATTGTCACTCAAGAAGTGGTAACACTTGAGAAGCGTCTCGCTGAACAGCAGCAACTATTATTGGATAATCAGCAATTATTGAAGAGTATTGAACAGCAGCTAGAGACTGTTCAGCAGATAAATGCTGAGCAGAAATTGATAGAAAGTGAGCCAGAAAATATTTTTAGGCGACGTGTGCAAATGAGAGTTGCAGATAAGTTGTTACTGTCAGCGAATAGGTTTCTAGATAAAATCAATGGACGATACCATGTGACGAGTGTACAGAGTGATATGGGGTTGGCGATAGAAATTGCTGATAGAAAACAGAATAATATGAGTCGCTCGGTTAAATCTTTATCGGGTGGTGAAACATTTGTTGTTAGCCTGGCGATGGCTTTAGGTCTGTCAGAAATAGCGAATAATGGCCGGGCAATAGATTCACTCTTTATAGACGAAGGTTTTGGGAGCTTAGATGCAGAAACGTTATATACAGTTGTTAGTACGCTGGAAAGTTTAAAGGCTCAAGGGAAAGCAGTGGGTATTATTTCGCATGTAGAAGGGATTAAACAGCGGATTAAAACGCAGATTGAACTGGTCAGGCAGCCGAATGGGATGAGCCGGATCGTTTTGCAGAAGGACGTTGAGATAGAAAATGAAATGGCAGGAAATGCTGCGTGATTCGGTAATTGAATCCCTTTTCAGTCGACAAAGTTAATTTTGAAAAGCTAACGCAACAATGTTTAGGAGCAAGGATTTAATAATACCCGAAAGTATGGCGCTAGGGTGTTAAATATTTATCTTAATAGGCTCAATTCAATCATATACTTTTCGTGCTATCTGAAATGATCTTTAGCTGAAAAATATTCTTGTAAATCATTTTAGAATAATGAAAAAAACACCGCAAGCAATGTAGAGCGGACTTTAGTCCGCATGTGTCGGCAAACTAAGTCGTCATGCGGACTAAAGTCCGCTCTACATGTTTTAGAAATGTAAGCAATTTATTGTGTGATAAATTTATAATAAATCAAGACAAATTTAACATCCTAGTATGGCGCAGTCTTTTGGCTTTACAAGCGTGTTAGGAAAACAGGCGCATAGCAGGCTATGTAATTTTTTTCTAGCGTGGCTGTGGGGTGAATACAAAAAAGTTATTGTATTGAGGATACCTATTTTAACGATAGATTTTCATAGATATAACCCTGGTGAGACAGAGTATTCCCCCGTTTCAAAAGATGATAGAAATGAGAGAATGTAATAATATGTGCATTGTTAGAGTGACAAATATTCACAAGCTCTGCGTAGGTTGTGGGAGAGGTACGAACCCCATATTTTGCTATCCCATTGTTGGGTTCGTGCCTTACCCGCAACCGACATTGATCAGAGTTTTACACGTCAGCAGTGGGATGAATGTCTCGCTCATTAAGTGCTACTATTTTGTATTGCATCCGAGTTTAGTAAGAGGCAAAATGAACCCTGTTCACCTTTTTCCTGATATTGACACTGCAGAAAAAGTTGGTAACCGAAAGGGGAAGGCTCTATACTCATTGTAAATGCAAAGCAAATGTACCAAAAGGGATAGCATTTTATTTGTCAGAGGAAAATGTATGGTTAACAGAACCTATTCCGAGAAATTTTATTGATTTCCCAGAGTTTCTGGGGTCTTAATAAATTGAACTCAAGCCAGAAAGAGTTACAAGAGAGGGTTTCAATTTTATAATATGCATGAAATATATTACACAAGCCTTATTGCCAGTTGCATCTCCCTATGGCATTTTATGACATCTCTGTTGTTCTGGGTATTGAATGGCACGCGGTCTACTGTCAATCAGGGTTGCTCAGTCAGCAAAATATTAAGCAGATAGTAATGGTCTGGTTGTGGTGAGGCGTTAATTAGAAATCAGTATCAAATAAGTCATAATAGCTGGTACTAACATCTAAATAGTTATTCCAAGGGTGAATGGGGTATACAACAGGTTTTGTAGGCAGAAGAAAAAATGTCAGGTCATTGATTCCAACAGCTGTGCGCCCAACTGTGTTCAGAATTCCAAGGCCAAGACCAGCTGTCATGCCATACAAAAAATTTGTATTGTTGGTAACAATGATTATATTTTTAGGTATTTCAAAAAAACTAAGCATTTCATTTGATAAGCCCCGAAGTACTTTTTGTCCTATTTTTCTTCCATAAGAGGCTTGTTGAGGGATTTCTTGCTCGTATGTTTCACTTAGGTAGGTGTCTGCTAGACTTATAGAGGAAAAGCATAAGAAAATACTGGTTAATATAGCTAATAATATTGTTTTATTGAATTTCATTAGATAACCTTAAAAGATATTAGATATGAATTTGTTATTGGATTAAAGTATAGCAGAACTTTTTAATTACTCAGGATCAGACATGAAATAAGTTCGTTCATGAATGCGGGAATTTTTTTCATATTTATGACGCAATAATAATTATGGAATGGGAATTGAATAAGTTGTGCATTATGACGCAGTATTTTTGTTTGCCT
>CAYZUM010000154.1:0-6977 GCA_964481455.1 uncultured Methylomonas sp. | reverse complement strand
ATGTATCATATTGTTTTTAAATTATTTTATTGATCACGCTAAAAGGAAAAGAGCCCAAAATATTATAGAAATGGAACTTTTGAAGATGGCACTAAAATTCCACTGGAAGAAATGGATTCCGCCGTTACTGAAGCTGCAGCCTGGTACGTACATGTGCAAATATTAACTTGGTGCTTAATGAGAGAAATCATGAGGGAAATATCAATTAAATCACCAGAATCACCTAATCATACACATATAAAAGCTTCCATTCCCAGCACTATAATGCAAGATTTAAGACAGGTACGAGACTTAATAAAGAGAAAGAATTTTGGTTTATCTCGGGCAGGAGATGATACTTACAAAAAAATTAACATGCCAATTTGTCCAGAGCTTAAAGTGTATTGCGACCAGATAATAATGGAAAGAAAAATAGACAATTATAATGTAGCTGGTCTCTTGCGTTTTTTATGAGTGTAAACTTAATGTAGACTTCGTGCGGACACGGATGCGGATACACGCGAATTGATTTTGTCGAGCCGGTGATAGCCCCGAAGGACGACGAGGCTAAAGCACTCGTTTCCGAAGGCTGGAATCGTAAGGGTTGAGAACCTATTCCCTAACGGAAAATAGTATGCGTCAGTTAAAAGAACCTGATTATTTAGGTTATCATCATTAGACAGGATACTCTCAATGAGGGCTGTAAGTGTATTGGCTCAAAAAAATAACCCCAAAGTGAATGGCAAAGATTCGCTGATTTTTTCTATTGCCTAAATTTATGCCATAAATACCAAACTGGTAAACCTAATTTAAAGCGCCCGCCAACAAATCGTAATGACGCGTAACCATTATAGATGCGCTTCCAGTGTTTATTGAGGATCGCAGTATTACTATGATTCTGTATGATACCATCCATATATAACTGAATCGCTTGTTTTGCCTGGAAAGTATGGCCGCTTGCATAGTTATCTATAGAAATATGGATGTTAGCAATACTTGGGTTAATATCCCAGTAATTCCAGTCATCCACTAGACGTTGATAACTGTTACCCAGACCGCTTAACTCTATGGCCATATTTAAGCCTAATAATTCTGGTAAAAACTCAACTGAAAAACTAGATAGCGTTAACATATAGACTGGCAGGTCAAAGGCACTATTGATAAAACCAGGATGTTCAATAAATTTCCGGCTATAAGCTGGGGGGGTATGGATTGATAAACTATCCAGTAGCTGTTGAAAAATATAAGGATGATTTTGTGCCCGTTGGCCACAGCCTATTTCGTCTGAATATATACTGAACAAAATGTCGCATATTTGTGGATGAATATGCTGTAATACAAGACTGTTTTGTAGCCAGCAACCGTCAATGAGTATCATTGGTGCTATTTGTTCAAATCCCCAGATATAGGCTTCTTTGGATATTTTGGGTGTCCCTTGTAAGGGGGTATAGGCATTAATTTCTCGATGATAAATATTTTCTATATAGCGGCTAAATTGTTGATGGCTGTATTGTTTAAAGGGCAGGGGGCTAAAGAATGCACATGCATGTAATAGTTTGCGCAGTTTATTTTTTGCAGTCGTCAACACCTCGGGATATAAGTCCAGATTGACCAGGTAATAATAAAGCTCTCTATTACTTGTTATTGCAAAACTGTCTTTTATCTTGAGTGGCTGTGTGTATCGTTTTGGCTTAGGGGGTGTGACTGGGTACGTATGAGGGGTAAAAGTATATGTGTTTTTTAGTAGCGAGTCTACAGTATCCTTTTTACTCGCTGAAGTGGCCTTTAATTCATCCTGCAGCCAGCTTAGCAGAATGTCCCGCTCGGCAGGATTTAGAACGCCAAACATAGGGCCGTTAAAATCGAATAGTTTTAGCAATCGGCTGTTTGAGGGATTTTGTTTATCAATATAGCCAGATTGTAATAGCGCATGCAGAAACTCATCGGTCTTTTCAGGAAGTTCAGCAAACCACTTGTCCAGAGGCTGGCCTTGTAATTGAATTTTTTTGTGGTGACCGATGGCCGCCACTGCTTTTTGTTGCAATATGTTTGAGAGCGCTTGATGCGGGGGCAATGAGACATTTAGTGTGTGACTGAGTTGTTGACAACTGCGTTGCATTTGCCGTTGAAATAACCAGAAACCTTGTTGTATGCGTCGCCATAATGTCTGTGTATGCTGAGGGAATAAAGCCAGATAAGCGGCTATATGTTGGCGTAGTGGCGTTATATTCGTTGCTAGCAGGTGTAAATGCTGTTGAAAAAAAGGGTTAGGTGAGCGATATTCAGGAAAGCAGATTTCAATGAGGGTAGGCGACTGACAGTATGCTAGCGTAAAGCCAAAAATTTCAGGGAGCAGAACCCTAGGAAATCGGGAGAAAGATAACTGCAGTGTCGCCAAATCAAATATAGCGGTAAGATGCTCAGTTTGATGGCAGAAGTGATGGCTGTGCAAGTTGGGTATTTTAATGCCTGATGCCAATAACAGTGCTTGATAAGATTGTTGTAGGTCGACACCGTTTTGATTTTTCTGTGTGAATTGCAAATACAGCGATATCAATTGCACAGATTGTAACGTTTGGCTGGAAATGGCAGGGGATATATTTTGCAACCAGCACGGTTGCGTTAACATAACGGCTGCCGTTTGTTTTACACAGCGATTGACATTTTCTTCTGTGCATAAGCGATTAGCGACAGGAGGTATTGTTGCTACTTGCAAACTAGACAGTCTATTCGGACTGTAGTCAGGCGTTATTAAAGTTGTAAACTCTTGTGTTACCTGCTTTAAATGGAACTGAATAAAATTATATGCCTTACCCTGGGTAATCTGCTGTTTCCCGGGTTGGTTTAGCTGATAAAACAATTGGCGAATTTCTGCGCTATTATCTGCCCATGCAATGTCGCAGTTGAAGAGTCGCCCAGTATATAGCTGTTCAAATGCTGGATCAAAAAAATGAATAGATGTTTTCATTTTTCTGGTTTTGTGATGAGATAGTCATTAATTACCAGAGCATCTAGGCCGGTGGTTAAAAACACCGCCAGTGCATCTTCTAGCGAGTGAACTAATGGCTTACCCATGACATTAAAACTGGTATTTAATAGCATCGGAATTTGCGTGTGTTGATGAAAACATTTTATCAAAGCATAAAAACGTGGATTCCATTGTTGTTTTACCGTCTGTAGACGCCCAGTACCATCCACATGACAAACTGCTGCAACGTGTTGTTGCATAGTCTCTTTGATCGTTAGTGTTTTATCCATATAAGGAGATTCATGGTAGTTAGCAAAAAAATCATCAGCATATTCATGTAGTACTGATGGTGCAAAGGGGCGAAAGCTTTCGCGAAATTTTATACATTGATTAATCGTATCTTTTGTTTCCGCTAGACGTGGGTCTGCCAGTATCGAACGGTTGCCTAATGATCTTGGGCCAAATTCGGCCCGGCCTTGTATCCAGCCTATCAGTTGTCCTTTAGCCAGTAATTCAGCAGTCGCTGCACAAATGCTTTCAGGTAGGTGACGGATGTTTAAAGCGCGGTTGTATTGAATTAACCGAGCGATCGCAGTCTCTGAAATGGTTGATCCTAAATAAGGTGAGAGTTGTGTGTTACGTCGACTGAGATCAAGTGTGGGTTGGTCTTGGTGTATGGCCAGCCAGCCAGCACCAAGTGCGGTACCATCATCAGCAGGTGCCGAAGGGATAAAAATATGGGCAAAATCAGTACGGCTTTTTATATGTCCGTTGAATGCAGAATTGAGTGCACAGCCACCGCCTAGTGTCAGATTTTGACAGCCTGTTTGCTGATGTAAATGTTGTAATAACTGAGTCATTAATTCAGCGAAAAAATATTGCCCTGTAAAGGCGAGGTCAGCCGATTTTTCTATCGGGTCATGAGCATTGCGTTTGAAATTATCCAGCGCCGCTATATGATGAAACAGGTCTTTAGATTGATGCTGGCAGATAAAACCTTGTACGCAAAGAGTCGATTTTAAGTGTTGATAAAGTTGCTTATTTAATTTTCCATAGGGTGCCAGCCCCATGACTTTCCACTCTTCACCTTTAAGCCAGTCAAAACCGCATAGTTCAGTGATTTTCATATAATAAAAGCCGAGACTGCCGGTGCCTTTTGCTTCATAGAGGCACTTAAGTTGCTGGTTTTTATAATGATAAAAAGCCATCGAACCATGCTCACCAAAAGAATCAATCACCGCGCAAGCGGCTTCATCAAACGGACTGCTGTAGCAGGCAGTTGCTGCATGGGTTAGGTGATGATCAAAGTCAGCAAATGAGAGTGTGCATTCAGGGTAATGTTCTCTCAGTATACGCACTAGATTAAGCCCAGCACTGGTAATGCTATTGCGCTGACTGGCAATCATATGATGCAACTGATAATTTTTCAGTGGAGAGCGTATTTTTTTGATACCGGTTTTTAATAAGCCTGATGCCGTTAAGCAACCTAAAGTCGCAACGACATTTTCGTATAGTGGGCGATGCTTGCGCCAATTGATTGCAATGACGAATTTAGTGGGAGAAGGGCAATACTGCTGCAATAAATCTTGCATCTGGAGTAAAGGATCCGGTACACAGTTGAGTGCGCGTTTGTTTTGTAAATAACGTTCAGTTGCTTCGGCATGCAGCACGTTTCCTTGTGCGTCAATAATGGCTAGGGCCGGGTCATGGTAAGTGATGGATAGGCCAATATAGTATGTACTCATTTTTCACTCTGGGTTGCAAGCTTATTGTTCATAGCCTTTTTAAGAGCAAGTTGGTCATGCCATGAAAGCCGTTGCCAAGGCTCATAATGTTGTACTCTAATATGTTTACGCTGCACGTCAATTTGATCCCTGAAATGGGTATATTGACCACACAGTGAAAAGAATTCCGCTAAAATTACCTGATAGCCAGAACTATTAAAACCACAGCGTTGATGTGCATAGCTTAGAGCTTTGGGTAGATAGCGCCAATAGGTTAGCGCATTTTTACGTAGTAGAATTTTAATTAAAAAGCTGAGCTTGTTAGTCTTTTCGCGGTGCTTGCTTTGTAATTCAGGGTCAATTAACTTTAGGTGACGCATCACTCGTGTAAAGTAAACTTGAGGATGATAGATTGCTTCCAGTATAGACAGATAATTCTGTTCTGCCTGTTGCACTGAAAAATTGTAGGGAATAAAATTTATGACACCATCGGAATTGTTACCACTGCTAGCCTGAATCAAGCGTCCTTCATTTTGAAGTCGAGCCATTAAAGGCGTACAGGGGAGGGCATTCAATAATCCTGCCATAACAATGGGCGCATTACTTGCATTCACAAAATCAATAAATTCGCGTACAGATTCATTGGTGTCATGATCAAAGCCATAGATCATACCGATCATAACGCCAGATCCTGTTTGTTCGGAAATAAAGTTTAATTTTTCGACCAGACTACGTTCACCCCGTAGGTTCTGGCGTTTATTAGTTTCCAGTAAAGAGGCAGTATTGGGTGTTTCTACACCATAAAACCCATTAATAAAGTGTGCCTTGTGATACCAGTGCCTTAACTCCGCCATAATAGGTGATTCATCCGCCAGGCGTAAGGTTAATTCAGTATATTTAGGGTAGTGATAACCCATTTTTTCGCCAATTTTATACAGGTTTTTTAACACTTCCAGCGCTTTTCTTGGATGCCCGATAAAATTATCATCGACCACAAAGACCTGTCCCGTCCAGCCCAATTTTCTCATCTGTCGGAATGACTGCTCAGTCTTTTGCCAGGGGGTTACTCGGTATGCTTTACCAAAACGTGAAGGAATGTCACAAAACTCACAAGCCTCAGGGCAGCCTCGACTGATTTGTACCGCCATATGCACATAGTTTTGCATATTGATAGCGGCATAATCAGGTTGGAAAAAATTTTCTGCTAAAGTGGCATACCCCTTATAGTATTTTTTAGCATTCCCCTGCTTTAGTCCAAGAAGTAGTTCATCAATGATTCCTTCGGCTTCATTTTCGATAATATGGTCGGCGATATTGACCAGTGGAGATTGTGGTGTAATTGCAGTACCGCCCACAATTAATATTTTTCCAGCGTCTTTGATTTCTTGTGCTAATGTTAGTAAATTCTTTTCCTGAGCCATCATTCCACCCATAAAAATATGGGTCGCATCGTCAATAAAATCTTGTAATGGTCGAGGATCAATATTTTTATCAATCAGGATCAGTTGATCATAATAGGGTTTAAGGTGATTAAACAGACCCATTAACCCCAGAGGTGGGAGTAGTCTTTTAGCTAAACCAAACTCACTCGGAGGTGCATACATTTTTAAACTTGTAGCATAGCTCCAGAAGGTATCCTGAGTATCAAATTCAGGATAAATAAGGACTGCTTTATAGCCAATCTTTTCAATCATAGTCACCTCCTGATAGATATATAATTCTTGGGGAGCACTCTGAATAAGAGATAAGCCAAGGTATTCTAGGCTTAGAAGCGTGCACGAAATAAACTATACATCTGTAGGTACGAATTTATTCGCACGATACGCAGTACTCAAATCTGCAAACCTAGCCTTCATACACGCTCCTTAACACTCAATCGGAATTCATGTATCTATATATGTATTACTCAACGACTGATTTTAAGCTGATTTAGCTTTTGCTATCAAGGTGGATTTGCAAGTTTTTTGAATTTTAGTATAACCTTTCATGGGAGTAGGTATAAAATATTTATGGTCTCTTGCTTGCAATAGAAAAATGGAGTCTTTGTAAATCCTTTACCTGATGACCCATAACTTTAAGCTATGCTTCGTCATTTCTATAGGCTTCTAGCAGGAATCTCGTAGGGTAAGGGAGCTGGAAATAAATAAACGTCCAAATATTGGGCAGGATTTTTGTTTGTCTTCCATTAGTAGAAATAGGCGCATAGCTGGCGACGAAACTTTTTCTACAACGCTGAAGACGAACAAAAAGACTAGCGCTGAAAATCAGGGAAACGGAGCTTAGCGAAGTGATGATTTTTAGTCCCT
>CAYZUM010000153.1:0-7032 GCA_964481455.1 uncultured Methylomonas sp. | reverse complement strand
TATCTAGTATTGTGGAACCTTGATTATAAACGCACTTAACGAAAAATAGAAATCGCCATAATATCCATTTTTAATAAATTGCAATTGGCACTTGAACAATAGCACTGCAAACAGATAGAATGTAGGACTTCCTATTTCCCGTTACTTGCCACTTTTAACCCGCAACTGTGCCCTTAACAACACCGCGTTTTATTTCTCTGCCCGATTTATTTAAAGACACACTGAACAGCGTTTTTTGCTTCTGCTCCGATACCACTTTTAGCCGTGCTGATTTATTAGTGCATGCCGTTGCCTTAAGCAACAAGCTGCCTAAAAAAACCTATGCCATCAATCTATGCCAAGACCGCTACCTGTTTATTGTTAGTTATCTTGCCGTCTGTATCCGCGAGCAAATATCACTACTTCCCTCAAATCAGGCACCCAAAACGCTAACCGACTTAAAGGATATTTATCCAGAGAGTTATATACTCAGTGATAATAAGACAAACGCAGATTTATGGGTCAATTTTGCTAGCCTGAAAAGTAGTCACACCAACGCCTTTCCAACCATTAATATTCATCGTACAGTCTCTATTTCTTTTACATCAGGCAGCACAGGAAAACCAAAAGCGAGCCCAAAAACCTGGTGTGAATTTCAGACCTCTGCTGAGCTCGCACTGCAACGTTTTAACTTGCAAAACAAGCCTATAGCCTTTATATCAACCGTTCCCATGCAACATATGTATGGACTGGAAACATCCCTTTTTTGGGTGCTACACTCTCAATTAAGCTTGCACAATAGTCGCCCATTCTACCCTGAAGATATTCGCAACACGCTTAAAAGTATTGCAAGCGATAAAGTGCTCCTCTCTACACCACGACATTTAAAAAGCTGTTCTCTTACAGAGGGTAAGTGGGCTGATATAACATTCATTCTTTCCTCGACAGCTCCCATGCACAGCGATTTAGCAATGCAAATAGAGCAAAAACTACACGCCCCCCTATTTGAATTATTTGGCAGCACTGAAACGCTGTCATTTGCTTCGCGCCGACCTACTGAATCAAGCAAATGGCGACTTTATTCTTGCGTACAGCTTACACGAAGGAACGGGCAGTTAATTTTGCAAGGCGGGCATATTGCCAAGCCTCGTATTTTAGATGATAAGTTGAATATTGAAGATAAAGAGTATTTCACCCTACTGGGTCGTTCAGCGGATACTATCAAGATCGCCGGAAAAAGAGCCTCTCTTAACGAATTGAATCAGTTACTGATACAATTAGCAGGCGTTGAAGATGGCGTGTTTTTTCCCAGTAAAAATGACCGCCTATCCGCCTTAGTGGTTAGTCAATTACCCAGAAAAGTTATTATTAATCATCTACAACAATCTATCGATGAAGTCTTTATGCCACGTGCAATATATGCAGTCTCAGCCTTGCCGCGCAATAACATGGGTAAAATCATTAAAACAGACCTTGAGCAACTAATACGGACCCAGCAACTTGCCAGAAAATAAACATTACTATTGTATCCCTGCATCACACCCTTGTTTTGCCGGTCATTTTCCTGATAACCCTATCGTACCAGGGGTTATTATCTTAAATTATGTACAACACCAACTGCTTAACTGGTTGCCCGGCTATCGCATCAATACCTTAGCTCAGGCAAAATTTTTACAACCTCTACACCCTGGTGAAAATTTTACGATTACGCTGATACAATCATCCGCTAAAAACATAAAATTTTCCTGTACTCGCGACACAGAGACCTTAGCAACGGGCTCGATGATTATCCTGGCTAAACCGGGAGCAGAAGATGAGTAAAGATTGGCAAGCAAGCAATGAGCGTAGTACTCCTTTTACTTTACTGACGATACGCTGGATTGCGCTTCACATGGGGCGCCCCTTTGCACGCACACTACTTTACCCGATCACCGCCTATTTTTTGCTATTTGCCTCATCACATCGGAAAGCATCCTTACAATACCTAAGCCGGGCATTAAAGCGTAAAGCGACTTGGTGGGATAGCGCAAAGCATATCCACGCTTTTGCAGCGACCATTCTGGATCGGGTCTATTTGCTCACAGGCCAGTTTGCTAAATTAGAGATTAGCTTCCCTGCCGAAAACATCCCTTTAACTTATAGTAAAAATGGCATAGGTTGCCTGCTTCTAGGTAGCCATATCGGTAGTTTCGAAGTGTTACGTAGCTATGCCGTCAGTCACTACCCTTTGCCCATCAAAATTCTGATGTATGAACATCAGGCACCTATGATGGTACAAGTCCTTAATGCCCTGAATACAGATGTTGCCGATACGCTGATTTCTTTAGATGGCTCGCCCAGTGGGCTACTCAAAGTAAAAGAAGCAATAAACTGTGGAACAACCGTCGGCTTATTAGGTGACCGTATTTTAGGCGATGGCAAAGAGAAAACGGTTATTTGTACACTATTGGGAGAACCGGTTAAAATGTCAACAGCTCCCGTTCTGCTCGCATCTGCCTTAAAAGTTCCCCTGATCGTTTTTTTTGGTCTTTATTTAGGTGGCAAGCGCTATAAAATTCACTTTGAGCTACTCGCTGAAGAAGTCATCCTTAGGCGAAACTCAAGACAGCAAGACATACAAATGTATACTCAACAATATGTCGATATACTTGAGAAGCAAATGCTTGAAACACCTTACAACTGGTTTAATTTTTATGATTACTGGCAACATGATGAAAAATAAACCTCTAGAACAAGCGCAATTTTCTCACCTGATTCCCCATGCGGGAACAATGATGCTCATTGATCAAGTTTCTGCATGGAGTACTCATCATATCCACTGTATCAGCCATACTCATCTGGATAACAATAATCCATTGCGCTTATCTGACAGCCTTTCCGCCATTCATCTGATAGAATATGGCGCACAAACGATGGCAATACATGGCGGTCTACTTGCAGGAAAGTCTTCTCCCGGGTTTCTCGCCGCCGTACGCGGTGCCCATTTTTATATTGATACATTAGATACACTCACTGGCGCATTACATATTGAAGCACACGCGGAATTAAAAATAGAAAACGGAGCGGTCTATTCGTTTCGTATTAGCGACGATCAAAATACTTTATTACTTGATGCCAGGGCAACTGTTATACATACACAAACATGAAAATAGCACTTATTACTGGCGGTAGTGGCGATATAGGAGCTGCTATTTGCTATCGTCTCGCCGCAGATAATATTCACGTGATTGTACATAGCCATCATCATTACGACAAAGCTTTGTGTATCGCTGATGATATCAAACAAAAAGGTGGCTCAGCTGAAGCCTGTGCTTTTGATGTCAGTCATTCAGAAGCGACTGAAGCTGCACTCAACAAACTCTCAGAAGCAGGCTTAATCCAGATTATCATCAATAATGCGGGCATACATCGCGATGCACCCTTAGTCGGGATGAGTCAACAACACTGGAAAGAGGTCATTGATGTCTCACTGCATGGTTTTTATAATGTGACTCATCCTCTGTTAATGCCAATGATACAAAGCCGCTGGGGACGGATCATCAATATGTCATCCGTTGCGGGAGTCATGGGAAACCGAGGCCAGTGCAACTACTCGGCAGCAAAAGCAGCCTTAAATGGTGCCACTAAATCATTGGCACAGGAACTGGCTTCGAGGAAAATCACAGTGAATGCGATTGCACCAGGCATTATTGCCGGCAGCATGACTGAAAATAGTTTTGACTCGCAAATGATTAAAAATATCGTGCCGATGAAACGCGCCGGTAAACCTGAAGAAGTCGCCTCCCTCGCGAGCTTTCTATGCTCTGATGATGCTAGCTATATTTCGGGGCAAATTATCAATATCAATGGAGCCATGGCCTAAGATGCAATCACACTACGATGTATTAGTCATTGGTGGTGGGCCTGCTGGAACAACAATAGCCAGCTTGCTTGCCGAAAAAGGGCGCTCTGTTTGCCTACTCGAAAAAATGCATCACCCTCGGTTTCATATTGGCGAGTCCTTGCTACCTATGAACATACCTCTGTTTGAAAAACTCGGCGTCCTTGAACAGGTGGATGCAATTGGTATTAAGAAATATGCAGCCGAGTTTAATTCTTTAGAGACACCTCTTGCACAAGATACTTTTTATTTTGCTAAAGCCACCCGTAACAGCCCTGCTTTTGCTTATCAAGTCAGGCGCTCTGAGTTAGACGAATTGCTGTTTAGAAATTGTCAGCAAAAAGGAACCACTGCACTTGAAGGGATGACAGTGACACACGCTGAATTGGAGTGCTCACCGAAAAAAATCCTGGCAAGCGATGAACAAGGCAAACAACACGAATTTACCAGCCAATATCTTATTGATGCATCAGGGCGAGATACTGTCATAGCACAACAACTGAAAAGCAAAAATAAAAACTCAAAGCACAAAATGGCCGCAATTTTTGCACATTTTAAAAGCGTTGAGCGCAGAAAAGATAAAGATGAAGGCAATATCAGCATTTACTGGTTTAAACACGGCTGGGTATGGCTGATCCCACTGAAAGATGGCATGATGAGTATCGGTTGTGTTTGCTGGCCAGAGTATTTAAAAACCCGTGATACAGATTTAGAGGTATTCTTCCACAAAACCCTTGCCCTCATACCGGAGATCAGGCAACGCATGATAAATGCACAACTTAATAGCGAAATACTAGCGACGGGGAATTATTCTTATCAGTCTAGCACTATGTCAGGTGATGGCTTTTTGTTAATTGGAGATGCTTATGCTTTCGTTGACCCTATTTTTTCCAGCGGAGTCTATCTCGCCATGCAAAGTGCCACTAGAGGGGCTGAGTTAGTTGACCAGCTACTTAATCACCCCACTGACCCTAAACAATTAATCAATCAGTTTGAAAAGGCTGTTGCAGAAGAAATAAAAGCTTTTTGCTGGTTTATTTATCGCTTTAACAGCCCCGCTTTACATAAACTGCTGATGGCATCTGATGAAGCCTGCCAACATCCGGTTAAACAAAAACTTAAATCTGCCGTTATCTCGGTTTTAGCAGGCGATGCCTATAACAATGCGGAAATCAAACTTCCACTACGAGCCTTTAAGTTTCTGTACCACCTCAATCAGTTAATTGATTTTAATGCCAATAGATTATTTGCTAAATTTAAAAAACAGCAAGGGGAGTAGGCTTTAGCCTACCTGTTTCACCATTAATAACTATCCATTCACTTTTCCATAATAACTCGTGTAGGCTAAAGCCTACCCCCCAAATTGTGCGAAAATATCTTGTAAATGATGCGAACATTCCTCGCTTACTTCAGGTGCAATCTCTTTTAAAACGGGAAAAACGCGTACTCCTTCAGTTGCAATCTCATTAGCCAACTCTTTAATAAAAACAATATTTTTAGCGAGTTGCTGCTGCAATTGCTCATCACTTTGTTGCTTGTGTAAATCTGAATTTAATTGCTGCAAAAAATCAATGTGACTATAATTTATAAAAATATCACTCATCTCCATTGTGGATTTATCGATCTCAGCCCAATGTCGGAAAAAAGCCTGCATCTGGATATTTATTTGATAAATTTGTTGCAAAATAATTTTCGCCGATTGCATAAACATCAGGTCAACTAATTTGTTCCTAAAAAATAATAAGGCAATACCGCTCCAGTACACCGTAAAATCCCAGATGACTTTTATCGTCATCACTTTAGCGTTACCCATAATAGGGTACTGATCCTCATACACAGGACCGAACGCTAAAAACAGGATGCGAAATAGTTTCTCATATTGCTCTGCTTCAAAGGTAATGCATTCACCGGCATAGCGTTTAGTCACCAACTCAGTAATAAAGCAATTGTTAATGGCAATAAAATCACTACCGGGTGAATAAAACGGGTCTAGAAAGACTCCCGCATCTCCAGTAATCGCCCAACCATCTGTTGAAAATATTTTTTTACAATTATGTGAATAATGTTTGAGTGTCAGAAAATCCTGAACCTTTTCTATATGCTGATCGATAATGCTGGAAAATTGCGGCTCATATTTTTTCAGCCACCCTATTGCTCTCTCAAAGGTATTAAATTCTGCATAAGGATGAATATTAGCATCCGCGACAATTCCTATACTGGTTGCACCTGATGAGAGAGGAATAATCCAGACCCAGTAACCTCTCCCTAGCAAATGATTGGTACTTAACCACCGTGGTTCCTTCAATCGGTCTTGCCATCGCTGATCGTCTGCCCAGTCATCCACTCTGATTTCATGGTTAACTCTAAACCAGGAGGCATTCATATCATGATAGACTGACTTAGAAAGTTTAAGTTTTCTCTTCAGTACACTCATGCGCCCAGTTGCATCTACCAGCCATTTACTTTGTATAATACGTTCCTGTCCATCAGCTAAAAGCGTGAACTGGTGATCATTTTCGCCAAGCGTAAAGTCCTTTACTCTACAGTTATCTTTAAAATCGACACCTAAGTTAAGACAACGTTTAATCAAGGCATTCTCAAATCGTCCTCTATCTAACTGATAGCTTTTTGAAGCAGGATAAACACTGGGCCCAAGTTCAATACGTTGCGTAATATCTTGATTATCCCTGTAAGTATAAAAAAACCGTAAACCCAGTTTAGGCAGTTCATTTTCCAGTTCAGACTTCAAACCCAAAATTTCTTCAAAGTAAAAACTGGCGATTTCTACAGAGGATTCGCCTACCTTATGCGCAGCCTCAGGCGCTGGATAAGATGCCTTTTCAACGACCAGAACGCGCAATTTTTTTTCTCTTCGCTTCAGCTGAATAGCTAATGTGAGTCCAGATAGCCCTCCCCCCATAATGAGGACATCGTATGCCTTGTACATTAAAACCTCCCATACAAATATCTCTGATTTAAACAAGCTAAACTGAGTAACCTGCATGAAATACAGAACAACTGTAGGTGCGAATTCATTCGCACGATGTGAATAAACTGAATCTACAGACTTTCAATCGTTTATTGTTTAATGTGTTAGGTAAGGCGCAATAAATAAACCACCCATATTGCGCAGAATTTTTGTTTGTCTTCCATTAGTAGAAATAGGCGCATAG
>CAYZUM010000152.1:0-7047 GCA_964481455.1 uncultured Methylomonas sp. | reverse complement strand
TTAAGACGAGACAAGCCATCATTTGTAGGGTGGGCAATCTTTTCTGCCCACCGAGGTTCAACTGGATGGTGGGCAAAAAAGACTGCCCACCCTACTTATTTTGCAAAGGAGTTAGTTGGTGACCCATTTCGGCTACGAGTTTAAGGCGGGACAATGACGATTCAAAATGCCATGCAGGAGTGCAAGAGCTATTGCTGTTTCGGAAACAGCTAAAGCTCTTTCACTCCTATCCGATGTCCTGTTTTAAACTCGTAAGCAAAAAGTTTTTAAGATCGCTGAAATTGCTCAACTCAATCAAGACGCGCGCGCTGACTATGGCCGCAGTTTAAAATATTACTGGGATATGAATAATCCCCTTGATTCGGCTAAAAATGATGCTTATGCAGAAGGCCGGAAAAAGGGTAGGGAAGAAGGCATTCGAGAAAATGCACTGGCAACAGTCGTTAAGTTATGGCAAATAAATTTTCCGGTTGAACAAATAGCCGCTGTAACTGGTTTAACAATGAAGAGCTAGAAGCACATTTAACAAATAAGACTCTCAATTTAAGCAGGTAGTCCCAGCAAATCAGGGTACGGTGGCGAAGGTTTCGGGATTAATGAGTCTAAATGCTGGGTTTCGTTATTTTGCTGCGCTCAATAAGCTAACCCAGCCTCCTAGGTATTACCATGCATTTATAGGCAAATATTTAAGCACTTGTCCATTTTCACGGCTGATAACGGCGATTGTATCCTTAGATTTTGCAATAACAGGCAAATAGCCAACGGCAGTATTTGCAACATGTAGCTTTGATAATGCCGTTTGTATAACGGCCTGGTATTCTGGTTTATGTTTTATTAAAACATCAAATGATTTAAGTTGATTTAAAACAGCATGAGTGACTTGTTCATAGGGCACGTAATTTTGCGGCAATTGGGCTAAGTCAACATGATTTAGAATAGATAACGTTAAGATACGTTCACGTTCTTGTGGATCATCTGGAAGATGAGAGCCGACTAATATAGGCCCGGTATAGGAAAATTTTTGATAATCAGGGGAAGCTCTTTGCCGTTCAGATATTGGAATATCAACAGCAGACACAACGGTTAGCCGGTCTATATTAAAAACAATAAAGACAGGGCGTGCAGTGAATAAGGTATTAACGCCATAGCTTAGTGCTACCATTTGTAAGAGAGCAATGACTGAAAGGTCAAATTTTAAGCTTTTTTTCTGTGGTTTAAAAACAACCGCCGTTAGTAAAGGGCCTAAAGTGATATCAACAGTGGCTAATAACCATAAAATCGCTATAAATTCATCTGTTTGTGAATAAATGTCAGGATACCAGATGATAACAGCATATGTAATCACACTGGAAACAACCGCTAAACTGATTAAAAGATGAATGCTAACGGCTTTTATACGGGTCATAATTTTATAATAAGAGTCTAACAAAAAAGCCGACCCTTAGTAGACTAAGGATCGGCTTTAATGTGTTTAAATGATTGCTAGGTTAAAGGCTTATAAGCGACAATTAGCGGGTGCATATTTACCTTGAAGACTACCCTTACTTCCGCTTAAGGTAGATACTGCGCTATTACAGTTCCATGTAATGGAACCATTTGCAGGAGGAGTACCCTCTGCTAAACTGTTGCCATCCGTACCACCATCACGAGGTGAAAGTATTAATGTTTCGTCAAATAATTTAGCGGTATAAGTAATTGTGATTTCACCAGCTGCTGATACTTCGACACCAGCAACTGAGTCGGTTGCAGCAGGAGCCGTCCATCCTTGGGCAAGAGCAGAGCCGCTTGCCGCATTCTCTACGACCGCTGCTTTTGCAGCAGAAGCCAAGCTTAAGCCTTCTGTCACTTTAGCACGAATTATATAATCCTGATAAGCCGGAATCGCGATGGAGGCTAAAATACCGATAATTGCAACAACGATCATTAATTCGATAAGCGTAAAACCTTGTTGTACTTTTTGCATATTCATAAGTGTTCCTTAGTGTGTTTAAAAAAATGTTATTCAGTTAATAAAATATATTAAGATTCAGTAAAAATGATGTTCAGTTAAAGCTAAAATACTGCTTTCTGTCAAGCTCACTAAGGTTAAAGCATTGATCGTGCCAAAAAATATTTTAGGTATGAAGAAATACGAAAATAATGAAGGGTAAGTTTGTTAACTGTATGATATTAAAGGTCTATATTTTAATTTCAGTCTTTTATTTGTTTGATATTTTTTGTATGTATTCGTTTTTCTTGGTTTTTTTAAACAAAAGTGAGGGTTTCTGTCGGTGACATTTGTGGTCGGTATTGTTTATAAGTGACAAAAAATGTCAGTTTTTATCAGTTTTTGGGCAGAAAAATATTTTTCGGCTAACATTAAGGTGATTGTCTCTAATGACAATACCTTCGCTAAATTTAAAAAAATTATTTACCATGAAGGACATGAAGAGCATGAAGTATTTTTAATCAATGGGTTACGATGTTGTTTTGATTGTGCACTTAGCGCTTGTCAACTATTTGTTTTTCTTTAGTTTCTTCGTGCTCTTCATGGTGTATTCTGTTTTAGGCGAAGGTATTGTCATGATATGCGCTATTTTTTTTATAGATAGAGTTTCTCAGATAAATAAAGTCTATTGGCATAAAGCTCTATACCCGACAAACATTAAAGAATGGAGTACAAACCTAGGCTACCAATTTAAGACGGGACAGACTATCACGCGTAGGGTAGGCAATCTTTTCTGCCCACCATGTTCAAGCTTTAATGGTGGGCAGAAAAGATTGCCCACTCTACGTGTTTTTGTCCCTTGTTAAGTTGGTAGCCCAAACCTAGGTTTGTATTCCGGTCTTAGATTGATTGATGAAGTCATACATTTAGAGAATGTTTTTTGTCGTGTAAAGTTGCTGTGAGGTATCACGGCAAACATCCCTTAGAGGAATGAACTTCGTGACGTTATTTATCTGAAAGTCTATAGGAGCGGCCTTTAGCCGAGAAATAAATAAGAGCCTTGGTTTATTTCGCGGCTAAAGGCCGCTCCTACAATAAACGTATCGAAACTCCTAGGAGGCTGTCCAAGAACACAATTCATTTTAATTCAATTACTTAGGATAAAAATGAAAAATTATTATTTTAGAAGGGAGAAAATAATCTATTTAATTTCAGATACTTACAAATAGCATCCATTCTTGATGATTTTTTAGGTACTTAGAAGTCAATTTAAGCTATTGTATTTATTGAGTTTCATTCTTGGACAAGCTCCTAGTACCTCGTGCCTTAAAATAACCGAGAAAATAATATTAAATAATCAGTCATTAATAAAACTGGGGAGTAGGCTTTAGCTTGCATGATTTGCGGTTCATGTAGGCTAAAGCCTACTCCCCAGTTTCTCGGTTATTTAGGGCTTATAGTACTAGCCTAAATGTTTTGAACTATGAGCGTTTTTTTTCTTTATTATATAGTTGATGATATGTCGAGCATGATGACTTTACCCTTTGTCTATACCAATAAATCAATCTCGGACTGGCTGAGTCAGTTTCCAGCCTCAGAGGTACTCTTGATGAGTAATGAAGTCTTTAAGGTACTTTCTACTTTAAAAAAACATCATGTCAAGATTGATCCCGACTCTTTGGCCATAGCTGTCAAACGTTTAACGCCCGTCGTGCTGCATTTATCCGTGACCTTGAGAAAAGCCATCATGAAGCACTCCCAGGCTAGTAAAGTCGCTCAGTTGAGTATCCGGACTTTGTACCATTTGGCTTTTTTACATGTCTATTTAGCGAGGAAGGTAGCATTAAAAAGTGAGCAGGTACTACATGTCAATTTTGCAATACAGATGATAGGGATTGCATTTCAACATTGCGCTTTAGCTTATCAAAGGCCATCTGTTGTTTTATGGGAATGTTTAGCGGGGTGTTATGAATTAGCAAACAATGCAAATTTTCTGGATATGGCTGTTAGACATTCAATTCCTGAATGCCAGGCTTTACCGACCAGTTCTCTGGCATTAAAGCGCGCGTTATTATTTTGGTTAGCAAACCCATACAGACTTAGTCAGCAAGATATTCTGACACTTTTTGACTTTTGTACTCACAACTGTTCTTTCGTTAATTTGATTGAATCAGGTATGCCGTCAGATCGTGTGTTTTGCTGGGAATATAGAACAGCTATTGACTACCAACCCGTTTATTTTTGTCCCGATGTGCTACCTGATCATTGTGTTTTATTTGATACGTACGCGTTGATTAATTTTGAAAACAAACAGAGTCTTAAGATAGGGGCTGCAAATTTGGTGATGGCGACCTTTGATCAATATCATTTTTTGCTTGAAAATACTAAATTTACATTATCCAGTGCCTATGTCTTTGTCAGTCGTTTTGATTGTGTTGTTGATTTTTTTGTCAAACATGTACGTCATCGTCAAATACTGACGCTTAATACACCTGCACCTGAAGACCTGACGTTTTCAAATCTGGCAATGGTGAAAGAAAAAAAGCAAAATGACTATGAATTGGAAAAGGTTTCATCCGCTGATATTTGGAGTTATCAACAGCAAGAAGTTGATGAAAATGAGGTGCTTAAGCTTGAATTTGGGGCGATGAAACTGGTACAAACATCGTTATCTTTATATTTTGTTGCTGAGACGATGGCAGTAAAACTCTGTGTAGGAAATATTTTTATTTGCTATGATTCTGCTTTCAAGCCAGCGATGGGTATTACTCGGTGTGTTCATCAAGGGCGCCGTGGGACAGTAAAGCATTCAGTCGTAGAATTGTGCCAAGGGCAGGTGAGTTTACTACAACAATCTTTAATGTCTGTTAAGACTAAATTATCAGCACTGTTATTAGACAATAGGGGTGACAAACAATTGTTTGTCGCTTCAGCTCACTATGAACTTGGTAAGGCCTTGAAATTTGATCAGCAAGAAGTGACTTTGGAGCGCTTGATAGAGGTCACGCCCTATTTTATGCGCTATCAAGTGGTTGTGTGTGAGTCATGAGCGTTCGAAAAAGTTGCTGATCACATTTATTGACTTCTTATGCGTTGTGCTTTTTATGAATTAACTATGAGCAATGAAGGAAAAAAATTACGTATCGCCTTAATTACCAATAACTACACACCCTACAGTGGCGGAGTAGTCAGTTCTATCAATGCACAAGTTGCAAATTTGCTGGAAGATGGTCATTTTGTTCGCATCATTACCTTGGACTTTCTGGGGCATAAACATTCTGATCCTGATTATGTTATTCGTGTAGGCACGCCGATAAAATTCAGGTGCAGGCAAAATCATTATGCTATCCCCTGGTTTATGGTGACTCAATTAAAACGGATCATTGGGGGTATGAGTGCTGACATAATTCATCTACATCATCCTTTTTTGTTGGGGGTTAAGGGGCTTGAAGTCGCTCGAAAACTAGAGATACCCGTTGTATTTACCTACCATACTTTGTATGAGGAATACGCGCATTATGTACCAATCCCTGTCACTCTTGCAAAACCCTTGATAAACAAATTAGTGAGAAAATTTTGCGGTTCTGTCGATACGATTATTGCACCCAGTCCAAGTATCATGGATTATCTTAACGCGCAGAATATCAGGACTCTTGTGAAATGTATTCCCAGCCCATTGCTACCCTGTTTTCAGGGCATCCCTTATATAAAGAGAAAAAGAACGAAAGAAGATCCGCTTAAATTACTGAGCGTACTGCGGTTTACAAAAGAAAAAAATGTGCCGTTTCTACTGGATGTATTAAACCTGCTAGATAAACGCTTTACCCTAACTCTGGTTGGTTATGGTGCCGAATATGAGGGTTTGCGCTGCTATGCTTATGGTCATTTGCAATTATCAGAGCAGCAAGTTCAGTTTGTCCTTAAACCTCCCCGTGAGCAATTAATCAATTACTATAACTCGATGTTCCAGTTTTTGTAGCATGTTGATTTTATTATCTTTTTTTTATTTCGGTAAAATTAAGATTACCTTTAAAATCAATTGATTAACTTTTATTGCAACAAAATCTAGGTGCCTTCAAGCCCAGTTATAGTTGAAAACTGGAACATCGAGTATAAAGAGGCGGATCTATTTCTGTTCCCCTCTAAAACAGATACTCAGGGCTTGGTTTTGTTAGAAGCAATGGCTTGCTCTACACCCGTTGTTGCCGTCCCGGGGCCGGGTCAAAAAGCTCTTATCCAAGAGGGTAAAAATGGAGTACTGATCAACACCGAGGAGGAAATGAAGCAGGCAATTTATGATTTAGCCGACAATATTGAAGTATTGTCCAATATGCAAAAAGAAGCATGGGTGACTGCGCAAGGTTTCTTGCCAGAACAATTTCGTGAAAAACTTTTAGCGGTGTATTGGCAGCTTATAGAGAGTAAAGTATAAATTTTGCGGTCATGTTAAGACGAGACATGATGACAGAAGTGATACGTTTCAGTTATTTCCGAAACAAGCAATAGCTGAAGTAATTGGCAGCAATTCAGAGCATACCTCATAGCTACACTTTTTAATAAAGATCATTTCTACAAGGCACACTTTCCCCTCTCCTTAAATCAGTAGTACTGGAGTAGCCGCGCTAAATTGGGGTTGTCTTTCTGTTTTTTATCACCTCTTTTTATTCGTATATCCGGTTAATCTCCTATCATAAAGCAGGCTGTCTCTTTAGCTTCAAGTAATAAACCGGAATTGGGCATAAAGAAAGAAATGTACTGCTATTTCCCTTGTTTTTATCTTAAAAAACAATATGATATAGTATATTAATATAAAAGGATTATAAGATGCATAAAAAACTTGTTTAAAATGTAAAAAATCATCAGCCAAGAAGAATGGTAAAAAAAGAAATCGCCAAGGTTATATTTGCAATATATGTGGTTATTACTGGCTAGAATCACGGGGTAAAAAAATCAATTATAAATCTTATTATAGTGATTACCTATTTGGCAGAAAAACACTCGAAAATATAGCAGATATTTTAAATATATCAGTTCCTACTTTAAGAAAAAAATTTGATAATCTGGCTTATAAATAATAAGCCAAAGCCAGCTCCAAAATATTCAATAAACTGTGTTTTTGA
>CAYZUM010000151.1:0-7155 GCA_964481455.1 uncultured Methylomonas sp. | reverse complement strand
AATCTATAATAGATTTTAAGGGGGAGTATAACTCTTATATTTAGAATTGCTGGCAAGAGAAGGACTGGATTGACATTATTGAAGAAAAGGACCCTGAGCTACTTGTTGCTTAAAAGAAAAAACCCGTCAGTGATTGCCGATTTGTAGCCATTTTTTTATGGCTATGGGAGACTATGTCAAATTTTTCTTTCAGTAAAAAGTGTAAACTACTTTTGGGGAAATATGAAAGACGCCAAAAATAGATAGTAAAATCAACACACTACAAAATCTGGAACATCGAGTAAAAGTTATCACAAGTTAGAGACGAGCGTAGAGCGGACTTCAGTCCGCACGGCCATATAAGGTCATAGTGGACTAAAGTCCGCTCTACGCCCCACAAGTATGTATTGTCCGTCTTTAATTCTAAGCTGATTGGCGATAAAGTGTAAACAGAATATTGAAAGGAGACTCGTTTTAGATGATTATATTTTTCCATTTCCCTAAGCAGAATATTTATTTCTTTTTACTTTTAGAGCTTGTCCTTAATTTTGATCTGTACTGTCTTTGCTTCTAGATAAAAAATATTATCCCGATGAATTCGCTTGTTCAGTATGAGTATGTTTAATTCATTCTTCCTGAGTAGAGATGATTATTAATAAATAATTAGTTGCTAAACTTCAAGTTTCATCTATATTTATTAGCATATCTTTAAATTATTAGTGTTTTTATGGTAGCAAATTCTTCAGAATTACAGTTTAGTGGTTTACTTCAATGTATCGTAAAAGAAGGCTTATTAACTGCGATTGAAGCCGATACTCACAGTGCAAAGGCTAAAAAATCCCAAACACCACTTATTAGGTACTTAGTTAATCATCAGCTCGTTCAGGCAAAAGCGATTGCCAACCTTGCTGCAACTGAATTTGGTATGCCTTATTTTGATTTATCTGCGATTGATAAATCGCTCTTACCCACTAATCTTGTCAGTGAAAGCTTGATTATGCAACATCATGCTTTACCGCTGTTCAAAAGAGGAAACAAGCTATTTATTGCGTTATCTGACCCGACAAATGTTAAGGCTCTAGATGATATAAAATTTCATACTCGTCTAAATACAGAAACAATATTAGTCGAAGAAGATAAACTTGTAAAAACAATTGAGCACTTTATAGAAGCTAACGATACCAGTATCAGTGATATACTGGATGCCGATTTAGAAAACATTGACTTATCTGATGGTGAACAACAAGTCGCTGAGGATATAAACAGTGACGTTGAAGACGCACCTATCGTACGTTATGTTAATAAAATTTTACTGGATGCTATTAAAAAAGGAGCTTCTGATATTCACCTTGAGCCCTATGAAAAATACTTTCGTATCCGTTATCGATGTGACGGAATGCTATATAAAGTAGCCAACCCACCCCAGAATATCTCACATCGACTTATTTCACGTATTAAAGTAATGTCTAAAATGGATATTGCAGAACGCCGCGTCCCTCAGGATGGGCGTATTAAAATGACTCTATCCAGAAATAAAGCAATTGATTTTCGAGTTAATAGCTGCCCTACCCTGTATGGTGAAAAAATTGTATTACGTATTTTGGATCCTACCAGTGCGCAGTTGGGTATTGAAAAGTTAGGCTTTGAGCCTGAACAAAATAAAATGTTTCTAGACGCCATTAAAAAGCCTTATGGCATGATTCTGGTGACTGGACCAACCGGTAGTGGTAAAACAGTTTCGCTATATACAGGCCTCAATATACTGAATACCACCGAGCGCAATATTTCGACTGCTGAAGACCCCGTTGAGATTACTGTAGAAGGTATTAATCAGGTCAATATGAACCCTAAAGCAGGACTTACCTTCGCTGAAGCCTTAAGGGCTTTCTTAAGACAAGATCCTGATATCATCATGGTTGGGGAAATACGTGACCTTGAAACAGCTGAAATTTCTGTAAAAGCGGCACAAACGGGTCATTTGGTTTTATCCACTTTACATACAAACGATGCGCCTCAAACATTGAATCGCCTACTTCAAATGGGCATCCCTGCTTTTAATATTGTTTCTTCAGTATTACTCATAATGGCACAACGATTAGCGAGACGTCTTTGCGAACGCTGTAAAATAGATTCAGGATACCCTGACAAAACATTGCAGGAAGTAGGCTTTAACGATGAGGAAATAGGAAGCTTCACCGTATATAAAGCCGTTGGTTGTGATAAATGCAATGACGGTTATAAAGGACGTGTTGGTATTTATCAGGTTATGCCGATTAGTGAGCAAATGCGCAGCTGTATTCTGGAGGGTTGTAATGCCATGCAATTAGGTGAACAAGCAGCTTTAGAAGGAATTAATGACTTAAGGCGTTCAGGTTTGTTGAAGGTTATGCAAGGCATTACATCTATTGAAGAAATTGACCGAGTGACAAGAGAGTAATTATGGCAGAAAGTGCAGAACAACTAGACTACATCTGGAAAGGCAAGGATAAACAAGGCAAACTAGTGAGTGGTGAAATTATCGCATATAGCGATACCGTGGGACGCGTAGAGTTACGCCGGCAAGGTATCCGCGTTATTTCCATTAAGAAAAAACCAAAAGCACTCTTTACCAAAGCTAAAAAAGCCATTACCACTAAAGATATTTGTATCTTTTCCAGGCAGCTCGCCACTATGCTGGAGTCTGGTGTGCCCTTGGTGCAGTCGTTCGATATTATTGGTAAAGGCAATGAAAACCCCTCTATGGGAGAACTGTTACTCGGTATTAAAGTCGATATAGAAAGCGGAGACACGCTTGCTCAGGCATTACAGAAACGCCCTCTTTATTTTGACGAGTTATTTTGTAACCTTGTTGAAGCAGGAGAACACGCGGGGGTTCTGGAAGGCTTACTGGATAAAATTGCTACCTACAAAGAAAAATCTGAATCAATCAAGGCAAAAGTCAAAAAAGCCTTAACTTACCCCATCGCGGTAGTCGTTATTGCTTTTATCGTAACGGCTATTTTACTTATTTTTGTGGTGCCCGTTTTCAAAGAATTATTTGATAGTTTTGGCGCTGATTTACCTAGCTTTACTTTATGGGTAATGGGGCTTTCAGACTGGATGGTTGCCTACTGGTATTATGTCGTCGGAGGCGTTATAGCAGCAGTCAAGACCTTTGGTTATTTCAAAAAGCGGTCTAAAAAATTCAATTATTTTTTAGACCGCTTAATGCTAAAAATACCCATTATTGGCCTTATTCTGAATAAATCTGCAATAGCACGTTTTGCGCGTACGTTAGCGACTATGTCTGCTGCCGGTGTCCCCTTAGTAGATGCATTAGAATCAGTTGCTGGGGCCACAGGAAATATCGTCTACTCTACTGCCGTTATGCAGATGCGTGAAGATGTAGCAACAGGACAAAGTATGCAATACGCCATCACCCAGACAAACCTGTTTCCTCATATGGTCGTGCAGATGCTCGCCATTGGCGAAGAGTCCGGCTCTATTGATAAAATGCTGGATAAAGTTGCTGACTTTTACGAAGAGGAAGTTGATAATCTCGTTGATAACTTAAGCAGCTTAATGGAACCCTTTATCATGGTTATCCTAGGTACTTTAGTGGGTGGTTTAATTGTTGCTATGTATTTACCTATTTTCAAGCTCGGAGCGGTTGTAGGCTAAGCCTATACTCCGTTATCATCGTCAAAGTAAAAGGTAGATAAGCATTTTGTTTCGCTGGGAGAGCGAGTCTATTATCTAGATAGTAGACTGCCCCCCCCCTGACATATCATCAAACTACAACGCCTATCGTGCATTTTCAGCTCCTTATTTTAAACCTATATGTCATCTTATTCTTTTATTATAAACTCACCTGTTTTACTCTGTCTGCTCTCTGGTATCATTGGGTTAATGGTGGGAAGTTTTCTAAATGTCGTTATCTATCGCCTCCCTATTATGATGCATCAAGGCTGGAAAAAGGAATGCCAGGAGTTTCTTGAGTTGTCTATTACGGATCAGGATGATAAACCATTTAATCTATCCCTTCCGGGTTCCCACTGCCCCGAATGTAGTACAGAAATTAAATGGTATCAAAATATCCCTGTTTTCAGCTACCTTTTTCTAAAAGGTAAATGCGCCAACTGTCAAACCAGCATTTCATTGCGCTACCCCTTTGTTGAAGCATTAACGGCTATTTTAACTGTTGTTGTTGCTTATCAGTTAGGAGGGCAAATTGAGACACTTTTTGCAATATTGCTTACCTGGATTTTGATTGCTTTGAGTGGCATTGATATTGACCATCAATTACTACCCGATAACATTACTTTACCTATGTTGTGGCTGGGTTTATTTCTAAGTCTGTTTAATATTTTGACAGATCCTGTCTCTAGTATTATCGGTGCTATAGCGGGGTACCTTATCCTGTGGACTATTTACCAATCTTTTAAACTTCTGACAGGTAAAGAAGGAATGGGATACGGTGACTTCAAACTTTTAGCTTTATTTGGCGCCTGGTTAGGCTGGCAATATCTTCTGCAAATTATTCTGATGTCATCAATTGTAGGCGCTATCATCGGCACATCCATGGTAATCTTCGTAAAACGCGACAAAAGTACTCCTATCCCTTTCGGCCCTTATCTCGCTATTGCAGGTTGGATTGCTCTATTATGGGGGGATAAAATTAATTCACTATATCTAACCAGCGTAGGCTTACAATGATCAGAAATGGCACGCGAACACAGCTGAAAATTAACGGTCATTAATCAGCGTTACTTTTCTATTTATTAACATTGGATAACTCTCCTTAATACTCAGCTCTTGAGGTATAAAAACAAAATGTTATACCTCCTGGAGGTGGGCAAAAGCTCGTTTTTGGGCTACCAACTTAAGACGGGACAGTTTCCATAGCTTTTTTACTGAAATAATGCGTAGAAAGCCAGTATAGCGTAGAGTCTCTCCAGAAGCTTATTTTACTGGTGTCCCGTCTTAAGTTGGTAGCCCGTTTTTGCACTCCTCATTAATCATTCTCTGAGTCGTTTCAAATTAGTTACCTATCATTTATCTTCTCTATGTATAAAGTAGGACTCACTGGCGGTATTGGTAGTGGAAAATCAACTGTCTCTGATTTATTTAAACAACTCGCCATACCCATTATTGATGCCGATGAAATAGCCCGTACGCTGGTTATGCCTGGACAAAGAGCACTCAGTCAGATCAACCACCGCTTCGGCAAAAGCTACATTAACACTGATGGCACTTTAAATCGTGCGAAATTGCGTGACATTATTTTTAGTGATGCAGACAAAAAGCATAAACTCGAAGCCATAATGCACCCGCTAATTTATGCGGAAATAGAGCATCAATTAAGCCTATTAACGGATCGATACAGTATCATTGAGATCCCTTTATTAATCGAAACAAAAATGCAATCGCTGGTTGATCATGTTTTAGTCATCGACTGCCCTATGGAAATACAAATTAATAGGGTAAAATTACGTGACAAATTAAAAGATTCACAAATAACAGCTATGATTAACAGCCAGGTAAATCGAACTGATCGCTTAGCGCATGCAGATAGTATTATTAATAATACCAGAGATATCACCTTTCTTAGCCAGCAAGTGAATCAATTACATCAGCAATTTATTAAGCAAACAAAGTGACTACTGAATATATCAGCTACGAATTTCCCTTAAATGAACGTATGCGCGTCTTTATACGCCTGGAACAACTTTTTTTACAACTAGACCATTTTTTACTTGGCAATAATATTTGGGATAGGCGAGCTTCAGTTAATACGCTAGTCGAGATTCTACAGGTTTTTATGCGCCACGATTTAAAAGCCGAAACCTTAAAAGAATTAAAACGCCATGCCAACAGACTTAATCAACTCTCAAAACGCGAAGGCGTTGACCCCAAAATGCTGCATAAAATTCTGCACGAGTTTAACTCAACCAGCAAAGCTCTCTATGCAGAAAATGGAAAAATTGACCTTGCATCTATAAAAAACGATTTATTTGAAACAGTCACTCAACGGAGTACTATTCCCGGAGGCACCTGCTCATTTGACCTACCTTCATATCACTATTGGCTAGAACAAGTAGAGAAGAGTCAACAAGAAGACTTACAATCCTGGATTAGCCATTTTTCACCGATTAGAACAGCCGTTGAGTTAATTTTGAACTTTATTCGCTTAAGCTGTGTCGCTACCGATGAAACAGCACACAATGGATTTTATCAAGCAACGTTAGATCAAACACAAGCTTATCAAATAGTGATTGTTAAATTATTAAGATCAACCCCATATTTTGCTGAAATTAGTGGTGGAAAGCACCGAATTACAACACGATTTATGAGCCCTGCAACGGGTAATATCAGGCCTAAACAGACTGGTACCGGTGTTGATTTTATATTAAAGTACTGTATTTTATAGATTAGGATTTTCTGTCTACAGTCAACATGTTATAAATCAACTACCACGCCCATAAGACGTGGTAGTTGATTTTAATGAATAACTCTGAGACATCAAGATCCACTCGTTAGTTCATTGATATAATCACCCAATGTATAATCCTTATTCCCTTTCCAGTGCTCCATTGCAACATGTTGCCTACTTTGTAGAGAAGACTTAAGATGCTCTATTCCATCTTCGTAGAAATGGGATGGAAATCTTTCTGCTATGGGTAAGGCCCCCTTTCTTTGCTCTTCCATAATAGCACCAATCGATTTGCCTTGTTTTACCATCATCTCAATTTTTTCTATAATTTTATCAGGATCAATTATTTCTGCATTATCAAATAAGTTATTATGATTTTCTGTTACTTCACCAACAGAGAATAACTTATTAATAATACAAATATCTGTGGCTTCAGCTATATTTTTTTTAATGTGCTTATTAAAAAAAATCATGCCTTTTACAACCCTTTCTATTGACCGGGTTTCTAGATACATTTCATTATTGTCTTGAATGAAAAATGAACCAAGAACAATAGGATGATATTCCAGGGGAATAGATGAATAAGGGGTTGAAAAATTTATTTTTTTTGCTTCTTTTTGGTAAAGCCATACCCACCGATCATGTGGTGAATCAAATTCCATGCATTTTAGATTAGAAAAGGCTTGTTTAATAGCGGTCTTACTCTTTACCAGCAATTCTAAATATAAGAGTTATACTCCCCCTTAAAATCTATTATAGATTTT
>CAYZUM010000150.1:0-7161 GCA_964481455.1 uncultured Methylomonas sp. | reverse complement strand
CTTACCGGGTGCTCCTGTTTTTTTTGAAAATAAATTGTATGAATTTGATTTTCAGTTTCAAGTGGATCGGCTTGTGACAGAACCCTGTATTAAACATCGTCTAAGCAATATTGAAGATGCATTTCATTGTTCAGGAAATTCATTAAGGGGTAGCATTAATTTTGCTAACCATATCGGCTGGTTCAAGCTGATATTGAATTATCAGTTAAATGGTAAAGAGCACACTCAGGCTATTTCGCTTGAAGTTCTGCCCACTAAAATGGATATTGAAACTGACTTATCTAAAATACAGCAGGATATTGATCGAGTCTATCCCCTGTTACGGTTTTCTTTTGCCCAGATTACAGAGCAAGAATTTTCACGGTCTCGCAAGCCACATGAGCGCTTTCCTTTATTATGGCTTTCCCAGTTTGAAAGCTTACGCTTAGAGCTCGAAAAGGGCATTAAACACATCTTGCAATCCCCCCATTCTCGATTATTACCTCGCACAAAACGCGTAAGAGCGGAGCAATTAAAGGGCAGTTTATCTCCACGCCTGGAGGGGCAGGTTAAATCTGCACTGGCCAATAACGATAGTCATAAACGTTATACACTGGATAGTAAAGTGTTATCGATTGATACACCTGAAAACCGTTTTATTAAAATGGTTTTAATTCGCTGTACACACGAGTTATCAACCTTTATTATTCGGGTCAAGAAAAGTGATACCGCTCCTGAAAATAGCCGCCTATCGGATTCTTTTTTTGTCCAGATGAATCATTGGAAAAGACCCTTAGAACTTTATTTAAAACGTCCGTTTTTTAGAGAAATTGGGAATTATGAAGGTTTAAATAATGAATCATTAGTGTTGCATCAAAAATCAGGCTATGCCAATGTCTACCGAATCTGGCAACAATTAAAACTCTATCTTGATGTATTTGGTCAGCAATCCAATATTTCAGTGAAATCTGTTGCACAGCTTTATGAGGTCTGGTGTGTACTGGAGCTACGTAGACTATTAGTTGAAGAATTGGGCTTTAATATAGTCACTACACGAAAACCTGCACTCTATAAGAAAGGTGTAGAAAAAGCATTGCATGATGGTTTTGGGGCTGCATTTCAATTACAACGAGGGCATACCACGATTCGATTGGCTCATGAACCACTGTTCAGAAAACCAGCCAACCCACTAAAATCAGGCAGCATCTATTCATGGATAACCAGCCAGAAACCCGATATCTTATTAGAAGCTGAATTTAAAAATGGCGAAAAATTACGTTGGATTTTTGATGCTAAATACCGCATATCAGCTGATGAAACGGACATTGATTATGCACCAGATGATGCGATTAATCAGATGCATCGGTATCGAGATGCTTTGATTCACATTCATCAGGCGGATGATGGCTGGCAGGAAAAAACACGGCCAATTTTTGGCGCGTTTGTTTTATACCCAGGCTGGTTTAAAAGTAGTGAAAGTCAGAACCCCTATCAAAATGCTATTGATGAAATTGGTATTGGAGCCTTTCCTTTATTACCCAACTCAAATAACTCTTGGCTAAAAGATTTCCTGGTCGCTCAGTTTGGACATGCTGATAATAAAGCGAGTGAATATAAAACCCTGGATCCAGACCATTTTTATGTACAGGAAGCATCTCGAATAAGCTATACAGGGATGAAGTTAACAAGATATCATGGGTTATCTTTAGCTGTTGCGTTGGGGGGTGGCAGACATAAAGCCTATTTGGAAAAATTTAAAAATGGTCAGGCACAGTGGTATCACACACCTAAAAGTACCATGGTTAAATATAATATTCAGCGTTCGGTAATGCGTGAAATTAAATACTGTGCTTTTGTCGTTTATTATCCAGATGATAAACAACGTCGTATTGAATATATTTATGATGTAGTTTCTGTCCGATTGGTAAAACGTAAACAGATTACTAAAGAACAGGCTGGAGCACCCTTTTCAAATCCAGATGATGACTACTGGCTATTTCAACTGGGGAGAGTTAATAAAATTAAATTGTCTATTGATGCTTCTGGTTCTAGAGATTTCAAGTTTCGACTTACGAGTGTTGATGAAATAGCAAAAGCTAAAACCTGGAAGGATTTGCCAAACCATTATGCTTTTTTACAAAAGACATAAACTAATACTCTGGTAAGTAAAAAATTGTTATGGATGTCGTAGACAAACAAACCCGATCCAGAATGATGGCAAATATCAAAGGCAAGAATACTAAACCTGAAATAACGGTTCGTTCATTACTACATCGCCAGGGCTTTCGCTTTCGACTTCACGATAAATCTTTACCCGGGAAACCTGATCTAGTTTTAAAAAAATACAAGGCGGTTATTTTCGTCCATGGTTGTTACTGGCATAGACACGAAAACTGCAAGCTGGCCAGCACTCCAAAGCAAAACACAGAATTCTGGTTAAAAAAATTTAATGAAAATCTACGCAGGGATGGGGAGGTTTATTACAAATTAAAACTTCTGGGCTGGAGAACTGCCGTCATCTGGGAATGTGCTATCCGTGATAAAAAGAATTTACCTGCTTATATTAAGACACTCACTTCATGGCTAAAATCAGAGTATGAGTATCTTGAAATTCCAGATACTTTTCATGACCTGGAAGATCATTAATTTTCTGAGTCAATAATTTCATATGCTGCCAGTTCAACTTAATGGTGGGCAAAAAAAACTGCCCACCCTACTTATTTTGCAAAGGAGTTATCCCGTCTTAAGTTGGTGGCCGAAATATATTTGTCAATGTGTAATTCTCCTCTATTCCACAGGGCAATTTCAGCTGGTACAGCTTGGCCAATTGCACTACGAACTGACAGAGGGTAAAAATCCTCTTTAGTCAACTCTTGAAGAGCTAAGTAGTAATCTGAGGCTTTCATTAATGCATGAAGAAAAGGGGTCATTCCTTTTTGCATTAAATGTTCATCTGGATGCGTAGGGCTATTGCCATTAGTCGTCGTCATATTAGGGATGGCATGGTCATTGACAGAAAAATTTGTAAATGTACTCACAACAGTCAGGGAATACCTTCTTAGAATGTTATACAAAACAGCCCAGATCATATCTGCTTCCTGGAGCCGTGGATATTGTAAAAAAACATTATGCAACCCGTCAATCAGGACACCTGTGTATGGCTCTCCAGATAAATTTGCCTTATCAAGCATCATGATAAATTTATTTAAAAGATCTTGCGAACCAATAAACCCGGGATAAAGTACTAGGTGTTCAAGTATAGGCCTAGCTAAACCTGGAAATATATTAGACAATTTCTCGTGTAATCCTGTAATTTTTCCTCTTTTTTCATTAACCAATCCTTCATAATATTCACTGGGATAAAGAAATGATAACACTAAAATTTTCTGCCTATGTCTAACACTGGAAAAATCTTTACCCAGGATTTCATTGAATTGAACGCTATTAGCAACGGTAGGAGTCAGCAATATTCGCAGAGCTAGTCCAGCTTTTCCACTGCTGCCATAACCATGTATTAAAATATTGCTGCCTGAATATATGTCCAGAAAATTCTTATTCTCTTTTTGACTAAAATTAAGTGCATGTATTATTTTCAAAACATTAGGCAGCCTTAATTGAACATTTCTGCGCCGATCCATCAATGAATCCATATTTGGGACAATGCGAAATCCTTTACCTGATCCCATATGAAAAACGTGAGCACCTTGCCTCGCCATTTGATGACGCGTTTTCATTAAATTTAAAATGCGTACAGGCCGGTCATTAATATCTGTTAATTTTTCATATCGAAGATCTATGACAAAATCAGCAAGATAATCAAGCCTATATTTAGTGAGTAGGTCTTGAGCAGTCACTAAAATGGTCAGGACATTGGCTTCCCTGCATTTTGCAATAATATTTTCTAGGTACTTTATTGGTTCAGAATTATCCCCATCTGTTTTTTCATTCAAAACAGTCAAATTATCGACAACAATCACACCAGGGCAAGTACCAGCAAGAAGTTGATTGTTAGCTTTTGACTGCGATATTATCGGTTCCAGAACTGTGGACATTTCTTCTGAAAATTCTTCAAACCCCATGCTAAAGGCAGGTATATGAACACAATTAAATAACTGTTCATTATCAAGAGTTATGCACAGCCTTTTTTCATAATCAGACCGCATTGAGCTCAGTTTATGCCGTATGTCTAATTCTGTTTCTTCTAATGAGATATAATAAGTTGGCGTACCAAAAGAGATTAATGTATTAGAAAGGGCTAAAGCAAAAGAGGTTTTCCCCGCCCCTGCCTGTCCACTAACCACCATAACTAAGCCGCCACTAGTAGACGGCCTTAATCCTCCATTAAAAACAACATCCATTCCTCTGATCGGCAAAGGAAACCCGAATAATTGATTGCTAATCTCTTCAGTGGGTGGTAACTGCTCATATGCAGGGGACAAAGTAAAAAGTGCTGTTTTTAATAAGTCAGCTGCCATTATCTCTGCTTGTTTCTGCTGATGACGCCCTGGCAACCTATCGCAGAAATGCTTAATTGTTGATTTTCCTTTATTTCGAGAAAACCAGAGTAGTGAAAAGCCTCTAGTAGCTAGATAGCTCCCGACAAAAGCATGCTTAATAGGTATTCTTGATTTGTTTGTCTTATCTGATACAGGCTTATCAGGCCACCTTGCCCCACTTCGAATATAGTTAGAAAAAGATTCCATACTGGACCTTAAATCTTCTTCAGTAAGATAAGACATTATCGTTTCTAAATCATTTTCTGTATGATTCGAAATAATAGGGGATACTAGAAGCAACCTGCTTAGCCAATTTCTACATGCTGTTAGGGCATAAGCTGCTGTACAAGGGTTATCCGGGTCTGTAAGAAAGCTATAAATAATATATAACGGCGAAGGTATTACAATAGCATCCCGGTGCTTTGTTGATTTAAAGGCTTTTTTACAGGCATTAATGGTTAATTCTGCTAACCGGGGATATTCTTTCTTCCTTTCTCTATGAGTGACAGATAAGCCTGATTGTAAATGTTTATCAGTTTGTGCATTATGAGTTAGATAAGGGTTGTCAATCGATGGAGTATCTTTTTTTTGACTGTTTTTTTTTGCTATAATTTTTTGGTATTAAATGAAAAATCTTCGTATAAAGCCAGAATTAGTGGGTCATCAGCGGATAAGTTAAGCACACCATCATTGCTTTCCATATCGCGTAAACATATTTTGAGCACTTCTGAAACTTCACACCAAAGATGAGGGATTAAGTTTTCCCACTTCTGTATGGATCTATCTAATGAGTGATTATTCTTTTCCATAACAGTGATTTATCTAGATTTAACTTGTAACGACACATTGTCCACTCTCATTCCAGTTCGGAAAGTTTAAATTATCCATAAAGTTCATAAACGGCTTATTATTTGAAAAAACACGTTGTTCAAACACCTTACCCTGAATTTTAGATTCATATTCCTCTGGCGATTCCCCCATAAAACTCATAAAAAGCTCTTTTAAAATAGTTTTACTTTCTTGATCTTGAAATGCATCAATAAACGAAGTCATAATATCTGGAAAGTCTTTACCTACTTTATCGTATATTTCTGGAATAAGCGGAATAAGGCCATCAACATCTATATAACCTTCAATAATGTATTCTTTTATTCTTCCTTTAATATATTCAGCCGGATAGACATCTATTACTAGTCCTAACCAAAAAGAAGGATTATCGTCTATAAAATACTTTTCTTCATTGATAACTGTTCTCTGTTGTAATTTTCCACCACTATGAACAAAAGCCTCTAGTAAAAAAAATCGTGCTTTGCTATCTATAGGTTCCTCATTACCAATAAAATAATCAAGCGTTTCACTAATAATAGAAAAATCATTATTTATTGCTTTATCTAGTTCAAGTTTTTCTATCAAATAATCTACTGCAGCCCATGTTGCTTCTCCCTTTTTAACCCATTGTGGAATTAACTCACTCATTGCAATGGCAACTAATTTAATAAATTGAGAGTCATCTCTCTTTTTAATATATTTTATAGCAAGCAATACAAGCTCAGTCGTTTCAGTTTTTATGTCAATAAACTCACCATTTTCATAGGCTGCCACTGCTTTTTGTATTTCTACCTTAAGTTTATCAATCATATTTTTATCCGTCATGCTCTAATCCTTATGGTTTTTCTTTTAATTGCTTTTAATAATACAGGCGAAGTAATCACCTCATCCAATCCTAGTAGTTTTGTACAATCATTACAATGAGGTAAGGGTTTTGTCTTTCCACCTGGAAACCAGACATCTTCAGAAGATTCATATTCAGCATCAGAAATTCTAGGCTGTTTTACAGTCACTAAATGTCTTTTTTCGATATCAAAACCAATAAAATCTCTAACTCCCTTATAATAACTGGGCAGAGCAAGCCTAGCAGAAAGACACTCTGGTTTTCTAGACTCAAATGGAGAAGCTTCGGGAGTTGTGGTTCGAAATAACCATGTGTTTCCCCTTGAAATATTAATTGATTCTTTTTCTAAGGCTTTAAAAAAAGCATCAATACTTCCTTGCATTTGACCTGGGCTATCAAGACAAAGGGCGGTAAAAATTTTATTAAGTCTATGCCTCTTAAATCCAGTTTTCTCGACAAGAGCATTTAATAAACCATCAAAGTCTTTAATATGGCCAAGAGTCTCATTAGCTTTTAGCTTGACTATTTTACCTTCCAGTTGATGCTTTCTTGCAAAGGTATTGAATACATTTTTTACAGCAGCTTTATCTTTTTGTTGAGCACAAATATTAAGAACTTCAAATTTAAGAGTATCTGAAGTTGAGCACTGAACCAGTTTATCGAATACAGCTTTATTCATGTAATCAGGTTTAATAAAATTAGGCATAAATTTTTTACTTAAAACCTCAAAATAACAAATATAAATTATATTTTAACCGAACTTATCATACTAAACTGTAGCAGTAAACTGGCAAGTTGTGTAGCATGATTGTTTTATTTAAGAAATCTTAAGGAGCTTAACCACAATCTCAGCAATTTTACTGGCTAACAACGGAGGAACAGCATTACCAACCTGAACATATTGCTGAGTTCTATTTCCCTCAAAAAAATAATCATCTGGAAAAGTCTGTATCCTTGCTGCGTCTCTAACAGTCAAACTCCGGCATTGTGAAGAGTCGTAATGAATATAATAAT
>CAYZUM010000149.1:0-7168 GCA_964481455.1 uncultured Methylomonas sp. | reverse complement strand
AGCTAAGATACCTGATTTTTATAACTTTTTAAAGTACTTATGCAATATTAATGCCGCTATTTCTATAATGAAGAACCTAAAAACTTGAGGATCGAGTTATAATAATTCGTATTTAACGTAAGGATTTAAGTTTTGCAGATTATTCCTGTTATTGATATAAAAGCTGGGCAAGCAGTGCTTGCAAAACAAGGAGACAGACAGAACTACCAACCACTATCAACACCATTATGCTCTTCTTGCCAAATAGATGATGTTATTAACGCCTATTTAAACCTCTATTCATTTACACAAATCTACCTTGCTGACCTAGACGCTTTAATGGGAACAGGCAACAACCAAAGCCTAATAAATACACTCGTAAAACGTTATCCGGAGTTAAACTTTATCGTCGACAGCGGCACACTTAACACGCTTTTCACCCAGAAAAACTTGCAAGAAATTATTGGCACGGAATCCGTAGATAGGCATAAATTAAAAAAAACTAAACAACACACAAATAACTTTATTTTATCTCTTGATTTTTGTGCTCAAAACAAAGCTATGGGTGATTATCTTATACATGAGTCACCTGAACTATGGCCGAAACAGATAATCATAATGAGCTTGGGCTTAGTTGGAAAAAATAATGGTCCAGACCTAATAAGGCTGCAACATTATGTTAGGACTTATTCTGATCATAACTTTCTTGCAGCAGGTGGAGTTCGCCATAAGCAGGATTTAGTTAAACTTAACAAGCTTGGAATTATGCAGGCTTTAGTGGCCAGCGCATTACATCATGGCTCACTGACAGCAATTGATCTTGAGCAACTATTTATTACCTAAACACTGCGGATTCAATCACAATTTTCTTTCCTAAAAAACCTTACAATAAAGGGCATTTTAAAATCACAGCTTTAGCATAATCTTCCGTGACAAAACAGGACTAACAGATACTTATGGCAGAAGAATCCATTGACATTTATGGCAAAATTTATACATTATCCAAAATTTGCAAAGAACCTGACGAATATATACGTTTGGCTGCTGCGAGTCAGGGCTTTGCATTAAACCAGCTTATTTACGATAAATCTGTAATAGTCAGATCATCTATTGCCAGAATTAAATTTGGACATGAACAACTTGCGACAGATGAAAATTGGAAAGTCAGAGCAACAGTTGCAAAACATTGCAAACCTAAAATACTTGATCTAATGCTTCAAGATGAAAATCATTTTGTACGTTATGTCGTTGCCAAACGTGGATTTCACTTTGAGCACTTTCTGAAAGACCCAGACGATGAAATTGCGGATCTTGCGCGCTATGAATTAAGTAAATTAACCTAATGCAGGATCCATTTTGCATTGATGGTGCTCTATCTTCATAAATAATTTAATTTTCAAGTATTTATTTTATGTTTAACCGTCAGCCCAAAAATAGTATTGTCCCTGCTCAACTAAAATTGCAGCTCCACTAATATTATTCAACCCTAAATGACAGAAAAATAAACTCTAGGAAGATACGAGACGATGTATTCAGCCCTTTTCTACATTTGAAATCCAATCATGGTCTGAAGCGATACGAACAGTATCAACACTCTATCAACCTAAGGGGATAATTACTCAGATTATTTAAGAATGACAAAACAAGAAGCTATTAGAGTTTTTCTGGTAAATTAAACATAAAACCTATTTAAAATCAATAGATTAAAACAATTCGTTTGTCAGAAAACGAGATGAAATGCAATTTTATCCAATTTCTTCATACATAAAGGACACTAAAAAACATAACATACTGATTATTATTGAATATTCAAAAGAACAACTCTATTGAGTCAACAATTTCTCTACGCGTATTAAATCTTCTTGTGTATCCACACCAGCCTCTGGTGATTGCGCAACTTTCGCAACTAAGATTTTTTCACCTTCCCACAAAATTCTTAACTGCTCAAGCATCTCAATTTTTTCCAATGCAGAAGGTTGCCACTGCACATAACGTTGTAAAAAACTCACTCTATAGGCATACATACCAATATGCCTTAGATAAGCAGCTTTTCTGACAGGTGCCTTAACCGGTTGTTGAAAGTTTTCTCTATCCCAGGGAATAGCGGCCCTGCTAAAATATAACGCATAACCGTCTTTATCTAGCACAACTTTAACGGCATTTGGATTAAAGACTTCCTCAGCGACAGAAATTTCTGCTGCCAGAGTTGCTATCCCTGCAACGAGTTGTAATGCCAAAGCGTTAGCGACCAAAGTAATATATTCAGCTGGAATAAGAGGTTCATCACCTTGCAAATTGACAATAATATCCTCACCATCCCATTGATATATTTCAGCCACTTCCGCTAATCTTTCGGTACCACTTTCATGTGTAGAGCTCGTCATAACGGCATCAAAGCCATAAGTTTTTACAGCATTCAGTATTCTTTCGTCATCAGTTGCAACCACAACCTGAGCGGCTCCAGCCTCCTTTGCTCTATCGCAAACATGCAATATCATTGCTTTACCCGCAATGTTTAACAAAGGCTTCCCTGGCAGCCGACTAGAGTCATGTCGAGCAGGAATAACGACTTTAAAAGCCTGACTCATCTTAACTGATCAACTTCTTCACTACTTAAGGTTCTAGCATCGTCTTCAAGCATCACCGGAATATCGTCACGCACTGGGAAAGCAAGACGATCTGCCTTACAAATAAGTTCCTGTGCGCCCTTATCGTAAACTAAAGTACTTTTACATATTGGGCAAGCTAGAATTTCTAACAATTTACTGTCCATTACACTCTCATTAAAAATTTTGTTTTGAAGACATTATTTTACTATAGATTGTTCTGATTACCTGAATATATCAAGGTTTTGAATTTTTATTAGCACTCTTGCCCATTGAGTGCTAAAATCTAGTTATGTTTAATTTTTGGAGTCAATCATGTCTAATTCATTAGCCTTGCCTATTTCATTAACTGCTGAGAATTTTGATTCTTACCTCAATGTTGTTGGTCAAACTAATAAATTAAATGCAGAAGAAGAACGTGCGCTCGCTGTACTCTATAGAGATCACGAAGATCTTGATGCGGCAAAACAACTGGTAATGGCAAATTTGCGTTTCGTCGCACATGTCGCTCGTGGGTACAATGGTTATGGCTTGCCTATGAACGATATTGTTCAAGAAGGTAATATTGGTCTGATGAAAGCCGTTAAAAGATTTGACCCGGATGTAGGTGTACGTCTGGTTTCTTTTGCTGTGCACTGGATACGAGCCGAAATTCACGAATATGTGATAAAAAACTGGCGTATTGTCAAAGTTGCAACCACAAAATCGCAACGTAAAATATTTTTTAACTTAAGAAAGTCCAAAAAGAAATTAGGTTGGCTTTCAAAAGCTGATGCAGAAGCCATTGCAGAAAACCTGAATGTAGACCTTAAAACAGTTTACGAAATGGAAACACGCCTAGATGGCAAAGATATGGCTTTTGATTTGCCTGAAACAGATTCTAATGAGGAGTCCTTCAGTGCACCTGTCTCGTATTTGCAACAACATAATGCAGACCCTGCTTTATTATTAGAAAATGCAGACTGGAAAGGACATAAAGAGTCATTACTCAGTGATGCTATGAAAGACCTTGATGAACGTAGTCAGGATATCGTTGCAAGTCGCTGGTTAACTGAAAAGAAAATGACCTTGCATGAATTAGCAGAGCGCTATAATGTTTCTGCTGAGCGCATCAGGCAATTAGAAAAAAATGCAATGAAGAAGCTAAAAAGCGCAGTCAGTATAGCCATATAGTTGATTTTCGGCCCGTTAAAACCCCTTATTTGTTGAACAAATAAGGGGTTTTTTTATGTCTTGAATGATGACCATAGTTGAAACCCCTACCACTCCTCATACATCGTCCTCAGAGCACCTGACCTCGGTCTAATAAAATCAAAACCTTGTAGATTTTCCAAGAAAATAATATAAGACCAAAAACGTAACCCAGCATTTATGTCATTATTGAAGGTTAATTAAATTTCACATAGCTCAACATCAATTGATAATATTTATTTTAGTATCAAATTATTATCTGCAAGATCAGGTTATCTGATCCTAGAGGCGGCATTTTCCCGCTATAAAATACTAGAAGTGACTGAATGTTAAATATCAAAAATGTAAAGACTTGTCACCGGCTGGGTGGATATGCGACATTTCACGGTTCTGTGAATAAACCTGAGAGTGAAAGACTGTGTTACAGCTCTTGCCAAGGGCTAAGGCCACTGCCTGCAAGCTGTGCTGCACCATGTCTTTCGCACTCAGATTTTCCACAAAATCCGTGCTCAGCTGAGGTTTCTAGGATAATTGGGGGGGCTTTCATTGTTAACACAAGTCGTTTAACTTTTAAGGTTCAAACCTGTACAGGAGTAACAACTTTTGCTTTTTCCGAACACACTAGGAGGCTGTCCAAGAATAGAGTCCGTCGCGAGAGAAAGCCATTTTGAGCCAGATTTTTCGATCATTTGAGGCGAAGCGTGTGCTCTTTAACGAAAATGATCGGGAAACCTGGCCAAAAGGGGTTTTCCACAGTAGCTTTTCCACAGTAGGTTTTCTATTTTTGGACAGCCTCCTAGATAAAGCTATAACTCGATGTTCCAGTTTCCAGCTATATCTGGGCTTGAAGGCACCTAGATTTTGTTGCAATAAAAGTTAGTGCATTGATTTTAAAGGTAAACTTAATTTTATCGAAATCAAAAATAGATAATAAAATCAACATACTACAAAAACTGGAACATCGAGTATAACACTCCTGACAAAGGGTAAACTGATAAATCCCACATCCGTGACCACGCGAAGTATAGATTATCATTTAGTAAAAACTAAATGACTGATTGCAACCGTTAAAACAAAGCGCTATACCTCTCTATTATGGTTGCAAATGCATAAAATGAAGCATTGGAGAAATATATATGAACGATCTTAGGTATGCTGGCTTTTGGATAAGAGCAGTGGCGACAATAATGGATTCCATTTTAATGGTCATCATCATTTTACCACTACTCATTCAAATCTATGGTGCAAACTATTGGCAAAGTGAGTTTTATATATTAGGGTTTTGGGATATTGTACTCAATTTTATATTTCCTGCATGCGCTGTTTTTATTTTCTGGCATTACAAATCAGCCACCCCAGGAAAAATGCTATGCAATTTAACAATTGTTGATGCCAAAAGCAGGAAAAAACCATCTGCAGGACAGCTAATTAGACGATATCTGGGGTATTATGTTTCAATAATACCCTTATTTATAGGATTTATCTGGGTAGGTATTGATAACAAAAAACAAGGCTGGCATGATAAACTTGCCGGTACATTCGTAATAATAAGAAAAAAATAATGTAGTTATATATAAATCAACGATATAGACTCAGTTTCATTCAGCCCGAAACCTATACATTAAAATATATATAGATATATATGCTTATACTTTGTTAAATTGACTTTACACAGCTTAGCTGCTGGCTGATTTTTCTTCAGGTAATATTGTCGTTGATCTTTACCTGCATTAGTACTCTTAAAAGGATCGTTAATCATGTACAAATTTTTGATATTTCAACTAACACTGTGTATCGTTGGGCCAGTAATGGCAGCCCCCTATCAGCAACCTACAATGGCGGTACTTCCGTTTCAACTCAACTCAGTGATACAAACAACAAATATCGGTGATATTACGATAAACCGTACTGTGGTTGAACGTGAATTTTCTAATGAGTTAATGAATTTCCTGACAAAATCACGAAAATTCAATATGATAAGTCGATCTCAAATTGATAAAGTCATGAATGAAAACATGCTAACTGAATCGGACTGGGCAGATCCATCTCAATATGAAAAAATGGGGAGGCTACTGGTTGCCGACTACCTGGTCACTGGTGTTATAAATCGACTTGAAACCAATGTTATCAGACAAAATCTAGAAATTACAGGCGAGACAGCGCCCAGAATCATCACAACGTTTAAATGTCAGTTTCAGATCATAGAAAGTGCGACAGGAAAAATTAAATTAGCTGATCAGGTGATCTATAAACTTAAGAGTATCGATGTTCGTAGAGAAATCTCGGCAACCGAACGTAGAGACTGGACATATGAAGATTATAAAGACTTGCTCTTTACACGTACTGCAACTGAAATCGGCAACGCAATTCTTGGCAGCGTTTATCCAATAAAAATTGTAGATATCAGACCTCAAGGCGTCATTTTGAATCGTGGGCAAGGTGCTGGCATTGAAATTGGGAGCTTATGCCAGGTCATCAGCCAGGGAGAAGCCATTATAGATTATGATACCGGTGAATCTCTCGGTGGCTATGAAAATCATGTTGGTATGTTAGAAGTCACTTCAGTGGGCGCAAAATTCAGTAAAGCGAATGCAATATCAGGCGCTAAATATATTAAAAAGGGATATATCTGTAGATTGCAACAGCAAAACCTTTTCACTAAAGAGCCTGCCTATCCAAAGGCTACGTTAGGGTGGTAGTCTTAAAACACGTTAATTTTAATATAGCTCCCCTACAATCCCTTTATTAAGGTAACTCGCAACACACACCCACCCATCTTGCTAGTCTTTTTGTTCGTCTTCTGCGTTGTAGAAAAAGTTTCGTAGCCAGCTATGCGCCTATTTCTACTAATGGAAGACAAACAAAAATCCTGCGCAATATGGGTGGTTTATTTATTGCGCGTTACCTAAATTCAGGCATTAGCCTATACAAAATTATTGTTAGCTGAGCTAAGGGAACTGGAAATAAATAAACGTCCAGTATTGAATGATTATTTATTTCCAGCTCCCTTAAGGAATGGGAATTTTATAACTTGCACATTTAGCTTGTCTTTTTGTCCGTCTTCTGCGTTGCGTAAATAGTTACGTAGCCTGCTATGCGCCTATTTACGCACCTCGAAGACGAACAAAAATCCTGCTTTAAATGCACACGTTATTTTATTCCCATTCCTAAGCGAAGATTTAATAATATCCGAAAGTATGGCGCAGTCTTTTGGCTTCACAGGCGTGTTAGGAAAACAGGCGCATAGCAGTCTACGTAATTATTTTTTCTAGCGCGGCAGTGGAGTCAAAAGACAAGTCAGACTCGGGGATTATTGAATTCTCGTTACTGACTTATGCTTTTTTTATTTCGCGGCTAAAGACCGCTCATACAGCTATCTACGCCTTCAACCT
>CAYZUM010000148.1:0-7182 GCA_964481455.1 uncultured Methylomonas sp. | reverse complement strand
AGGGACTAAAAATCATCACTTCGCTAAGCTCCGTTTCCCTGATTTTCAGCGAAGGGATACACTGCTAGCATTCTGTATTTTCTACCTGTACATTTTACGCACGGGCAAGGCTGTGGATTCCTAACAGCGCCCCTAACCCATAAGCTACTTGCTACCACCACGCCACATACCTGCTTCAACTCTTTGCTCTCGACACTTATAAACCCATGTGTGCACTCATCCACCAACCCGCGAAGCATAAAACAATTGAATTCAATAAAGTATATTGTTTTCACAATATGCCCATAATTGATAATTTTTAGAAAAGAAAGTGGTTGCCATCATTTTTTTCTGCATTCTCTTAGATTAAAGTAACTAAAGTTTCTCGCCAAAAATGACCACAACAAACTGATTTTAAAATGAACTACTTTCGGAATAAATGATACTATCTCAATATGTGATATACCTGAATTCAGGATATTAGTATTTCCCCCTTTTGCATTTCATGCTAAAAATCACAACCATCACCCCGCAGCGACAACCTACAAAAACGCCCTAAACATAATTATTTATGTGATTTTCATAGCAAAATCAATATTTTAAACTTGACTATTTAAAACCCATAGAGATTTCTTATTCTCTTTAGCTATTAAAATCAGCTATAATACCTATAGAGTTGGTCAGGCAGTCGCTATATTACTTGATCTCAAGCAATATAGAGGAAAGTCCGGGCTCCATAGGGCAAGGTACCAGATAACACCTGGGAGGCGTGAGCCTACGGAAAGTGCAGCAGAAAATAAACCGCCCAGCCTCTTTTTAAGGGGCTAGGTAAGGGTGAAATGGTGCGGTAAGAGCGCACCGCGCAACTGGCAACAGAAGTGGCAAGGTAAACCCTACCTGGAGCAAGATCAAATAGAGAAGCAGACGCGCTGCCTGCGCGGCTTCTGGGTAGATCGCTTGAGCCATAAGGTGACTTATGGCCTAGATGAATGACTGTCCACGACAAAACCCGGCTTACCGACCAACTCTACTTTTTAGGCAGAACATCACTTATATTAATCTTTGGTTTCTGTAATATATTTTTTACAGTTGCGTATCTTAATAAACTGACCATATTTCGAAGAAGCATTACCAGAATCAGAACGACACAACAATAGCTCATTAAAGTTTCATTATTGCGATTATCGGTACAAATGAACAACTAGAATTCCGTTGAAATGCGAAGCATATTGAAACAATTTAGAGCAGGAATAAATTTTACCCTAAATTTAAAAGGGTTTCTATTCATATTTAAGCTATGCCTATAGATACATACTTATGAGAATCAAAGAACAAAGCCAAAGTACGAATAACGCCATTACTACCTTACTCAGCTTATGCCATGTACGTAGTTACCCACCAAAAACGACGATTATTCACCCTGGCGATAAAGGGGATTGCTTGCTTTATATAATTGAAGGGTCCGTTACTGTCTGCGCTGAAGATGCAGATGGTCGAGAACTGATTCTGACCTACTTAAATAAAGATGAATTCATCGGTGAAATCAGCGTCTTTAAAAATATTGGTGATCGTCAGGTAATGGTAAAAACACGAATGCCATGTAAGCTCGCCAAAATTGGTTATGAGCGTTTCCGTACTGCCCTAGATAACGAACTTGCTGATCATGCAGTAGATATCCTCTATTTACTTGGAAATCAATTAGCCTCCAGGCTGTTGACTACTAACAGAAAGTATTGTGATTTGGCATTTCTAGCCGTAGAAGGTCGTATTGCACGTGCCTTGTTAGACCTAACTAAAGAACCTGACGCAATCACCCATCCCGATGGCATGCAATTACATATCACACGACAGGAAATTGCCAGAATTGTGGGTTGCTCAAGAGAAATGGTCGGCCGTATTTTAAAAGAAATGGAAAGTAAAGATCTTATTTCAGCACATGGTAAAACGATCGTTGTCTATGGTACTCGCTAATGGCTTTTGCATACATTAGCCCTTGCACTTCAAACATGCGCTCATTTTTACGTACAGACTAGCATTACAAATAACAAAGTTAAAATGAGCACTACATAATCTGGCTTCCTTATACTAAGCCTCGTGCTTGTTCGTCAGCATGATATGATGAACGCACCATCGGCCCACTAGCAACCTGCTTAAAGCCCATTTCTTTCGCCAATACAGCATATTCATCAAATTCTTCTGGTGTAATATAGCGCTGTACAGCCAAATGATCGCTACTAGGCTGTAAGTATTGGCCTAGTGTTAAGACAGAGCAATGATGCTCACGCAGGTCATGCAATACCCCTAAAACTTCCTCCTTCGTCTCACCGATACCTAACATAAGTCCTGATTTAGTGGGCACTGCCGGTAACACATGATGATACGCCATTAATAGATCCAATGATTGCTGATAATTCGCGCCAGGTCTAGCCTGTTTATACAAACGGGGAATCGTTTCAAGATTGTGATTAAATACATCAACAGGCGTAGCTTGTAAGATCTCAAGCGCAAGATCAACTCTTCCTCTAAAATCCGGAACTAGCACCTCAATTTTAGTAGCAGGTGACTGCTCACGAATTTCTCTAATACAAGCAGCAAAATGCCCTGCACCACCATCCCTTAAATCATCACGATCGACTGATGTAATCACGACATATTTCAACGCCAGCTCTTTGATCGTCTGGGCAAGATTAACGGGCTCGTTGATATCTAAAGGCAATGGTTTTCCATGCGCAACATCACAAAACGGGCAACGCCGAGTACAAAGGTCCCCCATAATCATAAAAGTAGCTGTCCCTAAGCTAAAGCACTCATTTAAGTTTGGGCATGCAGCTTCTTCACAAACACTATGTAATTTATTTTTACGTAATATTTTTTTGATATAGGTAATGTCTTCATTAGCTGTTAATTTTATCCGGATCCATTCGGGTTTGCGCAAGACCGTCTCCCTCGGCTCTACCTTAATAGGAATTCTCGCCAGTTTTTCTGCATTACGTTGATGTGTTCCCGGAGTCGTGCGTGAAGGTGCTTGGATTGTAGACATAAATATAAGTATAAAAAGAGGCTACCCACAGAGGGATAATGATTAAAAAGAACCACAGCGGTCTTTTAGTGACTGAGAAAGTTTTGATATTTCGCAGCACAAAAACATATTTTTGTACTCCTCACTTCAATTAATACAATACCCTATATAAGGGTATTCTTGAATACTTTAACAGTCTCTTTAGACACGCAATATTAAGGTAACTCGCAACACACACCCACCCATCTTGCTTGTCTTTTTGTCCGTCTTCTGCGCTGTAGAAATAGTTACGTAGCCTGCTATGCGTCTATTTCTACTAATGGAAGACAAACAAAAATCCTGCGCAATATGGGTAGTTTATTTATTGCGCGTTACCTAATAGCTAAAAAAAAATTTCTCTTTCGTGACTAAAGGTCACTCATACAATGCGTTGATAATAGAATTCACAACTGGCACAGCCAATTCATGAGTTTTGATTTTCACACTTTGATCAGCTAAACGAGTTACTTCTAGACCTTGATATCCACAAGGGTTTATGTAACTAAAAGGCGTTAAATCCAAACAGTTATTTAAACTTAACCCATGATAGCTGCAAGCTTTTTTAATCCTTAAACCGACGGAACCTATTTTCTTATCAGCGATATAAACACCTGGGGCTTCTGCTTTTGCAACAGCCTGCAAACCATATTGTGACAAGGTTTCAATCATTGCTTGCTCCAAAATTGTTACCAATGCCCGCACACCTATCTGCCCTCTTTTAATATCAATTAACACATAAACAACCAATTGTCCTGGCGCGTGAAATGTAATTTGCCCACCTCTATCGGTATTCACCACAGGGATATCCGAAACCTGAAGCAAATGCTTAGACTGCCCACTTAAACCCTGAGTAAAAACCGCAGGGTGCTCGACAACCCATATTTCATCCGCACTGTTTGCCCCCCTTGTCACAGTATAATTTTGCATCTTTTGCCAACAACTGAGATAGTCTTGCTGGCCCAATCGACGTACATTAATACTCATATACTTGTTGTATAAAATTATCCAGATCACCAGGCAGGACGACAACATCGCTTTGTAACATTGGTAAGTCCGGTTTTAACTGCAAAATTGTTGCTGCAAAAATCCCTGTCCCATTGTGCCGTATAATGACTGACTGTTCATACAGCTTACAATTTTCAATACCACAACTAGGCGATTTATCTTTTAAAATCATCCCAGATATGACATTATTATTCAGAAATGAATACGCAAAAAATATCATTTTCTGCGTTAAATCTGTGCTGGGCTGACAACTCGTCATTAAACGTGTTTTATTCCCTTGATACTGTAATAAAATTTTTTCGCGCGGCACACCCAAGCCTATTTCCATTTCAGGGCATACGGGAATAACCTTAAAATGCGCATCAAGTCGCTGAATAAGCTCATTTGTCTTTTGAGTGCCATCGTAACGCACTCTATGGCCTAAGAGACAGGCACTTATTCCAATAGATTTTTTTTGATCCATTTGTTTTGCTGATTCGAATTGACTCAACCCGATCACCCTGTCGAATAAGGTTTTGTTATTGCGATGCAATAAAAAAAGCTAAACCTCTTAGGTAACTCGCAGCAAATACCCCCATCTTGCTAGTCTTTTTGTTCGTCTTCAGCGTTGTAGAAAAAGTTTCGTCGCCAGCTATGCGCCTATTTCTACTCATGGAAGACAAACAAAAATCCTGCACAATATGGGTAGGTTATTGATTGCGCGTTACCTTACAGAGTCATTACTATATTTGGACAGGCATTTAAATCGGTGTAAATGGCATTAAGCTGTGCCTTACTTTGCGCTTCAATTTCTACAGTAATAGAAATAAATTTAGCCCCTTTACTAGTGCGCGTCCTAACCGCATTATCACTTAAGTTATCCACATGCTGATTAATAATTTCCACGACAACTGCATTTAGGCCAGCAATATTCTTTCCCATTGCCTTAATAGGAAATTGGCAGGGAAACTCAAAGGGCGATTCATGTTCTAGCTCTGTCATGATATTGTTTGTTTATATTGCTGAAATAACACCTGGATTTTTTCCCACACCGGTCCAATATGCCCAGTCCCCACTGGCTTTTTATCTAAACTAGTGACAGGTAAAATTTCACGAGTAGAACTCGTTAACCAGATTTCGCTAGCTGATTGCAAGTCCGCCAAAGAAATAACATCAACACGAAAATTTATAGCATTTTTTTTCGCTAACTCAAGAATGACATCTCGGGTTATACCTGGCAATATGTCATTACTATTCGGCGGGGTTATTAAGACATCATCTATCAGAGCAAAAATATTACTTGCCGCACCTTCCGTTGCATAGCCTTCTTTAATAAGAATGGCTTCTGCACAGCCTTCGTCAACAGCTTGCTGTCTTAATAAAATATTCCCTAATAAAGTGGTGGCTTTCACATGACATAGAGCCCAGCGTGTATCATCCAGCGTGATTGCTTTTACACCCTGATCGTATAAATAAGGTACTATAGCCGAACACATCGCAAAAATTGTTGGTACACATTGCTCTGGAAAGGCATGATCTCTTGTATTAACAACACCTCTCGTTATTTGCAAATAAATATATTGTGCTTCACCCTCGACTAATAGTGGCTGTAAAATTTCCAGCCACTGTTCTGTGCTAAAAGGTATCTTTAGGCGTATTGCTCTTAGGCTATTTCTTAATCGTTTTATATGTGCATCCATGCAAAAGAGCTTCCCTGAATAAGCTGGGATAACCTCATAAACTCCATCACCAAACAAAAAGCCCCGATCTAATACCGAAATCTTTGCCTCTGACAAAGGTATATACTCACCATTTAAATAAATATGCCTATCTTGCATAGCTTTATTGTATTTGCATTAAGGCTGAGTCATAAGCGCGTTGTAAAAAGCTGCCTTTTTCGATTGCCTTGAGAGCAACTAAGGGCTTAGAGATCACTTCTTTATCTCGCAAAGTCACTTTTACAGCCCCTAACTGATCACCAGGCTTAATAGGTGCCAAAATCTTTACATCAACATTGGTAACCGCTTTCATCTCCTTATAATGCCGCCTAGATATTGTGACATACAGATCATCAGCTAAACCTAAACTTACTGTATCACTAGCTCCCTTCCATACTCTGGCTGTGGTTAACTCAGTATTTGCATCATATAGTTTATGTGTTTCAAAAAAACGGAAACCGTAATTCAACAAAGTCTGACTTTCATTAGCGCGGGCACTTTTACTGTTAGTCCCTAAAACAACGGATATTAAACGCATTTGATCGCGCTTGGCAGAAGCGACCAAACAATAACCTGCTTCTTCAGTATGCCCTGTTTTCACACCATCCACTGATTCATCACGCCATAATAAAGTATTACGATTCTTTTGCGTAATATTGTTATAAGTAAATTCCTTTATCGAATCCCAACGATAGTAATCTGGAAACTCACTTATAAGCGCTCGTGTCAATACAGCTAAATCTCTTGCTGTGGTGTAATGCTGATCAGGGACAGGTAAACCTGTTGCATTCATATAGTGCGTACTACTCATCCCTAGACGTTGTGCATGCTGATTCATAAGTTGCGCAAAAGTCTGTTCATTCCCTGCAATGTGCTCAGCCAAAGCGACACTGGCATCATTTCCCGACTGAATAATAATACCTTTTAACAAGTCCTCAACTCTAACCTGCTTATTTACTTCAATAAACATTTTAGAGCCAGGTGTGCGCCATGCTTTCTCACTAACAGTGACCATCTCATCAAGGCTTAAGCGGCTATTACTTAATTCACGAAATGCAATATACACCGTCATGATTTTAGTTAAACTGGCCGGAGGTAAAACAACATCAGCATCTTGTTCAGCCAGAATTCGACCACTATCAAAATCTTGTAAAATATAACTACTTGCTGCCACACGAGGTGGAGCAGGAATCAAAATTTCACTTTCCGCATAGAGTAGCGTCAATGGCAATGCTAGAACGATTAATAAAACTAATTTTAGATTTTTCAAAAATTTATACTGTAATTTTGGAAACATATACTATGGAATCAGGACTGTAAAATAAGAAAAATTATAACATGCATTGTTAATAATACTGTCTAATAAGGGAATAATACCGTCATTCTTACGCTAAAAATCAGGGAAACGGAGCTTAGCGAAGTGATGATTTTTAGTCCCTGATA
>CAYZUM010000147.1:0-7227 GCA_964481455.1 uncultured Methylomonas sp. | reverse complement strand
AGAAGGCGAACAAAAAGACACGTCAGAATGCACACGTTATTTGATTCCCATTCCTGAGCGCTTTTATACGCTCAATAAAGTATGGGCTGTCTTTATGCCAGTGATCGCTGGATTTTATTTATTAATGACCTGGACTTCAGCGATACGCTATTGGCGTGGCGAGCGTTCGCGCTGGAAAGGTCGAATTTATCAGAAAGGATAAACATGATTGAGTCAGTGAGACGGGTAATAACGATTATTTTTTTGTTTTGTGTGACTTCGCTTGTGCTGGCCGAAGGTGATGAAACAGAAAGTGCAAGTCAAGTAGTACAAGCTTTTCAGGCTGAGTTGTTAAATGTGATGCAACAGGGAGGCAGGTTAACGTTTGAACAACGTTTTGAGCAGTTAAAACCTGTTGTTTTAAAATCCCATAATTTGACTAAAATCACTCGGATAGTGGTTAGTAAAGAATGGAAAAAACTGACAATTGAACAGAAAAAAGAATTGATTCGAAAGTTTAGCACTTTGAGTATTGCTTCTTATGCACATTACTTTAATAGTTATTCGGGCGAAAGTTTTAAAGTAGAGTCAGTCAAACAATTATCGCCAGGGCAAATATATGTACATACCTTTCTGATTTTACCTGATGAAAAAGATGTCAGTATGGACTATTTATTGAAAAAAACAGGCGATGACTGGCGTATTATTAATATAATCAGTAATGGCGTGAGTGACTTGGCTCTAAAGCGCTCTGAATACAAAGCCGTTCTGGATAAATCGGGTTTTGACGGGTTATTAGCTGAACTTTCTGCTAAAATTGAACAATTTTCTAATTAAAGATAATTCATTATTAATGTGATTATTCGCTTATTTTCTCGACTTTTTGTGATTACTGGATTTTTTTTACTAGTAGCATGTGCTAGTGCAGGGAAGGAAAACGGGGTAAATACTGATGATCCACATGAAGGATTTAATCGGCGCATGTACCGCTTCAATGATGGTTTTGATACTTATGTGTCTTCCCCTCTGGTAACGGTATACCATTGGGTTTTACCTAATGTACTACAGGTGTCGGTAGCCAACGTTTTTACAAATTTAAAAGAACCACGCACGGTGATTAATGATGCTTTGCAAGGTAAGTCAAAGCCAGCAGGTGATGATTTTGAGCGTTTTGTGATCAATACATTGTTGGGCTTTGGTGGTTTGATAGACGTCGCTCGTTATGCAGAAATAGAGTACCACGAAGAAGATTTTGCCCAGACTTTGGCTGTCTGGGGAGTTCCTCGTGGAGAGTACTTGGTTTTACCTTTATTAGGGCCCTCGTCTTATCGCGGTATTCCGGGTGGAATAGCGGATGCAGCTTCTAGTCCGGTCAGTTATTTGATTTGGCCAATACAAGTAATTGATATTTTAAATACCCGCTCTAATGCTGAGCAGTCTTTGCAATTTATCGATGAGGCGGCCGTTGACCCCTACATCTTTATGCGCGCGTCTTATCTACAATGGCGTGATTACCAGATTGCTGAAGGCGCAAATACTGCAGAGAATTTGTTATTGCCGGACCTGGATGACTCGTTTGATGAAGAGGATCTAGAATTATTAGAAGAAGGTCTGGATATTAAATTGTAAGGAATGGGAATGAAATAACGTGTGCATTACGCAGGATTTTTGTTCGTCTTCGAGGCGCGTAAATAGGCGCATATCTGGCTACGCAACTGTTTCCGCAACAAAGAAGACGGATAAAAAGACAAGTCAAATGTGCAAGTTATAAAATTCAGATTCCTAAGTAGAATTGATGCTAGATCAAAGAGAAAAAATCATTGCACAAACAAAGCTCTGGGTAGAGAAAGTTGTTATCGGATTAAATTTTTGCCCTTTTGCCCAACCTGTCTTTGAGCAAGAAAAAATCCGCTTTCAAGTCAGTGATGCGCAGTCATTAGAATGTTGCCTAGAAGACTTAATGGCCGAAGCAGAAAGGCTAGATAAGCAAAATGAATTAGAAACGACCTTACTGATCTATGAAAATGCACTACAGCATTTTGATGATTTTCTGGATGTGATCGAAGTCGCCAATGACTTAATGATTGAACAGGGGTATGAAGGTGTGTATCAATTAGCAAGCTTTCACCCTGATTATTGTTTTGCAGACAGTGATGAAGATGACCCTGCCAACTACACCAACCGATCCCCCTACCCTATATTGCATCTCATTCGAGAGCAGAGGATAGAGCAGGCTTTAGCGCGTCATAAAGACCCCGAAAGTATTCCAGAGAATAATATGCAATTGGCGCGGGAAATGGGTTTAGAAAAAATGCAAAGCCTGCTCGAAGAAGCAAAGAGCTTGAAATCATCGTAGGAGCGGCTTCAGCCGCGAAATAAAACAGGCTTTTTTGATTTCGTGGCTGAAGCCGCTTCTACAAAATATCCGATACTTCAATGCTGATATTGCCCCGTGGAAAGACTACAAATTATTTCGGTCTGGTTTGCCAATCTATGCGCTCTGGATAGCATTTTGACCTAACGGGTACGACTTCTTAGGTAATACGCAATAAATAAACTACCCATATTGCGCAGGATTTTTGTTTGTCTTCCATTAGTAGAAATAGGCGCATAGCTAGCTACGTAACTGTTTCCGCAGCGCAGAAGGCGAACAAAAAGACACGTCAGAATGCACACGTTATTTGATTCCCATTCCTTAGCAGCACTGGATACTCAACATAAGCTGGGAAATGACACCGTTACAATGATACAGCACTGTAAATATACTGTCTGCAGTGATTTACTTCGCTCACTTGAGTCAGCTAAAGTATTGGGCGTTAAAGAGATTAATTGTGTTGATGCAATATTCAGAGAGTTTGAACTCCCCCTACCCCACGAACGCATCCCGACAAAGATTCCCTAAATTACCCCCAGAGCGATGGGCGATTATTTTTAGAATATTTTGGTTTATGGGCTATAGTAACCAGTGTGAATCTTTTGCTGCTGCAAAGCAGAGAGCGAATAAGGCAGCTGATATATTACTGTGTAAAGCACAGAAAAATGAGACTGTTCTTTTTGTCGGTCATAGCTTATTAAACAGCTTTATTGCCAGAAAATTGCAATCAAAAGGTTGGCAAGGCTCTATTAGTGCCTTTAATAAATACTGGGAAATGAGTGTCTTCAAGCTCTCAAAACCTTGATAAATCAAGCTCTATAGCCTGTACGTAGACGCAAAACCCTCAGTATCACAAAGATACCTTTCACTCAACACCTTAAAGCTGGTCAATATAATTCAATAACATTATTAAAAACAGCAGCATTCGTTTAAAATAGAACATTTTCACCGTTGTTAATCGCTTTATATCTAGGTAAGGCTTTATGCTTAAAGCCACCGTGTCACAACCATTAAACATACACCATGACACCAGAACAATTTAAACAGTATGCCGCACAAGGCTACAACCGTATTCCTATCGCACGAGAAGTGCTGGCTGATTTAGAGACGCCATTGAGCGCCTATCTTAAATTAGCGGATGGAGCTTATTCTTACCTTTTTGAATCGGTGCATGGTGGTGAGCAGTGGGGGCGTTATTCAATTATTGGCTTACCCTGTCAAACGGTCATTAAAATATTTGCCAATGAAATTCGTATTGAAGAATCAGGGGTTAATGTTGAAACCTTGCATCACGATAATCCGCTAGTCTGGATAGAGGAGTTTAAAGCGCGCTTCAAGGTACCAGATATTGAAGACCTGCCGCGATTTAATGGGGGGCTGGTTGGGTATTTTGGCTATGAAACGATTGGCTATATTGAACCACGATTAAAATCAACTGGTAAAGCTGACCCATTAGAGAGCCCGGATATTTTATTAATGGTATCCGAAGAAATATTGGTTTTCGACAATTTATCAGGGAAAATGTTGCTCTTAACGCATGCAAATCCAGAACAGGCAGGTGCTTATGATAAAGCACAAGCTCGTCTGGATGAGTTGGTTATCAAATTACATGCAGTAAATGTTCAAACTCGTAAAAAGCATACGCCCAGACACGTTGATGAAGCCGATTTTGTCTCTGGTTTTACTCAGCAAGGATTTGAAGAAGCTGTTTTAAAAGCAAAGGAATATATAGTTGCCGGTGATATTATGCAAGTGGTGCTGTCACAACGCTTATCGATTCCTTTTGCAGCTGAGCCCATGGATTTATATCGCGCATTGCGTTGTTTAAACCCTTCTCCGTATATGTATTATCTCAATCTGGAAAATTTTCATATCGTTGGTTCGTCGCCTGAGATTCTTGTGCGCCTGGAAGATAATATTGTGACTGTCAGGCCGATTGCTGGTACACGCCCGCGGGGCAACACGCCTGCGGAAGATAATGCATTGGAAGAGGAGTTATTAGCGGACCCCAAAGAGCTTGCAGAACACTTAATGCTAATTGATTTAGGCCGTAATGATGCGGGGCGTGTTGCTAAAATTGGAACCGTTGAATTAACCGATAAAATGATTATTGAACGGTATTCGCATGTCATGCATATTGTGTCGAATGTGACTGGCGAATTACAGGCAGGCAAAAATGCCTTTGATGTTCTATCGGCCACTTTCCCGGCCGGAACGGTTAGCGGCGCGCCTAAAATTCGTGCAATGGAAATTATTGATGAATTTGAACCCGTTAAACGTGGTGTTTATTCGGGGGCGGTAGGCTATATTTCCTGGTCCGGGAATCTTGATACTGCGATTGCAATTCGGACTGCTGTGATCAAGGATAAAATTTTACATATACAAGCAGGAGCCGGAATTGTTTACGATTCTGTCCCTAGAAATGAATGGGATGAAACCATGAATAAAGGCCGGGCAATTTTCCGCGCTGTCACGATGGCAGAAGCTGGATTAAACGGAGGATGCTCATGAGTCATAATAAAGTAATAATGGTCGATAATTATGATTCCTTTACCTATAATTTAGTGCAATACTTCGGCGAATTAGGGGCAGATGTCACTGTCGTACGGAATGATGAAGTTACTGTTGGAGAAATTCAGGCCTTAAATCCTGATAAAATTGTTATCTCTCCAGGCCCGTGCACCCCTAAAGAAGCCGGTATTTCAGTCGAAACTATCTTACACTTTGCCAGGAAGCTACCTATCCTTGGCGTGTGCCTTGGGCACCAAAGTATCGGCACCGCTTTTGGCGGTGAAATTGTGCATGCAAGGAAAATTATGCATGGTAAAGTTTCACCAGTTTATCATCACGATACAGGAGTATTTAAAGGCTTAAATAACCCGTTTACGGCCACTCGCTACCATTCTTTGGTGATTGATCAGGGTAGCTTGCCAGGTTGTCTTGAAATCACGGCATGGACTCAGGATGAACAGGGTAATATTGATGCAATTATGGGTGTGCGTCATAAGGAACTCGACATTGAAGGCGTACAGTTTCACCCTGAATCCATTCTGACGGAGCATGGACATGATATGTTGCGTAATTTCTTGAAAATATAGTTATGATTTGGCGTCTTTTATATTGACCTGAAAGTCGTTAGGCAACGTGCAATCAATAGCACCCCATATTGCGCAGGATTTTTGTTTGTCTTCAACGCTTTCCCCGGACTTGATACGGGGGCGTAGAAATAGGCACATAGCAGACTACGTATCTATTTCTATACAAAAAGAAGACGGACAAAAAGATAAGCAAGGTGGGTGTTGCGAGTTGCCTTACACGCTTCAACCCTGAATATCCCACAGGCGTCAAAAAGCGTTAGCTTTTTCTGTGCACAGCAAGAACTAACGCTGTTGCACTCCTGTATAAGTAAGTAACCATAATTATTCTAACATTTCTATATTTTTGAATGACAGCTCTAAAATGGTCATTTTTTACACTCCACATATTCCGTGGTTTAAGCTGTGGGTCATGAAAAAAACAAATATGGAGCCATTTTATGGATTTAATGAAATGTTAGGATAATTTGGGTCGACTACTTAGGTAACTCGCAATAAATAAACTACCCATATTGCGCAGGATTCTTGTTCGTCTTCAAAGCATAGAAATAGGCGCATAGCTGGCTACGTAACTATTTCTATAACGCAGAAGGCGGACAAAAAGACAAGCAAGATGGGTGTGTGTTGCGAGTTACCTTACGTGTAAACCGATAAATTAAAGATGCCTGTCGACTCAGCAATAATTTAGTGCATTAAGCGTACTCTGACAAATAAAATGAATATACAAACAGCTATTCAGACAGTACTGGATAAAAAAGATTTAAGCCGCCAGCAAATGCGTGATGTGATGCGCATTATCATGAGCGGTGAAGCGACACCTGCGCAAATAGCCGGTTTTTTAATTGCCTTGCGCTGTAAAGGAGAGACAATAGAAGAAATTGTTGCTGCTGCCGAGGTCATGCGCTCACTGGCTACAAAAGTTGATATACAAGGCGAACATATTATTGATACCTGTGGTACTGGTGGCGATGGAGCAAATACCTTTAATATCTCAACGACTTGTGCCTTTGTGGTCGCAGCAGCAGGAGGTACGGTCGCCAAACATGGTAATCGCTCAGTCTCCAGTCGCTCTGGCAGTGCTGATGTACTGGACGCCGCGGGCGTCAATTTAAATTTATCTGCTAATCAAGTTGCACAGGCCGTGAATACCATTGGGGTAGGCTTTTTATTTGCGCAAAAACATCATGGCGCAATGAAACATGTCGCTGCACCCCGCAAAGAAATGGGAGTACGTACCCTGTTTAATTTACTGGGGCCACTGGCAAACCCGGCGGGTGCACCTAATCAGTTGATGGGTGTATTTGATAAGCACTGGGTGGAGCCTTTAGCACATGTACTAAAAGCACTGGGTAGTGAGCACGTGTTGATTGTCTGTGCCGATGACGGCTTAGACGAAATTAGTATTGCCAGTAATACCTCAGTTGCTGAATTATACCGAGGTGAAATAACAACGTATACGACTAACCCTGAGAAATTTGGTTTACAACGTGCTGAGTTAGCTGATTTAGCGGTACGGGATGTCGAGCATAGCCTTGCCGTAGTGAACTCTGTTTTAGATAATCAACTAGGCCCAGCACGAGATATTGTCGTCTTAAATGCCGGCGCAGCTATTTATGCAGCAGATTTAGTGGACTCTATGGCATTAGGTATTACCAAGGCTCAAGAGGTTATTGCTTCAGGTGCCGCTAAAGAAAAGCTGCAAGCATTGATCAATTTTAAAGCTACTTAGGTAACTCGCAACAAATAACCCACCCACCTTGCTTGTTTTTTTGCCCGTCT
>CAYZUM010000146.1:0-7275 GCA_964481455.1 uncultured Methylomonas sp. | reverse complement strand
TAATGCTACTCGGCTTCTCGCAAACCATTTACCATGAGCTATCTGAGAAGCTGGCGCTCAAAATGAGCGAACGGTGAGACATAATCATCCAAGATTGCGGGTCTTTTTGTCCGTCTTCTACGCTGTAGTAACCGTTTCGTAGTGAGCTATGCGCCTATTTCTACGCCTTGGCCAGAAACTCAGGCGTGCTGGCTTTGAAAACGAACAAAAATCCTGTGTCAAACTTACGTATATTATTAACTCCTCACCCTTAAGCAACGAAATATTGTTGATATAAAACCCAGTTTCCGGGTTTTATATGCCTGAAAGATCGAAAAAACAGAATAAGCACTCAATGATATTCGACTTTTATTACTGCTCAATACGCGTAAAGTAATGACTGTACACTTAGGAAAAATAATCGCCTTGCACACCTTGCTTGAAGTGGGAGCAATATAACGTGCTTAAAAAGAAAATGATTTATTCTCCCGGAAGGAAATATTATGTTTAAAAAAATTAGTTTAGTGTTATTGATTTTGATTGTCATTTCAACAGTCACCTTTTACATACTAAACTCTACAGATAGTTACGATTCCAGTAAATATTCGGTTTCGATACCTGATGAATTTATTATTGGTTCTACAATAGATTTTGCACTTCCCGATCAATTTGGAAGAGTGCATAATTTTAGTGCGGATACCAGAACGCTTATATTTACCTTTACTCAGGAGTCAGCTCATAGAATGAGAGAGTTTATGAGTGGCAAAAGAATCGGCTATCTTAAGCGAAAGTCAGCTTACTATGTGGCTGATATTAGTACGGCTCCTATTTTTATTAGAAATGCTTTTATTATTCCAGAGTTACAACAAAGGCCTTCTGCTGTCATTCTTATCTATGAAGAGGAATTTGCCGAAAAGTTTAGGTATGATGCAAAAAAAGAAGCGATTAAGATAGTGACACTAGATAATAAAAAAGTAACGAATATCCAGTTTGTTAATACCCTTAAGGAGCTTGAAGCAGCACTAAACTAAGGGATGGACTCGCAAAAGGTGGGCAACTGGCGCAAGGATTTTATTCGTATTCAAGACGTAATAACCGCTGCATAGAAGGCTACGCAACGGTTATTACAACGTAGAAGACGAACAAAAAAGCCAATAGATCAGGATGGTATTTGTTGCAAGTTACCTCGCTATGTGACAGCCACAAGTTTTCTTGCATGATGCGATAACAAGTGCATTATAGGCTCTATAATGGTTTCGGCTGAGAAACCATCGGTAATCTCTCTGTTTTTAGATCACCACAATTGAGACCTTTGATGTGTATTATTTAAAAAAAATTAATTCAAAATGAAAATGACCGTAACTATACGTTATATATTATTACTCTGGTTTTTTACCTTGCCTGTTTATGCTCAGGACGAAGGCATTGAAAATCTGCGTAATACCAGTAAAGCATTTGCCTCTGTTGCACGACAAGTATCACCTTCAGTTGTTTTTATTCAGGTTGAAAGCTCTCAGGCACAACCCAAAATGCAGCCGTTTTCGTCACCCTTTGGGCCTAATGATGATACTTTTAGACGTTTTTTTGGTGACCAGTTTCGAGGTTCCCCACGCCAGCCTGGGCAACAAGGTGCCCGACCACCACAAAAAAGAGTAGGACAGGGTTCGGGGTTTGTGTTTAAAGTAGAGGGAGGGTTATTATCTGATAAAACCTATATCATGACGAATAATCATGTAGTAGAATCTGCCGATAAAATTACCGTTAAATTTCAGAATGGTAAAGAATATATCGCCACAATAAAAGGCACCGATCCCAAGTCTGATGTGGCTATTCTAGAGATTAAAACAGATGATTATGCTGCACTCAAGATAGGTGATTCTTATAGTCTGGAAGTCGGTGAATGGGTGGTTGCCATCGGCAACCCTTTTGGTTTAAGTCATACATTAACCGTTGGCGTAGTCAGTGCTAAAGGCCGTAGTAGTATAGGCATCAACGATTACGAAAATTTTATACAGACTGATGCAGCCATAAACCCAGGCAATTCAGGTGGGCCTTTAGTTAATCTGGATGGCAAAGTGATCGGTATGAACACAGCAATATTTAGTCGTAGTGGTGGTTTCATGGGGATAGGCTTTGCTATTCCTATTAATCTGGCTAAAAATATTGGCAATCAATTAATTGATACAGGTGAGGTTGTTCGAGGTCGCTTAGGTGTTGTCATTCAGCCTTTAACCAGTGAACTAGCTGATTCCTTTGGTGTGGAGCAAGGACAAGGTATTCTGGTATCTCAGGTCTCTGATAATTCACCTGCACAACAAGCAGGTATGAAGCAAGGGGATGTGATTATTCTATACCAGGGCAAGAAAGTTAATAATATCGGACAATTTAGAAACAGTGTTTCATTAACAGCACCTGGCAGCAAAGAGAAAATTGTTGTATTGCGTCATGGCAAACGCAAGAATTTAACCGTAACCATAGGCAATCAAGCTCAGGGTTCTCAGCTAGCGGATAGTTCTGACCAAAGTTCTAATGAAATTGGTCTGACCGTACAATCAATTACCTCACAACTTGCTCAACAATATAATGTAAAAGCAGGAAGAGGTGTCATTGTATCGCATGTTAAGCCCGACTCGATTGGCGCGAAGGCTGGCATTAAGGTGGGAACTGTGATCTTGCAGGCAAATCGAAAACGGGTAAAAAATGCAGCAGATTTTAAACGGGAAATTAAAAAGAGTCGAGCCAAGAAAAGCATGATATTACTTGTGAAAAACAATGACTTTCAGCGCTTTGTTGTCCTGAATTGGTAATCAGTAAATGCCAGACAGATTAACTCATACGACTCTTTTTATAGGGCCGGAGTGAGTTGAACATAAAAAAATCCACCTTGTCACTATCTTAGGAGGGCAGTGATAGGGTGGGTTTATAACAACAAGATGCATAGTCACATTCTTGTTGTCTAATTAGAGAGCAACTAAAATGATGTCTACAACTTTATTTTTAATAACCTTGATGGTGGGGGGCATGCTTTTGACTTACCTGGCTGTCTCTGTTGGTAAGGGTCAATGGGAAAATCTGGATAAAACCATACTCAGCTGGTTTCAGGTAGCACAAAATAAAACGCTGGATCAATTTTTTTCCGCTTTAACATGGCTGGGGTCTCTTTGGGTTCTATTGCCAGCATCCGTTGCAATAACGATAGGATTAGTGTCATACGGGTATCATTTACAGGCTGTCATATTTGCAGCCGGTTTGATAGGAGCAACTGTCACGACCTATTTAATCAAGTTTTCAGTGAAACGTAAGCGGCCTGGTTATTTCACCGCAACCGTTGAACTACCGCCTGACCCTGCATTTCCGAGTGCTCACACAACTCAGATATTCAGTTTTGTAAACATGTTATGACTGGTGATGCACAATTTACCTTTAGCATGGCGGTATCGAGATTATATCTGCAGGTACATTTTCCAAGTGATATGATTGCTGGCATTCTAGTATCACTGATAGGTTCAGGAATCGCTCAATTTTTTTTAAAATCAGGAGGGGAATTATGAAAAACAAAGTTTTAGGAACGGGGGAGAGTGGTTATCATCCACTGCGTAAAGTTGCTGTTATTCTTTCGAGGCTGCGTTTTGCGGTCGTAAATGATTTCAGTGTGCTCTACAAAATGATTCTGTCTTTGATTGTTTTGGTGCCAGTACTGATTTTTAACGCCTGGATAGATGCTTCGCTAGTGGTGCTTGCCACGGGAGGTATGCTTGCGGCGGTACGTTTCAATACCGCTATTGAGGCGGTGTGTGATTTTATGAAAACTGATTTCGATGACAAAATAGGGGTTATTAAAGATATTTCTGCGGCAGCGACAGGCATCGCTATTTTTACATGGCTCGTGGTATTGCTTATTGAAATTATTGAATTTTCGTCACATTTTGAAAAATATCTATAAAACATTGCAAACCATCAACCTAGAAAAATCGGTTGAGTACGGGTTTCGCGTCCATCTTTATTCACAAAACCGTAATGCGGGTTTACTTCACCCTTTCGGTGAGAATGAAAAGTAATTGAAAGTTAATATTATTCAATAATATAGCTACATAGGAATGGGAATTGAATAAGTTGTGCAATGATGGCGCAGTCTTTTTGCTTGCCTTCAAGGCGCGGTAACAGGCGCATAGCTGGCGACGTAACGGTTTCCACAACACAGAAGGCGAGCAAAAAGACAAGTCAGAATGCACACGTTATGTGATTCTCATTCCATAGCAAGCGTTCAACCGTTTTTTTAGGATCAATTGAATCATCGCTCCATTATAATTTATCAAACAAAACTTTTAACTATACAGGAAATACTTATGGCGGATATAAACAAACTTCTTGGGAAATTACTCAGCAGCAGTGCAGCCAGTGGCTTTGCGGGTGGCCTGGCAAGTGGGGTCGCGAGTAAGGCACTGACTAGCAAGTCTGGACGCAAGATGGGGAAGAGTGCTCTCAAACTAGGGGGTGCAGCCGCAGTTGCTACGCTTGCTTATACTGCCTATCAACGCTATAACAAAAGTAGTGATACACCTGGCTCGGCTAATTTAGCAGATGATAGTACACCTGATCTTATTGCCGTACCTGCCAATTCGGCTTTTATGCCTGATGAAAGTGCGCATTCAGCTAACGAAGACTCCTTGGAGATAATTCTATTGCGTGCCATGATAGCTGCTGCACGTGCAGATGGAATTCTTGATGCCGAAGAGAGTCAGATTATTTTTCAAAGAATTCAGACTCTGGAATTAGATTCAGAAAATCAGGCACTACTGGTTAAAGAGATGGGGCAGTCTGTCGATATTGATGCCATTATAAACAGTGCCAGTACGATTGAGATTGCATCGGAAATCTATATTGCGTCATTATTGGCGATTACAGTAGATACGCCCGCTGAAAAGAACTATATGGGTATGTTAGCTGCTCGCTTACAACTACCGGGAGAGTTAGTGACTGAACTGGAGCAACAGGTAGAGGCACAAAAAATATTTGCTTGATAAACCTGTAAAAATTGGGCATCCTTCATTTCCTTGTTGTGACTTTTTAATGAGGGTACATAGAATGCACCCTGTCTTCGTCTTTCATTATTGATAGATATTCAAAAGTGTAAACTACTTTTAGAGAGATATGAAAGGTGCCATTTTTTCATCTAATTTAATAATTCATTATGCGTTTATTTTGGTTTGTCATTTGTACTGGCTTGTTAATTTACTATTTTGCTGATCAAGCGGTTAAACTCGACTCTTTTACCATAGAAGCAATACTAAACAACTTCTATCATTTCTTTGCCGGGTTTATGTTTCTAGCATGGATATTTCGCGTAGATATGCAACATAAATTACGCTGGGTTATTTGTTCATTTATTGGCATTCTGATTTTAGATGAGATATACGATTTACTAAGAGGAGTCCATGATACAACACTGTTAACGATATTTTTTAACGCATATTTGCTGATTTGGGGATCGGTTAGTGGATTTGTTTTTAGTAAAAAATACTTTGGACATGAGGCTACGAACCTAAGACGGGACAAGTATTAAATATAAAGTACGCCTTTAGCCTGCCGATAAGAGGATATATAAATTGTCCCGCGCTAAATGAGTAGCAGGTCTCGATAACTAATTTAGGCTACCCATTTAAGGTAACACGCAATAAATAAACTACCCATATTGCGCAGGATTTTTGTTTGTTTTCAAGATGTAGAAATAGGCGCATAGCTGGCTACGAAACTGTTTCTATCAAAAAGAAGACGAACAAAAAGACTAGCAAGATGGGTGGGTGTGTGTTGCGAGTGACCTAAGATGGGGCAGTTTATAACGTGTAGGGTGGGCAATCTTTTCTGCCCACCGTTGCTTAGGAATGGGAATAAAATATCGTGTGCATTTGACGCAGGGTTTTTGTTTGTATTCGAGGCGTGGACACAGGCGCATCGCTAGCTACGGAACGGTTTCCGCAACAAATAATACGGACAAAAAGACAAGTTAAATGCACGCGTTATAAAATTCACATTCCTTAACCTTGAAGGTGGGCAAAAAAACTGCCCACCCTACTTGCTTTACAAGAGGCCTGTCCCGTTTTAAGTGGTCTCTACACCAGAAAATTTCAACTATCGCAGCGTAAACTGACTAGCCTCTTCGCATCACCTGCTAAGAGAATAATCAATTATTTTAAATTTCGGGTTAAAGCCAAGAGAGCTGGTTAATAAAAATGAAAAGATTTTTCTTACTCGTATTGTCTATCTGGAATCAACAACTGAAGCTTTATATTCTGGCGGCCTTAGTGGGTTCGTTTGTGGGTATTTTTGTTCTGGCTCCCAGTTATGACTATATTACTGTACGTAAGTTAGGCGAGGATCCTCTGTCGTCTATCGAATACGTGTTTAACTTGGTTAATGATATTTTTACGGGGGAAAGCTCTGAAGATGATTTTTTATTACTTGTTTATTATGCAGAAATCGGCGCGATACTTGGCCTATTGTTCCAGTTTTTGTCTAAATTTATGCATAAAAGATTAATCAAAATAGACTATTTAAACACCGAACTGGGTAAGGATTTAGCTTCAATCATCAGGCAGGGAGAAGGTCCTTATCTGGAATTTAAGTCGTCGATACGTTGGGATTTAGTGGAGTCGCGTGTTAATAAGACTCTTGAGTATGTCATCCTAAAGACACTGGCTGGTTTTTTAAACAGTTCTATAGGCGGCACCTTACTGATAGGTGTGGCTGACAACGGCGAAATTCTGGGTCTTGAAAAAGATTATCAAACATTAAAAAAGCCCGACCAGGACGGGTTTGATCAGCGGGTGATGACGGCTATTTCAACAAATCTGGGAGCTGACCTGTGTTCTTTTGTGCATGTTTTATTCCACGTTATTGACAACAAAGAGGTCTGTCGCCTGATTGTTTCCCCTGCTAACAGGCCGGTATTTTTAACCCAATCAAATACACCGAAATTTTATGTGCGTACAGGTGGCGGGACGCGCGACCTGAATGTTCAGGAAGCTTTGAGTTTTGTTGCTGGAAGGTGGAAATAAAAAAATTCAATCATAAAGTTATTAGCTATAGACTTTCAGAAATTAAACGTCCACTTTAAATCAATAAGCACGCCCTATATCAATCAGGTATATAGAAGTTATTGACCTGAAAGCCTATATATATATAGACAAAACAATGATGGATTAATAATGGCAAATATTCTAAAAAAACATTGGCATCACCTACCAGAAACAGAAGTAACAGACTTACTCGATGTAGAACAAGACACTGGGCTGGATA
>CAYZUM010000145.1:0-7282 GCA_964481455.1 uncultured Methylomonas sp. | reverse complement strand
TAAGAGAACCGCATCAGACAAATGATAATCTGCATTATCCCCTCGCGAGTGCCTAACACTTCGTTCCACCGTTTTTTCAAACCCTGTTCGGTCCAAATATTTCACGACTGGAATAAGTCCGGCCTGGCTTGTCAACCCATGTGCAGTGGAGGATATTTTGACTGAGCGTGCACGATTTCGGACACGAGATGAGGTTTTTGATGCTTTTGAGGACTTCATGAAAAAAATGAGATCATAAAACCAAGAAAACTCTATTATACCATTGTTTAATATAGATATTTATTGTTTATTGGATCTATGGCTTGCAGGATTTAAGTGTTATTTACTCTAGGAGGCTGTCCATAATAAAAAAATAGCTTAATAATATAAAATCGTGTTTTGTTGAATACTGTCACAGTCCCGACGTTTTGGCGTCTTTCATTTGGCTGTTTACACTTTTGCAGGAGTGCAATAGCTTTAGATATTGCTGTTTCGGAAACAGCTAAAGCTCTTTCACTCCTGTGAGTACCTCGCCTTACATTATTTTTGCGATGCTATCTGCTTAATTTTGATCAAGATAAGCAAGAACTTCACTAAGCTTCAGCTGTTGCGTTCCATTGCCAGTACGCACATAAAACACTTCGTCATTATCACGCCGAAAAAATACCGGCTTAGAGGCACGTAAACACTGTACGAATAGCAAGCGTTGTTCATTAACAGTACTCACTTGTGAACGGGTATAGTGCATAAATTCCACACCTAAATGTGCTTTTAATAAACTATTCCAGTGCAAAAGAAGCTTGTCTTCATTTGCAAACCGGTCTTGTTGCAAGCCCAAAACTTTTCCGTCATCGTCAACACCTACCAATAACATACCTCTACCACTGTTGAGAAAGGCGGCGACAGTTTTAAGGCAGGCATTTTCGATTTTTTTATCGGCTTTATCGGTGTGTAAGTTCCAGCGCAGGGTTGATTTAAATTCAACATCATCCTTCTCGCCTAACTGCAAAATAGTGATTAACTCTGCTTCCAGATAATCGCAGAAATCACCGCTTATACGTTGTTTTAGCAGCTTATTTTCATCATGCAGTTTTTGTTGCTGAGTGTATATTGCAAGTTGTGTTTTAACCCGCGTTTTAACAATATCGGGGTTGAATGGCTTGGTAATATAATCGACTGCGCCTAAAGTAAACCCCAGTTTCTCATCTTCAACAGTACTTTTTGCAGAAATGAAAATGACCGGTATTGCATTAGTAAAAGAAGATGACTTTAATTGTTTACAGACTTCATAACCATCCATTTCAGGCATCATAATATCCAGCAGAATAATGTCGGGTTGTGGCTCCGCGCGGGCAATTTTAAGCGCTTTCTCTCCATTGGTCGCTACTTTCACTTTAAAGTGTTCACTGAGCATACCGTTTAACAATTGAATATTAGTTGGCGTATCGTCTACGATCAGCACAGTATTTTTTATTTTATTCATAATGCTGTCCCTGCAAAGTGGAAACTTCATTGCACGTTGGAGTTTCTTTTATATTTAAGGCGGTCATATTAGAATAGGTTTTGGTTTCGCTGTTCAGGCCCTTTTGGCAAGTTAATTATAACCTGTCGGCTGTTTTGGCAATAAATATTCTGGACATTCGCTTTACTCAGGCAGGTGCATGTAATAAATGAGCAACTTATTAAGGCAAGGTTTACAGGTTTCGGCTTATACATATCGTGCGAATGAATTCGCACCTACAAATTCGCTGTCGATAAAAGGATATCAATGAACATAAAATTTCCCCGACAATCTTTGGCGTTTTCTAGTGTGATTTTATCAGGCACTCTCAGCTTACTATTAGGTTTAGTGGTTCTGACGGGCTGGTACACACATCAGCTGGATTTGATTCAAGTTAATTCTACCTTTGTGCCTATGCAATATAACACTGCCTTAGGGTTTGTATTAGCTGGTTTAGGGCTTTTAGGGATGGCCTTCAATCGCTGGTATTTAGCCACTTTATCAGGGCTGTTGACATTATTATTAAGCTTAGCAACGTTAATTCAATATATAGCAGCGGTAGACTTGTCCATTGACCAGGTATTCATGCAACATTATGTTAATATTGCCACATCTCATCCTGGCCGTATGGCCCCCAACACTGTTTTCTGCTTAACCCTGAGTGGCCTGAGCATTTTGTTGGCAAGCTTGTTTAAAGACAAGAAATCAACTAATGGTGTGTTAGGGACATTAGGGGTTATGATTCTCGGCTTGGGTATTGTCGCTTTTACCGGTTATCTAGCAGGTCTGGAAACAGCCTATGGCTGGGGGCATTTAACAAAAATGGCAATACACACAGCCCTGGGTTTTATTCTCCTTGGTGTTGGTTTTTTTGCCTTTGCCTGGTATCAGGAGCAGCATTTTTATCGTCATAAACCTAAATGGCTGTCTCTTCCGATAGGCGTTGTCTCATTAACGGTAACACTTGCGTTCTGGCAAGCACTGGTTGCCCAGGCACCTGAAAATTTTGAGTACACAAACAATAACACCTTAGTCAGTAATGGCGTTCTTTTGATTGGCACGACATTATCCCTGATTTTGGTCTATTTAAGCCGTTCAATTCTATACGAACATAAAAAACGCTCTGCCATACTCACTTATATCCCCGTTGTTGTACTCGCAGCAGGCCTATTTTTTGGGCTTTCATTATTTAGTTTATTACACCACCATTTTCAAGAGACTGTTGACAATAAATTCAAGGCAGCGGTCAATAGCCATGTGCAGTTTATTGAATACGGCATTACCCCCTACTTAGAATCCTTGTATAGTATTCGTGCAGGATTTGATGCTTCCAGTTTTATTGATAGAGAGGAATTTCATAAGCTGGTTTCTCGGTTGACGAGTCAATATCCAGGGATCATTGCCTTGGAATGGGTCCCTAAAGTGTCCCGTAGCGAACGTATTTTATTCGAAGAGCAAATAGCCTCCCAGATGCAAACAGATTTCACCTTTGTTGAACACAACGATCAGGGCAAAATAACCACTGCTCAGCAACGCGACTGGTATTATCCTATCGTCTATGTCGAACCATTGAATCCTAACCTGAATGTTCTTGGATTTGACCTGGGTAGTCATCCGCAATGTTTAAAAAGCATGTTGAAATCAGTCAATATTAATGCACCAACAGCATCACCGCGAGTGCAATTATTTCAAACCAATAAAACTAATTATGATTTTATCGTGTCATTACCAGTCTTTAAACAAAATTCGGCGCTAGCGACACCTGCTCAACGTCAAAATTCACTAAAAGGTTTTGCATTAGCGGTTATCAATGTTGGACAAATGATAGAAGCGATTCTTTCGCGACATGCTGGAATGTCAGGGTTAAATATACAATTTCTGAATACCGACTTATTGCCTGATGGACAACTGTTATATTTACATACCCCCCGATTTGCATCACATAATACCCATAATAGTGATGGTCAATATCACTATCAAACTGATGCAACGATGCAATTTGCTGACCAAAAGTGGAAAATTATTGCCACTTCAGCGGATGCTGAGTTATACCCTGAATGGAATCCCAGCAATCTGCATTTACCCATTGCAATTTTTATTCTTTCCGCAGTATTGGCATTTTATTTACGTCGTGCGGGGTTAAGAGAGATTGAACGTAATGAAATGCTGGCCTATCAAACAGCATTGCTTGATGCCATTCCTAACCCTATTTTTGTCTTTAACGAATACCAGAAGTTTAGCAGTTGCAATCAGGCTTATGAGCAATTTTTTAATATCAGGCGTGAAGATTATTTGGGCAAGACTCTAGCTGACCTGGACTACTACTCATCAGATACAAAACAAGCTTTTGCCACAGCCGACTTAGCCATGCAGAACCAAAAGGACTCAGTACATGAGGGCATTTCAATTAGTAATCAAGCTGCACAGAAAGTTGATATAAGTTACTGGCGGACTGCCTTTACATTGGGCGACGGGAGGCCGGCTGGAATAATCGGTATTTTGATTGATATTAGCGAATTGAAACAGGCACATGAAGCGGCTGAGATTGCACAGCATATTGCAGAAGAAGCCAATCAAAGTAAATCGGACTTTTTGGCCAATATGAGTCATGAAATACGCACGCCAATGAATGCTGTCATCGGTATGTCCTATCTGGCTTTACAAACGGAATTAGACCGCAAGCAACGCAACTATATTGAAAAAGTTCACCGTTCTGCTGAAGCTCTATTGGGGATTATCAATGATATTCTAGATTTTTCCAAGATTGAAGCAGGTAAACTGGATATGGAAAAGATAGACTTCAGGTTTGAAGATGTACTTGAAAACCTAGCGAGTCTATTGGGCTTGAAAGCTGAAGAAAGCGGGTTAGAACTACTTTTTGATATCGCCCCCGATATGCCTATGGCCTTAAAGGGCGATCCTTTACGCCTGGGGCAGGTATTAATTAATCTGGGTAATAATGCCGTTAAGTTCACTGAACAAGGTGAAGTTGTACTATCAACACGAGTCCTTGAGTCTAGCGCTGAACAGATAAAAATTCAGTTTTCGGTAAGAGATACCGGTATTGGCATGAGCGAAAAGCAGCAAAAAAAACTATTCCAGTCATTTATGCAAGCGGATGGCTCGACCACTCGAAAGTTTGGTGGAACTGGCTTAGGCTTGGTTATCTGTAAAAAACTGACTAAGATGATGGGAGGTGAAATCTGGGTAGAAAGTGCGCAGGGAAAAGGCACTACTTTTTCATTTAGTGCTGTTTTTGAAAAAGCGGAAGAGCAGCAAAATACAGTGCAATTGAACACGTTAGAAAACTTGAATGTGCTGGTTGTCGATGACAATAAAAGCTCCAGAGAAATTATGGCTGGTATGTTGCAAACACTAAGTTACACAACGACAACTGTCACGTCTGGTTTAGCTGCTATTGAGACAATTGAGCAGGCTGAATTGGAAAAAAGTCCTTTTGATCTGATTATTATGGATTGGAAAATGCCAGGAATGGATGGGGTGCAAACAATACGCAAACTAAAGCAAAGTCCTGAACTGGAAAAAGTACCGACTATCATTATGGCAACTGCCTATGCTAAAGAAGAGCTAGTTGAAAGCACCAAAGATATTGATCACCTAAGCTTTTTAACCAAACCCACAAATGCTTCATTTCTTTTTGATACCATCATGAATGCATTCGGGCATAAGGTTACCTCGCGCTCAAGGCGCAGTGAACGTCAGGAGGATTATACTGAATCGGTCAGGCAATTGCAGGGTGCCAAAGTTCTGCTGGTTGAAGACAATGAAATTAATCAAGAACTTGCATTAGAGCTATTGTCTCATGGAGGGATTAACGCCATACTTGCAGAAAATGGCCAACAAGCCATAGATCAAATTCAGAAAAATGCTTTTGATGGCGTGTTAATGGATATTCAGATGCCGATCATGGATGGTTACAGCGCTACAAAAATCATTCGTAAGCTTGTGGTAGGTAAGGAATTACCCATTATTGCAATGACTGCAAATGTGATGAGTAGTGATATAGAGCAAGCCCTACAGGCGGGCATGAATGACCATATCAGTAAGCCCATCAATGTCGCGGAAATGTTTTGTACAATGGCAAAATGGATTAGTCCTGAAAACCCTACTCTGACATTAGAGAATAAGGGCAACAATACAAAAAATACAGACTATACATTACCTAAGTTTAACGGTATTGATACGGATGCCGGCATGGCAATCTCTCAGGGAAATGAAAAGCTGTATCGCCGATTACTGATTAAATTTCTACAAAGTGAACAGGGCTATACAGAACAATTTCAGCAAGCACAGCAGAGTCAGGATAAAGATGCCGCAATGCGTGTGGCGCATACCTTAAAAGGTGTCGCAGGAAATATCGGTGCTGGTGAAATACAAAGCGCTGCCCAGGCCCTTGAACAGGCGTGTAACAATCAGCTGGGAACGCCTCAAATCGAAATCTTGCTCAACACTGTAGAAGCAAAATTGGCACCTGTATTGGAAAGCTTGAAACAACTTGAGCCTGTGCAGGATCAAATTCCCGTAATCACTGCAAAAATTAATACTAAAGTGCTTACCGCTTTATATCAAAAATTGCATGCATTCCTTCTAGATGACGATGCTGGAGCGGTGGATGTTCTGGAAGAAATTATTAGTCAGGGAGGGGGGGGATCTAACTCGAGTGAACTGCAGCACCTAGAAAAACTGATTGAACAATATGCATATGATGAAGCAATTGATATTGTAAAAGTGACACTGGATAACCTTTTTCTCAAATTAAATTGAGATATTAAAGGAATAAGGGAGATGGAAACACACATCATCCAGGATTTCTGGTCTTTTTGTCCGCCTTCTTCGTTGTAGTAACAGTTACGTAGCCTGCTATGCGCCTGTTACTACGCTCCCGTATCAAGTACGGGGCAGGCTTTGAATACGAATAAAAATTCTGCCCAATATTGGACGCCTATTTATTTCCAGTTTCCTAAGTTATCTTCATGACAATCAAAGGGTGCAATACAAAATAGTAACACTTAATGAGCGAGATATTCATCATACTGCTGACGTGTACAACTCTGATCAATGTAGGTTGGGGCTGAGGCACGAACCCCACAAAAGGGGTAGCAAATGTTGGGGTTCGTACCTAGCCTGTCGAAGAGCTGCCTCTATCCGTTATATTATTTTCTTTTTTTTGGCTTTCATTTTTAAAGAAATCATGACGCTTCCTCCGCAGAGTATATGGGATATTCTCCTTATCCCATTCCTCCAGGTCGGCCTGAGAAGCTTCATTCAATGCCTGCTGAATGATGCTCTCACTCCGGCCACCACAAAGAGCAGGAATTAGTAGTACCGAGCGGTTCATATCTGCTTGTGGACTACGTTCGATAATATGCTTGTCGTTGCCGAACAGAGATTCAATCATGTCGCTGCTAACCAACAGTGGCAATTCGCTCACTTCTTTCTGGATTTCAATCTGTTTTGCAAGCCAGTCCTGCAGGCACTTTTTAACCTGCGAATTTCTGGGTAGCGTTTTTGATAGCTGGAAACATTGTTTGTAAGGTAAGGCGCAATAAATAAACCACCCATATTGCGCAGGGTTTTTGTTTGTCTTCCATTAGTAGAAATAGGCGCATAGCTGGCTACGAAACTGTTTCTACAACGCAGAAGACGAACAAAAAGACTAGCAAGATGGGTGGGTTATTTGTTGCGAGTTACCTAAGTCGCTTTGCTGAGTCCGTTGTTTTTGAGTCTCTCCAAAACCTCCGAAATCACTTTAGAGGTCAGCGCAAACCGTTCAATAAAGCC
>CAYZUM010000144.1:0-7288 GCA_964481455.1 uncultured Methylomonas sp. | reverse complement strand
TGAATGAAGGTGACAGGAGTCCCTGAATTTCACGAAGTAGCATGGCGCGCCTGCTCTTCATGAATATCAGTAAAAGATGCTTAGGAATACGTGAATCTTTTTGTCCGTCTTCTTTGTTACGTAAACAGTTACGTAGCCTGCTATGTGCTTATTTACGTGCCTCGAAGACGAACAAAAATCCTGCGTCAAATGCACACGTTATTTCATTCCCATTAAGACAAAGCTCCGATATCCATCACACCATTAACCGTCAAATAATCAATAGATACGGTTAATAAAATCAATTTGAGTGCTGTTATAGGTACTTGCTTGTAAAAACTCGGCAAATACCCCTTTTGTTGCCACTCTATCCAGCCCAATTTATTGACGAACAAAAATTTCTAATTGTTTTTTATCTGGTATAGAGCTCAATATAAGCCTCTTTACTCCACAAAGGCGGGTTACTCACATTTTCCGTATCCTGTTTAAATTCCCCGCAAAACGCAGCAATTCTAAATATGGAAACCCTTTATAATCAATTTCTTGCGAATTTGACTTTAGGATTTATTTATGCCTCAAGGTCATTATTGGTGTTTTTTAGGCTAAACCGGCAATTGATGCGGAAAAAATCTTAACAAATATTTTACAATATGCCTGTAATCTATTGATATTTAAGGGGCGACCCAAATTTAGAATTGCTGCGCAAAACGTAAACCCTAAAAACATAACATATTGATATACAAGGATACATATTCCCAAAAAATCCAGTTTACCAAGAAATTTAAACAGGATACCATTTTCCTTTGCTCCCGAGTAACGGCCATAAGTTTTCAAACTATATTAATAGGATGTCATCGCAATCCTTAAAGTAAACCTATCCCCTCCTGTTTAATGCTGAATTTGTAGGTTAGAATTAATCGAACACTAACACCCAAAGCAAATTTCATTCAATCAGGGAATAACAGTGTTCAAGTTTTTCTATCGTTTTATCTTGTTACCCTTAGTCATACTTGTTACTAGCCAGTGCTTTTACGTCTCCGATCAGGCGCAACTACTCTCAAATTCCAGAAAAACCAGCACCAGTAAACAGTGTACTGAAGCAGAAGTAACCAAATTGGCAGATACTGAACAGGCGCTTAATAAGAAAGGGTTTACACTGGTAAGCTGGAATATTTATAAAGGTAATAAACAAGGCTGGATGCAAGATTTATTATTATTGAGTGATCAAAGTGACTTAATTCTTTTACAGGAAGCGTATTTAACACAAGAACTAAATCAGTTTCTGAAGACAACTGATCTGAATTGGGACATGATTTCTGCATTCCGCTATCAGGGAATTCATGCTGGGGTAATGACCATGGGACACACCCCGTCTAAAACTCGTTGCGCTCAAAGGTACAAAGAACCACTATTACGCTTACCAAAATCTACTCTGATATCTTATTACCCGATCGATAATACTCAGCAATATCTTTTAGTCGCCAATATGCACGCCATTAATTTCACGCTGGGCACGACATGTTATTCTGACCAGCTCATGGAAATAAAAGAAATTCTAGCGCAACATAAAGGGCCTATTGTTTTTGCTGGCGACTTCAATACCTGGAGCGACCAACGGGAAGCGGTGCTTAAGAAAATAACCGGGGAAGAGAGTTTAGGCTTGTTAAAAGTCGAGTTTATCAGTACATCAGCAACCCGCTTTTGGAGGCATCGTATAGACCACATTTTTTATAGAGATCTAAAAGTAGTCAACGCTGAAATCATGCCCGTTGAATCTTCTGATCATAATCCGCTGAAAGTTAAGTTTGAATTTTTATCTAAGCCGAAATTAAATTTGTATTAAGCCCCGTTTTGTAGCCTTTACTGCCTAATATTCCTAGGATCTGGATCAATACAACTCAAAATGACGATCAGATTCTCAGTGATTACATTCTCGCACTTAATCAATAGGCAGGCAAAAAAAAGCCCCGGATAAACCGAGGCTTTTTCAAACTTGATTTAATCGTTAAGATTAAACTTTGTTTGCTGCAAATGGATGCTCAGAAGTTGCTTTTTGAGCAACAACTTCAGCTGCAGTTGGAGTACCTGCTACAGCATTTTTGATAGACGCTTTAACTGCATCGTAGTTGTTTTTCTCAATAGCAGTATCATCTTCAGCTAACCAGTGAATGAAAACACCCACTGAGATGAATAAATCATCAGCTTCATCAGCCGGGATAGTGCCATCTTCAACACAATCAGCAACAGCCATTGCAACACCACGCTGTGCAGGGCCAAACATTTGAACTGCTTGCTTAGAACCTTTGATAGTTACTTTGTTGAACATAACAGTTGCAGGCTTAACCATTAGGTTAGGAGCAACAACAGCTAATAGGCTTGAGAAACCGTCTTTGTTGTTTGTTAAGCAGTTTGCGAAAGCAGACTCTGCAGCTGAACCACGAGGCCCAATCATTAAGTCAATGTGAGCAACTTCGTTTCCGTCACCGTTTAAAGATTCACCAACACGTAAGTTGTTAATTTTAGCCATGCTACTATTACCCTTGTAAAAAAAGAAAAAAATTTTATCTAGAATTGACTCTTGTCAATACCTTAATTTTATGGAAAAAAATGATTATTTATCCAGAGGAACCTAATCATACCGATAACAACTGCTCTAACTGTACTGCTAGAACGGTTACAACAGTAAAATCAGCCGTTGTCCCTGGATTTATGCCAGCAGACTTGAACTCACTGTCTATATTGCGTAGACAGTCCATTAGCTGTTTCGGCTCATCTGTATTAGATAATTTATTGTTAACCAAAGCCATCTTATCCATCACCATACTGGTGTAAAGATCGCCGTATTTTCGTTCGATATGACTATCAGGATATTTTGCCAGCATCGCCGCATAAACGGCTACCGCCGACCACTCCGCATCACCCCACCGATTGAAAGAAGTATTATACCTTAAAACTAAAAAATCGAAAACATCTTTATAATTTGTGACAAACTGTAACGCAATCCTGTCTTTATCGCAGGCAATCTTCATCGCTTGAGTTAAGGTCACATCTGGCTTTTCGGCAACATCCTGCTCATCTGACTCACCCAAACCTCCAGGTGCAGCTAATGCGATAGCACGAAAAGTCCATTCGGCGTCAACAACCGTGGTATTAGCCAGAATATCCGCTAACCTTTCTCTTAATTCGCTTAGGGTTGTTGCCGCTTCAGCCGCCAGCAATAAAGGCGCACAGAGTAAAATAATCCCTAAGTTAGTATTACAGCCTACCGCATCACGAGTTGCCTTAACCGCATAATAGATGCGCTCTCCCAGGCTATAATTGATATTCGTTATCGGTTTTGCGCTTTGTGTGGCACTCACGCGAAAGTCCTCAACCGTCATATCGTGCCCATCAGCATAAATACTGACATTACCTGGTTTAAACGCACGTAGCTCTATTTCACAGGCAAATTCATAGGCCTCCCTTAAGCGCTGTTGGCTTAACATACTGCCCCAACCCTCTCAGGCGATTCACAATAACTCAACACATCATTTACCAAAATATCAGCTACGCTCACATCACAGACACTTTCCAGACCTTTCCATGCTGGAATACTGTTGACTTCAATCACCCTATAATCATCTTCTGAAGTACAAATAACATCCACACCTGCATAATTCATTTGCAATGCTTGAACTGCCTTAATGGCAATTTCAGCCATCTTAGGTTCAATTTGCATGGCTTCACATGTCGCGCCTCTGGCAACATTATTCAACCAATGGATGCCACGTCGACGCATGCAAGCAATGACCCTACCCTGCACGACAAATACCCGCCAATCAGAATACCCATTGCCAGCACATTTGACAAAACGTTGTAAATAATAAACCCCGTGACTATGGGTGAGCCAAAATAAATCCGTCATCTTCTCTATACGTCTAATCCCCTCACCTTGAGAACCGAAAATTGGCTTACTAATTAACTGATGCCCTGCCTTCAATTGCTCTTCAGCAATCACTAAAGCCTGCTGCCTATCTCTGAGCACCCAGGTTTGCGGCGTAGATACCGCATGTTGCTGCAATAAAAAGCTGGTCATACCCTTGTCTACGCTACGTTCTATTGCATGGCCATCATTATAGACGGGTATACCCATTATCTTTAGTGCATGCAATATATCCAGATATAACACAACTTCTTCTAAAGAGCCTCCTGGTACACCCCGTACAAAAACCGCATCAGGTAATCTCCTCGTAAACCCGGGAATATAAAGAGGCAAAAACCCTTCTTGTAGCTGTATACGACATTCTGTTAATGAAACATATTTTGCACTATAGCCCCGAGCCGCAAAAGACTGCCTCAGCTGCTTACCATGCCACCCTGGATCATCAGTAAATATTGCGATTCGTCCCACAAATAGTCTTAACCTGTAAAATAAGAAAGCAAATATTATACCGCCAATCAAGGCGTATCTCTTATAATATAGTGAAGAGATTAAATATTTAACCCAATACCTTTATAACCTAGTATTCTAGTATACTATTGCAAAATAAATACGGTTCTTAGATCATGACAGCAACAGAAAACGTACACCTACACGAAATCAATAAATTTGGCTCACAAGCAGAACGCTGGTGGGATAGAAATGGCGACTTTAAAACGCTTCACGATGTCAATCCGTTACGCATTCGTTTTATTCAGAAATTCATCAGCCTACAGAACAAACGCATCGTAGATGTGGGTTGTGGTGGCGGAATCCTGACCGAAGGCCTCGCTAAAAAAGGGGCTAACATGCTGGGCATCGACTTAAGTGAAGAACTGATTGATATTGCGGATTTACATGGTCTGGAATCTGGCGTCAGTGCAAATTACAAGAAAATCAGCGCAGAAGCTCTGGCAGAAGCTGAACCCACTAGCTTTGATCATATTGTTTGCATGGAAATGTTAGAGCATGTACCTGAGCCGGGTTCAGTTATAGCTGCCTGTGCCACAATGGTTAAACCCGGTGGCTATGTGTTTTTTTCTACCCTGAACCGCAAACCTAAGGCTTACCTATTAGCGATTGTTGCGGCCGAGCATATTTTAAAAATGCTACCCGCTGGCACACATGACTATAAAACCTTTATTAAACCTTCTGAACTCAGTCAATCGGCACGTAATGCAGGCTTAGAACTACAAGCAATGATTGGTATTCAATACAACCCATTGACTAAAAATTTCAGTTTAAGTGATAAAATAGACATCAACTATATCGCTGCCTATAAACGCCCCGAATAAAGATGATGAGCGATGAGTTTGGCCTATCGTGTGTCCTCTTTGATTTAGACGGCACACTCCTTAATACGGCACCAGATTTAACCACGGCACTGAATAAAGCACTCGCACATCATAATTTCTCTGAAGTATTGCCCAGTACAATTACACCCTATATTTCTTATGGCGCAGCAGTCATGATAGATAAAGCACTGGAACAGGGTATTTCAGCCGAATTAAAGGCAGATATTTTACAGTTTTTGCTCAATTATTATGCCAAACATATCGCGGATGATACCGAGCTATACACTGGTATGCCCCCGTTATTAGACACACTTGAGGCAAAAGGTATTCCCTGGGGAGTCATTACCAACAAACGCGAACAACTAACCCTCCCGCTCATGCAGGCTCTCAATTTATCAGAGCGTTCTGCCTGCATAGTCTGCGGGGATACGACGGCATACAGCAAGCCCCACCCAGAGCCGATGTTAACAGCTTGCCGACGGATACAGGTCGCGCCTGATGAATGCTTATATATTGGGGATGCACAACACGACATCAGCGCAGGAAAGGCAGCAAATATGAAAACACTTGCGGCAACCTATGGTTATTTAAAACCCGACGACAACCCGCAAGACTGGGGAGCCGACGGGTTAATACATCACCCTACAGAAATAATAGACTGGATAACAACACAAACACATGCCTTTAACTAATCATACTATTCTCATCACTGGCGCGGGTGGAGGCTTGGGTAGCACTGCCGCACTAGCATTAGCAAAACAGGGTGCAACGATTATTTTACTGGATAAAAGCATTCCTAAACTAGAAAAGGTTTACGATGCCATCATGGCTGCCAATGCCCCCACGCCTGCAATTTATCCCTTTGATCTAGCGGGCGCATCTGAAGTGCAATACTATGAACTTGCTAGCACCATTGAAGAAAAATATGGACACTTAGAAGGCCTATTACATTCAGCAACAGAACTTGATGCCTTCACACCTATGTCCATACATAGCACAATGGCTTGGGGTCACACATTGAATGTGAATTTAAATGCTGCGTTTTTATTAACACAGGTCTTACTCCCTCTATTGCAAAAGGCGAAGCACGCCTCCATTGTATTTACAAGTGATTCATTTGCGCGCGAAGCAAAAGCCTATATAGGCGCCTATGGTGTTTCTAAAATTGCTTTGGAAAGTTATGCTAAAATTCTTGCCGAAGAATTGAGCGATGCAGGAAAAATAAGAGTCAATACCCTAGTCCCTGGCCCCGTAAATTCACCGCTTAGAAAAAAGACATTTCCTGCTGAGGATAAAAGAAAATTGCCTGAAATGGATGAAATAAGCCCTGCTTATGTTTATTTATTTGGCACTAAGAGCATCGGCACAACTGGCCAGATCGTTGATGCACGTACCTTTAAATTATAGTAGATACAACCATGTCCGAACGAGAAATAATTACCCTGACACGTGATGTCAATGTTGTGCTAATCCCCGACGGGAATCACGGCACCCTAAGCAAAGGCAAAGAAGTCACTATTCATCAAGATCTGGGCAATAACTACACGGTAGTCACTGATCATGGACATATGGTCAGAATCTCCAGTGCTGATGCAGATGCATTAGGCAAAGAAACGCATGAATTACAGACTTTAGTCTCTGAAACAGATACCAGTGCAGTGGAAAAAAACTGTTGGGAAGTCATGAAGACTGTTTACGACCCTGAAATCCCGGTTAATATTGTTGACCTAGGACTAGTCTATCATTGCCATGTTGAATCTGTCGGCGAAGCACTCAATAGCGTGCAGGTAATGATGACCCTAACCGCACCTGGCTGTGGTATGGGCCCGGTCATTCAAGGTGATGTAGAAAAGGCCATACGTGATTTGCCTGGCGTTGACTCTGTACAGGTTGAAGTAGTTCTGGACCCACCCTGGTCGAGAGAAATGATGTCTGAAGTTGCACAGGTGCAACTGGGACTTTTTTAAGCCACTGTCGAGCGGAATTCAAACGAAATTATAGATTGTCGTTTATATATTCAGCGACTGGCTTAGGTAACTCGCAACACCCACCCACC
>CAYZUM010000143.1:0-7316 GCA_964481455.1 uncultured Methylomonas sp. | reverse complement strand
CTAAAGTGAGTAGTCTCTTAAATAATATATAAATTTTTTTACGATAGTATGACTAGTTTAAGTGAGGTTTTGGACTTGTGAAATTTGTTGATGAAGCAGAGATTCGAGTAGAAGCAGGTGATGGTGGAAATGGCTGTATCGGTTTTCGTCGTGAGAAATATATTCCTAAAGGCGGGCCTGATGGTGGTGATGGTGGTAATGGCGGCAGTGTTTATTTGCTCGCTGAAGAAAATGTAAACACTTTAGTTGACTTCAGGTTTCACTCAGTTCACAGAGCACAGCGTGGTCAAAATGGTATGGGACGACAATGTACCGGGCGAAAAGGTGAGGATATTTATGTTGCAGTGCCACCTGGAACCAGTGTCTATGATAAGAAAACTAACGAAAAATTAGGTGAACTTACTCGGCTAGGTGAGAAACTATTGGTTGCTCAGGGCGGTTTTCATGGCTTAGGAAATACGCGTTTTAAAAGTAGTATAAACCGTGCTCCCCAGCAATCTTCCTCAGGTTCTAAAGGAGAGAAACGGATTTTACAGTTAGAATTAACCTTGATAGCTGATGTCGGTTTGTTAGGGATGCCTAATGCAGGTAAGTCAAGTTTGATTCGTGCCGTTTCTTCAGCAAAGCCGAGAGTTGCAGATTACCCTTTTACCACTTTGGTGCCTAATTTAGGTGTGGTCAGTGTTGATGACCAGCGTAGCTTTGTGATTGCGGATATTCCTGGTGTGATTGAAGGCGCAGCAGAAGGCGCAGGGTTAGGGCTGCAGTTTTTAAAGCATTTAGCGCGAACCAGATTGTTGATGCACATGGTGGACATTAAACCATACGAGTCAATGGATACGCCTGTCGTAGCGGCGCAAAAAATTATTGCTGAAGTGGAAAAGTGGAGTGATGATTTGGCGAATAAACCACGCTGGCTGATATTAAATAAAATAGATAGATTGCAGAGTGATGAGGATCAGCAGGCGTATTGCCAAGCGATTGTTGATGAGCTGGGCTGGGTTGGCTCCGTTTATCAAATTTCAGCCTTAAAGTCCGAAGGAACAAGGACTTTAATGTTTGATATTATGGCCTTTTTAGAGCAGCAGAGTGCCTTGGAAAAAGAATATGAGCCGAAATGATTTTAAAAATGCAAAGCGTATTGTTGTTAAAATTGGTAGTGCTCTGCTAACGGATGGTGGTAAAGGTTTAAATAAAGCGGCAATTGCTATTTGGGTTACTCAGATGGCTAAATTAAAACAACAAGGTATTGAAGTTGTTTTGGTCTCTTCAGGGTCAGTAGCAGAAGGGATGTCACGCCTGAACTTAAAGGTGCGACCGAAGGCGTTGCATGAGCTGCAGGCAGCTGCATCTGTCGGGCAGATGGGGCTAGTGCAGAGTTTTGAAAGTAATTTTCAGGCGCATGGCTTGCATGCTGCGCAAGTGTTACTAACGCATGATGATTTATCTGATCGTAAGCGTTATTTGAATGCGCGTAGTACCTTAATGTCTCTAATAGATTATAACGTGGTTCCGGTTATTAATGAGAATGATGCAGTTGCGACTGAAGAAATACGTTTTGGTGATAATGACACCTTAGGAGCCTTAGTCGCAAATTTGATTAGTGCTGATTTATTGATCATTTTGACCGATCAGTTAGGCCTGTTTGATTCTGATCCAAGTGTCAATACGGATGCTATATTGATCAGTGAAATGAGTTCGAATGATTTGCGCTTAGAATCAATGGCAGGGGAAAGTCGTAGTGGTTTGGGACGTGGCGGCATGGCCACTAAAGTCAGTGCCGCACGATTAGCCTCTCGCTCTGGTGCGTCAACTGTCATTATATCGGGTGAGATAGAAGACGTCTTGACAAAAGTAATGGCGGGTGAGGAAATAGGGACTTATCTGTTTTCAAGTGTGCAGCCGATTGTTGCACGTAAACAATGGCTAGCGGGGCAATTACAGGCAACAGGTCGATTAGTGCTGGATGCAGGTGCGGTGGATGTGCTCAAAAAATCGGGAAAAAGTTTATTGGCGGTAGGTATTAAAGCCGTTGAGGGGCACTTTAGTCGGGGTGAACTGGTTATTTGTCTTGATTCTGTAGGTGTTGAAGTAGCAAGAGGGCTAGTGAATTATAAGTCTGATGAAATAGGGCTGATAAAGGGTAAGTCTAGTCGTCAGTTTGAAGGTATTTTAGGTTATTCTGATGATGAGGAAGTCATTCATCGAGATAATCTTGTTTTAGTGTAATAGAATTCTGGTTTAATATAGTTTAGGTTAATAATGTGAAGCAAATCAAAGCGGTTTCGTTAATTTCAGGTGGGTTGGATTCCATGTTGGCTACCAAAGCAATTATGGAGCAGGGTGTTCATGTAGAAGGTATTAATTTTTTTACCGGTTTTTGTGTTGAAGGACATACGCATGCGATACGCAAAAAGGACAAGCAAAAACCCAAGCGAAATAACGCCTTATGGGTGGCGGAGACTTTAGGGGTTAAATTGCATATTATTGATATTATTGAAGAATACAAAGATGTCTTGATTAATCCCAAACATGGATACGGAGCAAATATGAATCCGTGTCTGGATTGTAAAGTATTTATGGTGAAAAAAGCCAAACAGTGGATTCAGGAAAATGACTTTGATTTTATTATTACAGGGGAAGTGATGGGTCAACGACCCATGTCGCAACGTAGGGATACCATGCCGATTATTGCGGCAGAGTCAGGTGCGGATGACCGCCTGGTTCGCCCGTTATGTGGTAAAAGTTTGCCAGCTACCCTGCCAGAACGGGAAGGGTGGATTAGTCGTGATAAATTGTTCGATTTCAGTGGGCGTGGGCGTAAGCCACAAATTGCATTGGCTCAGGAATATGGCTTAAAGGATTACTCACAACCTGCAGGTGGTTGTTGCTTTTTGACGGATGAAAGTTATTCTGCCAAGCTGGTGGATTTATGGAAAGCGCGAGGCACTAAAGATTATGAGCTTGATGACGTGATGCTTTTAAAAGTAGGGCGGCATATAAGGCCGAATCAGGATTTCAAAATCATTGTTGCTCGAGAAGACGGCGAAGCAAGGTTTTTAGAAGGCTATAAGAAAAGTTATATTAATATGAATTGTGCTAGTCATAGAGGTCCGTTGGCTCTAATAGATGGCAGCCCTGGTGCGGAAGATTTGCATGTGGCGGCACAAATTGTTGCGCGCTACGGGCAAGGGCGAGGTGCTGAGCAAGTAGAGGTGTCAGTCAGGGATTTAGCAGGAAATGAATCAACGTTACAAGTTAAACCTTTTGGTGTAGATGAAATGCCGAAGGAGTGGTTTGTATGAGTCAGTTTGATTTAGATGCAAAGCGACTATTATGCCCGTTGCCAGTTATTCGTACCCAGGATAAGGTAAAGCAGTTGCAGAAAGGTGATGTGTTAAAAGTGGTTTGCACTGACCCGGGGGTCATGCAAGATATTCCAACCTGGTGCCGAATTAATGGGCATAAGGTTTTACAGACTCAATCTGGTGAAAATGAATTTATCATAACTTTGGAAGTCGGTGAGTAGTGGCAGAAACTTATGATGCTGTACAATTTGCAAAGTTAAAAAACAAAGTCACGATTATTGGTGCGCTGGTTAATGTTTTTTTAAGTATCATAAAAATTGGTTTTGGGATATTAGGGCAGTCGGCAGCTCTAATTGCTGATGGAGTTCACTCTTTGTCGGATTTGGCCAGTGATCTATTGGTGCTGGTTGCTGTAAAACTAGGCGCGCGTGAGGCAGATCATGATCATCCCTATGGGCATCGTCGCTTTGAAACAATAGCAGCCGTTATATTAGGCGTTGGTTTGATCGTTATTGGGGGAGAGATCGCCTGGGATATATATGAGCGTATATTGCAGCCCGAACATATGCTCGTTCCAAAGCAAAGCGCACTGGGGATCGCTGCCATTTCAATTCTCGCGAATGAATGGCTTTATCACTATACCAGGCGAGTCGCGAAAATTACCCGTTCAAAATTGGTGCTCGCAAATGCTTGGCATCACCGCAGTGATGCCATTTCATCTGTTGTCGTATTAATAGGGATTGCGGGTTCGTTATTGGGTTATCTCTGGGCCGATGCTGCAGCGGCTGTTATTGTCGCTTTGATGGTAGCAAAAATTGGTGTTAACTTGGTTTTTGAGAGTATAAAAGAGCTAGTGGATACTGGTTTGTCCGATGAGCTGGTCGATAAAATCCGTGCAAAGATTAGCGCAACCAAAGGTGTTAAAAATATACATTTATTACGTACCCGCCAGATGGGAGAGGATGCACTGGTAGATGCGCATATCGTAGTTAATTCGCGAATTACAGTGTCAGAAGGGCATATGATCGCTGGCGAGGTCAGGGATGTTCTGATTGATACATTTGAAGATGTGCAGGAAGTGCTGGTGCATGTGGATCCAGATCCAGATAATGATGAGTATAAAGTGCATCAAGAAAAACCGCTGATGCGAGAAAATATTGAGCGACTATTAAAGGACTATCTGGCAGAAAATTATCTTTTAATTGATGGCTTCAGAACTCATTATATTAAACTCGATGTTCCAGTTTCCAGCTATATCTGGGCTTGAAGGCACCTAGATTTTGTTGCAATAAAAGTTAGTGCATTGATTTTAAAGGTAAACTTAATTTTATCGAAATCAAAAATAGATAATAAAATCAACATACTACAAAAACTGGAACATCGAGTTAAAGGCTCTCTGGAGCTTGAGGTCATTTTGCAGCATACGATGTTTAGTTTGTCGCAACAAGTGCATACTATTAAAAATCGTTGTGCAGTACTCGAGCAGGAAAATGAACAAATTAGTCGTGTATTAGTCTTTTTTAAAGCTTAACTTTAAATTAACGAGAGAATTATGGCAGTTGGAGAAAGTAAGTTTCCACAAATGCATGCAGTGCCAGGGATTAAGCTAGGCACTGCTTGTGCGGGTATAAAACAAACTGAACGCGATGACTTGTTGCTAATAGAAATGGCTACGGGTGCAACTTGTGCAGCTGTTTTTACTCAAAATTCCTTTTGTGCTGCGCCTGTTTTGGTTGCGCGCGATCATATGACAAAATCGCCTCGTTACTTATTGATTAACTCAGGGAATGCAAATGCAGGAACGGGAGAGCAGGGCTTAGATGATGCGCATACGAGTTGCTCGGCTGTCGCTAAACTAAACGGGGTAAGTTCTAATCAGGTGTTGCCATTTTCTACTGGCGTGATTGGAGAAGCTTTACCGGTTGCGAAATTAGTCAATGCTTTGCCTGAAACTCGACATAATTTAATGGAAGATAACTGGACTAAATCAGCTCATGCCATTATGACTACTGATACTTTTGCCAAAGGGTACTCAAAAGTTATTGAGATAGAGGGGTATGCTATTACCATTACCGGTATGTCTAAAGGTGCGGGGATGATACAGCCAAATATGGGGACCATGCTCGGGTTTGTGGCAACTGACGCTAAAATCTCGCAGATTTTGTTGCAAAAATGTTTGTCGGTAGCGGTTGAGCAGTCTTTTAACCGGATTACTGTTGATGGTGATACTTCAACCAATGATGCTTGTGTCTTAATGGCGAGTGGCAAAAGTAGCCTGGATGAAATCATTGAGGGTAGTACAGCGATGCAGGTTTTTCAACAAGCCATTCAAGATGCCTGTCTGTATCTTGCCGAGGCAATTGTTAGAGATGGTGAAGGTGCAACTAAGCTCATCATAATTAACGTTCGGCAGGCAGTCAGTGAAGAAGAAGCACTGCAAGTCGCGAAAACGATAGCGCATTCTCCGTTAGTAAAAACCGCATTTTTTGCCAGTGACCCAAATTGGGGGCGTATTTTGGCGGCAGTCGGGCGTTCAGGCATTGAAAAATTGGATGTGAATCGAATATCCATTTATTTAGATGATGTTTGTATCGTGGAAAATGGCGGTCGAGCTGCTACATATACTGAAGCAGCAGGGCAAAAAGTGATGGATCAGGAAGAGATCTCAGTGAGTGTTATTTTGGAACGTGGTGAGATAGGTCTGCAGGTATTAACCTGTGACTTTTCCTATGATTATGTGCGCATTAATGCAGAGTATAGAACGTGATCTATGCCTAGAATTGATGTTGCGATCGGTGTGGTGCGGGATAAAACTGGGCGGATTTTAATTGCCAAGCGAAAAGAAGGGGTACATCAGGGTGGATTGTGGGAGTTTCCAGGCGGAAAATTTGAGCCAATAGAGAATGCACAGCAGGCTTTAAAGAGAGAATTGTATGAAGAGCTCAATATCAGGATTAAAGAGAGCACTCCGCTCATTAACATAAATTTTAACTACCCGGAGCATCATGTTCGTTTGCATGTGCGAGAGGTATGTAGCTTTGAAGGGGAGCCTGTTGGGCAAGAGGGGCAAGAGTGTCTATGGGTTGCAGGGCAGGAACTAGGAAAGTATGAGTTTCCCGAAGCAAATAAGGCTATCTTGTCTGCCATTAATTTAGGGCGGCATTATGCGATTATTGGCGGGAATGATGTCCAGCAGGTGCTTCGTGAGCTAGATTGTGTGTCACAACAAGGTGTGGAGCTCGTGCAAATAAGGGTTAAGGGGCTGTGTGAGTTAGAGGCCGAAGGAATGCAGGTTGCGGCGAGGGTAAAATGTAATGAGCTGGGTGTAAAGTACTTGATAAATTCACAGATGCGAGAAAAAAGAAGTTTAGATGGCGGCGTTCACCTTGCATCATGTGATTTAATGAGTCTTAAGCAGCGTCCGGAAAGTGCGGGGTTGGTGGCGGCATCTTGTCATAGTCTACAAGAATTGCAGAGAGCGGAGCAATTGGGGCTTGATTTTGTTGTGTTGGCACCTGTTATGGAAACGGCTACGCACCCAAAAGCAAAGGTTTTGGGCTGGCGGCAATTTACCCAGTTGGTTGCAAAAGTCAACATGCCTGTTTTTGCACTGGGCGGTGTTAGAAAGCAAGATTATCAAATGGCGGTAGCCTGTGGTGCGCAAGGAATTTCAGGTATCAGCTTATATAAATATTGATAGGTTTATTTGCGTTGCCTAGCTATGTGCGTGGAGGGGGATTTATTGCGAAAAGAATTCATTCGCTGAAAATCAGGGAAACGGAGCTTAGCGAAGTGATGATTTTTAGTCCCTGATACTCGATGTTCCAGTTTTTGTAGTATGTTGATTTTATTATCTATTTTTGATTTCGATAAAATTAAGTTTACCTTTAAAATCAATGCACTAACTTTTATTGCAACAAAATCTAGGTGCCTTCAAGCCCAGATATAGCTGGAAACTGGAACATCGAGTGATAGGCGACAGGGCGATTCGCCAATCCGAAGTGCGCG
>CAYZUM010000142.1:0-7330 GCA_964481455.1 uncultured Methylomonas sp. | reverse complement strand
AATGAAGGTGACAGGAGTCCCTGAATTTCACGAAGTAGCATGGCGCGCCTGTATGTGAATGTTCACCGTGGCGATATCTGGCGGATGTGATTACCAAAAGGAGGGCTGGCTTGCCCGTTCCGCCGCTACCTTTGCCTGCAAAAGTGCTAGGGGTGTGAATAATTACCTTTGGCTTCGTCCCAAGGATTTCGCAATTTTATTGTGAGAAACCCCCTTTTTTAACTCAATTTCTATATAATGTCTTTCTTCAGGACATAGGTGGTTATAGCTCATTTGTAGCCTCTGTAAATTGGTTGGTAGCTGTTTACTGTACACCTATGTCTTGTCTCAATTCAACTGGTGTATTGCTACCCATTACTTTCAGAGGTTATGCACTTATTATACGAATTCAGGTTATGTAATCGTATAATCAGGTTCATTTAGTATGAATTGATCAACTAATTCATGCTGAATTTTATCAAAAACAATCCCATACCCATACACATACTCATTATCATTATAGACTCTTACAATCCTTGCTGGAATCCTCCATGTACTAGCATTCTTTATTTTTAAAGTCACTATAACCCTGGTTTTTACTTTAAACTTATATTTTGTAGAAATGCGTGCGCCTCGCGAACTGATGTTGAGGATTGCGACTTTAATGTATAGCTTGGGTTTGAAAAATGGTTTGAGTGTAACCGTTGCAATATTGCTATTGGATATATAACGGACCGCTTTGCGGTTATTTGCAATAGTGCTTTCCTCCATATCATCAGTCATATCTAGTCATATTAAATTAAAAAATTGAACTAAACTTTATTATTTTAGTTTAGTAAATATAGTATTCCGTAGAGATATGCTATTAAGTGTAATATAATTTCAGAAAAAATCTGTTTTTTATGCAGAATTTACAAAATTATTCTCCATTAAATCCATATTAAAAATTATGTTTATTCGCTTGTCCTTGTCCTTTTTATTCAGCCTGATTTTTAGTATTCAAAGCTATGCAGAGCATAAGCAAGACATTAAAATCGCCTATTTAACGCAACAGAAAGGAGTGCCTGCTGCGTTATCTAACCTTGAGCCCTTTATTAAAGATAGAGGACTACAAGGCGCATTGCTAGGGTTAAAAGATAATAATACGACTGGCCAGTTTACACAGCAGGTTTATACCTTAAAACAAGTTATTGTCCCTATGGAGGGACGTGTTGACAAGGCGTTTACAGAGCTTCTTGAACAAGGTTTTCAACTTTTTATTATTAATTTAACAGCAGATCAGTTAATTGAGATTCACAGACTTAATAATGGTCAGGCACTATTGTTTGATATTGCAACGAGCAAGGATGACTTTCGGCATACTCATTGTTTAGCAGATGTGTTGCATTTATTGCCTAGTCGAGCTATGCGCGCCGATGCATTAGCACAATATATGTTAAAAAAACGCTGGCAACGCTGGTTTTTAGTGGTGGGTAATACGCCTGAAGATGATTTGTATGCGCAAGCAATCAAGCGCTCAGCCAAACGCTTTGGCATGAAAATCATCGCTGAGAAGAAATGGTTACATACCTATGATGCGCGTCGAACTGCACAATCTGACATATCTGTTTTTACCCAGGTAGATGATTATGATGTTCTTGTGGTTGCTGATGAGCAAGGTTTATTTGGTGAATATATTAGCTATCGTAGCTGGTTGCCTAGGCCGGTAGTAGGAACGCAAGGTCTGGTTGCCACGGCATGGCATCGCACGCATGAACAATGGGGGGCAGTACAAATCCAGAACCGCTTTAAAGCATTGGCAAAACGACAGATGCAAGAACAGGATTATGCTGCTTATCTGGCTGTGCGCGCTATCGGTGAAACTGTGACTCGCACACACTCAATTGATACAAAGAAAGTTAAGGATTATCTGTTAAGTGAGCGCTTTAAACTTCAAGGTTATAAAGGCAGAGCATTGACTTTTAGGGCATGGAACGGACAATTACGTCAGCCAGTCCTTTTGGCGGCGCCCACTTCACTCGTTGCCGCGCCACCTTTAGAGGGTTTTTTACACCCTAAAAATGAATTAGATACACTGGGCTATGACAGGCCCGAAACCCAATGTCAACAACAAGGAATCAGATGAAAATTACCCCTATCCTACTGATCAGCATGCTGGGATGGATAACAGTTGCTAGTGCAGAAACAGTGTTTGTTACTTTAGAAAAAGACAACGCTATTGCAGTGGTTGACCCTATCGCAGGAAAGTTAATTAAAACGGTTAAGATAGGTCAAAGGCCGCGAGGCATTCAGTTAAGTCCTGATCAGCAAACACTGTATATTGCTGTAAGTGATGATGATACAGTGCTTGAAATGGATGCAAATAGTTTGCAAATAAAAGCAAAACTCCCATCTGGTGAAGACCCAGAGACCTTTGCTATCAACTCCCTAGGCACACGCATGTATGTGTCAAATGAAGACGATAATCAGGTAACGGTGATTGATTTACAGAATAAACAGGCAATTCATCAAGTTGCAGTCGGTGTAGAGCCTGAAGGGATTGCTGTTAGCCCTGATAATCAGTGGATAGTAAGCGCGTCAGAAACCACTAACATGGTGCATTGGATTGAGGCCAGTTCATATGATATTAAAGAAAATACTTTAGTTGGCCCGCGTCCGAGAGCGCTGTCTTTTTCGGCTGATGGGCAACAATTATGGGTGACCTCTGAAATAGATGGCACTGTTATGGTGATTGATGTTGCCAGCAAACAAATCATTCAACGAGTGAGTTTTTCTGTTCCTGGCGTGGGTCAGGAAAAAATTCAACCCGTCGGGGTTATTGTTGATGATAAACGCCAGTGGGCTTATGTTGCACTCGGGCCTGCTAACCGTGTGGCTGTGATAAATGCGCAGACCTACGAAGTCGAAAAATATCTGCTGGTTGGCGCACGAGTCTGGAATTTAGCTTTTTCACCCGGACAAGAGCGCTTGTATACAACAAATGGTGCCAGTCATGATATTTCTATTATTGATTTAAAAAAGCATAAAGTGACTAAATCAATTGCAGTAGGACGCTACCCTTGGGGGGTTGCAGTAAAGCAATGAATAAAATAGCGCTACAAGTGGCAGGTCTGAATTTTTCTTATGGAAAAAAACAGGTCCTACATGATGTGAACTTTGAAATTGAAGCTGGACAATGTTGTATTTTATTAGGCCCGAATGGTGCTGGAAAAAGTACTTTATTTTCTTTGATTACTCGCTTGTATGCACACCGGCAAGGGTATATTCAACTTGCGGGTTTTGATATACAAAAACAGTCATTGCAGGCGCTTGCTCGGTTGGGTGTTGTTTTTCAACAAACAACTCTGGATCTGGACTTAACAGTGCAGCAAAATTTACGCTACCACGCCGCCTTGCAGGGTATTAGTAGAAGAAAGGCCAATTTAGCCATTGAGGAGCAGTTAAAGCGATTAAGTATGTTTGAACGGCGAACTGAAGTTGTCCGGCAGCTTAATGGAGGGCACAGGCGAAGAGTTGAAATTGCTCGGGCATTAATGCATAAGCCTAGTGTGTTATTGCTGGATGAACCGACTGTGGGGCTGGATGTGCCAAGCAGGCAAGCCATTGTAGATCACGTTCATCAATTGAGCCAGGACAGTCATTTAGCCGTGTTATGGGCAACACATTTAATGGATGAAATTCATGCAACTGATAAGATCATCGTGATTCATCAAGGGGCGCTAAAAGCACAAGGGGGAGTGGCTGAGGTCATTCAACAAACACGCGCAGAGAATATTAATGACGCTTTTTTTAAATTAACACTTAGGAAAGCATAATGCGAATTTTTCATTACTGGTTCGCCTTAAGGGGAGTCATTTTTAGGGAATTATTACGTTTTGTAAAACAAAAGGAACGTTTTCTTTCTGCGCTGGTCAGGCCGCTTATCTGGTTATTTGTTTTTGCGGCCGGATTTAGAGCGGCTCTTGGTATTGCGATTATTCCACCTTATGAAACTTATATATTATATGAAGTTTATATCACGCCCGGCTTAATTGGAATGATTCAGTTATTTAACGGAATGCAAAGTTCGCTTTCAATGGTTTATGATCGTGAGATGGGGAGTATGCGTATATTATTAGTCAGCCCCTTACCGCGCTGGTTTCTTTTAGTGTCTAAGCTGTTGGCGGGTGTTTTTGTTTCTATTCTGCAGGTTTATGTGTTTTTAGGAATCGCCTGGTTTTATGAGATTCAGGCGCCGCTAGAAGGTTATTTATGGTTGTTACCTGCCCTGATTTTAAGTGGTCTCATGCTGGGTGCTTTAGGGTTGTTGTTATCGTCTTTTATTAAGCAGCTGGAAAATTTTGCGGGGGTGATGAATTTTGTCATATTCCCGATGTTTTTTATGTCGACGGCACTTTATCCATTATGGAAATTACAAGAGTCGAGTATGTGGCTGTATAAGATAGCGGAATATAACCCTTTTTCTCAGGCAGTTGAGTTGATACGTTTTGCACTCTATGGACAATTTAATCAGTATGCTTTCCTTTATACATCAGCCGCATTTGCGGTATTCTTAATACTTGCTATTATAGGCTATAACCCTTCGAAGGGGATGATGAAACGAAAAGGACGATAAAATGATAAATGAGTGCACTGATAGTAAAATGAGGAGTACGTGAGGAACTCTTTTTTTCTGATAATACCTGAGCAGAGGAAGGACTCCGTAAGCCTTAAGTTATATGAAGAGGAGGCATTAAAGATATGGATAGATGAGCTTCCTGTTGCCAATATGTCATTATCAACTCGCTTATTACTTGATTTTTTACAACAGAGTAATACGTTAGAGATGAATGCGCAAAAACGCTTGAATTTTTTGGAGTTATTTAGGGCTACCTATCTTGTTATGGAAGATGATTTGTATTCGCGATTAATGACCAGTGGTTTTCCCAAAAGTGAAAATGAACACAAGACTTATAATACCCTGATCAGTATAGAGAGGGAGCTTTCCATAGGCTACTGGATAGTTGTGAAGGAGCAGACGCGTCGTGAATTAAGCTGGTTCCAAAGCAAGGAGACTGCCTTGGCAATACAGCGAGTTATCAAGGGCTTAAGTAGTATTGTGCTAAGCCAGTATATTATGAAATTGCCTATCCCAGAATGGGTATGGATAGATTTGCACTCCCTTTATAAGCTTGGCGTTAAAATTAAAAAAGAAGGCACTAAGGTAAGCGACGAATCTTGCTTTATTACTCGGAGTAGCTCTATTCAGGATAGTTATAAGCAAATAATATTGCTTAGTCTTGCGGATCCCACAGGCTTAATGCCGAAAGAGATAGTACAAGTCTATAAGTTTACAGAGCTCATTAGTCGCTGGGTCAATTTTGATAAAAGTAAGGTGGTTAGTGTTAGCGTCAGTCATCAATGTATCATTTATCAGGATGAAGATCGGCCGGCAGTTTTCTATGAGAAGGATAAGGAACTGCAAGATGAAGCGGTTTTGTACCTTGACTTCAGGCAATTGTATAAAGCTTTGCGTCAAAAAGAAAAGTATCGTAGCAGTATGAATGGGCGATATAGTACCATCAAACCCTCCTCAAAAGTAGATAAGTTGCCACTAGAATTACTTGTCTATCTAGAGTATCGCTGGCATGGTGTTCAGATACAGGGTAATAAAATTTTTGTAGATCGCTTAAAAAGGTTTTTTGTCGTTGGCTTAGGTTCTGCACATGCCTTGCAAAATGCTAATCTGCCGATTCCAAAGGGAATGGAGCAAGAATATACTGCTAAATCAGCATCTGAAATTGCTTTGACCTGTGGGTTTGAACGTTCCGGTACTCTTTCGGTTGGCAGTTTGATTAGTTTTAGAAAAGAGGCTCACCCAAGGCATAAGCGCTCGCTGGGGGTGGTGAATAAGATTACGATACTCAAAGGAACAGGAGATCTTGATTTTGAAGTGAACTTACTTACCTCACAGGCACACGCGGTTACATTTAGTGAAATACAGAAAACAAAGCAGCCAGTGAAGCAAAAAGCACTCATCTATAATATAAAAACGCCTGGAGAAGAGGAAAAAAGTTTTTTAATTGTAGACTCATTTATGTTGAAAGAGTTTGGAGTGGTTAGGTTATATTTAAACGAGCAAAACTTTCCGATCTTGCTCAGAGGGCGAAAAAATATTGGTCTGGGTTATTGGCAATTTGATTGTAGACGAGTTGAAGAGCAAGAACTTGCATCCTTGGCCAGCAAAGGTTACGATTTCACATAGTTGGCTAAAGCAACTAGATAATATAAGAATAAAAACTATAAAGTAATGAGGAGTTACTAATGAGTAAAGATAAATCGACTGATGAGATGATAGATAATGTTAAAGAGACTGTTGAGAATGCATTAGAGAGTATTCAAGAAACAGTAGAGGACGCTATTGATGCTGTGGAGGATACTGTTGAAAAAGCTAAACCTCCCCTTATGAAACTAAAAGAAGAAAATCCTAAATTATTTTATGGGGGTATTGCTGGAGTGGTGGCTGTGTTAGGTTTATTCTTTCTATCGGGGGATGACAATAGTCCAAAACAGCACTCGCAAACAGCTATATCCATTGGTCAAACATATACTCTAAAAGCACCGAATAATGAATTTGGTGGAGCATTGCTTAAAATTTTAAAAGTACCAGGCTCTATGGCGTCTTTTGATAATCCAGAAGATGTGGTTTGTAATGCGCCTTCTGGAACTTCAGTTATCGCCAAAAAATTTCAGGATGCATTTGGTAAAAAGCAACTATTTGTGCAGGTGGAAGTTCAACAGGAAACGGATGATTGTAGACAAGGCGCTAAAGGGTGGACTCTGAAAAATAATTTAAAGTAATTTATCAAGGGATATTGACAAAAGTCATAATATCTTTATAATAAGCAATTCAATCAGAGCGGGAATAGCTCAGCTGGTAGAGCACAACCTTGCCAAGGTTGGGGTCGCGAGTTCGAATCTCGTTTTCCGCTCCAAAAGATTTAAAAAGCCGCGTGTATCGCGGCTTTTTTATTTCACTATTAAGGCTGCGTAGCAAAGTGGTTATGCAGTGGCCTGCAAAGCCATCTACAGCGGTTCGATTCCGCTCGCAGCCTCCATACGTAACACCAGAACAAAAACACAAGGCGGGATAGCTCAGCTGGTAGAGCACAGCCTTTCCAAGGTTGGGGTCGCAAGTTCGAATTTTGCTTTCCGCTCCAAAACTATCATATTTATTATCTGGACGGTAGGATTTTGTTCCTTTATCTTTTTCCCCTCCTGAATTCAAGTCTTGTTAATTTCTCATTAAGTCTATTTACTCACCGTTCGCTTAATTTTACTCCTACTTCATGAAATTATGGCATATTCCCCA
>CAYZUM010000141.1:0-7347 GCA_964481455.1 uncultured Methylomonas sp. | reverse complement strand
TTTAAGTTAAATATCGCCGCTATTAGAGTGTACCAGAAACAATATGGCATTTAAGAATTAGATAGACAGTAAAAAGGGGCTACCATCTTAAGACGGGATAAGGCATGTTAATAAAATTTCACAGGAGTGCAATAGCTTCAGCTATTGCTGTTTCGGAAACAGCTAAAGCCCTTTCACCCCTGTCGTATGTCCCTTCTCAAATGCGTAGCCCATTAAACGATACAATTCCTTCCTAGTTCCTTTGAGTGGTATAAATTTTTATCCGAAGCAATAAACAGTTGTGTGTGGTCGAGCATATTTTTAAGTTTAGAGTCAAAAGTTGAGATGCCAATACTAACTGTAAGGATTTTCTCGGTTGACGGACTATTGATATTGATTAATTTGAGATCGTTCACTGCCAATTTAAAGCTTTGACACAATGAACGTGCGGCGTTTTCTCTGGTGTTCGGCATGACAACTGCAAATTCATCGCCACCTATGCGAGCAATCATATCTGTATCACGCTTGAAACTTTTCTTCATTAGCTTTGTGATAGTAATTAAGCAATTATCTCCAATAAAATGTCCATAAGTATCATTAAATTGTTTAAAGTAATCAATATCAATTAAAACCAGGCTTAGAGATTCTTGATAACGAATAGCACGTTTAAATTCACGTTCGATACTTAAATCATAATAACGACGATTAGCGATATCTGTCAGCGCATCGTTATTCGATAATATTCGCAAGTGTTCCAGTTCTGTCTGACGGCTTTCCATATGCTTTTCCATTGCTTTGATAACATGTTCATATTTATTGGAAATAGATTCAACCGATGCAGAATAGACAGAGCGCTCATCTTCAACAATGCCATACTGGGCGATGCGCTGCTCAATTTGTTGGGTGATGACCTTGAGGGGGTCTGCAATGCCATGTTGTGATACATCCAGGCCAACTCGTTCTTGTTCGTTGCCAACTCGGATACGGTAAAATTTATCCAGCTGAAATAAAACCAGATAAGCAACGCCAAAACTAAAGATTGCACAGACGCTAATACCTAGTATTTGCACCGCCAATAAGTCGAGTCTGGAGCTATGATCGCTTAATAACGATAAGTCAGCAAAAAGAGCGACACTGATAGTGCCCCAAATCCCGGCACCTAAGTGTACAGGTACAACATCGATCACATCATCAATTCCTCTGTCTGCCAGTATTTTCTTGCCGGCTTTATAGATAAAACCGCCTACGATACCAATCACAACAGAGGAGGGTGCATCAACAATGTTACAACTAGCGGTTATTGCAACAAGGCCTGCTAAAACACCATTTAGCACATCCATTGCATCCATGATACCGCCTTGTCTCAGGCGAATTAAAATAATTAAGGCGCCACTAGACGAGCCTGCTAATAAAGTATTCAATATGATTTTTGGTACAGCTTCAGAAAAAGAGAATGCACTACCTGCGTTAAATCCTATCCAGCCAATAATCAATAAAAATGCACCTAGCATAGCGAGGCCATAATGACTGCCATGAATGACGACGACATGACTTTTATCTTTATGAAATCGCCCCATTCGTGGGCCTAAGAGGATAGCGGCAGCGAGTGCCGTCCATCCTCCGAGAGAATGAACCACCGTAGAGCCTGCAAAATCAACAAATCCTAATGCTTGAAGATAGCCTTTATTATCGGGATTTATGATGCCGGCCCAAGCCCAATGTCCAAATAATGGGTAGATGAAACAGCAAACTAATAGAATCATGACTAAATAGGCAGAGAACTTCATGCGTTCTGCCACAGCGCCAGAGGTAAGGGTTATCGCAGTCGCTGCAAACGCTGACTGGAAGAGAAAGAATGAAACCTCAAAACTGGAGCCACTGGAGCCCATAAAAAAATGATCGGTACCCAATAGACCGTTATAGCTTTTGCCAAACATGATGCCATAGCCAAATAAACAAAAAATCAATAGCGTGATGACAAAGTCAGCAACATTTTTAAAGGCCACATTGACGCTATTTTTTTGGCGCACCTGGCCGCTTTCTAAGCATAAAAATCCAGCTTGCATTAGCAATACTAGAATAAAACAAAAAACTAGCCATGCAGTATCAGTCATATCCTAAACCTTAGAAGTTAGTTTTCTATTTACAAATACGAGGAAAATAAAGTTTATGCTTGAACAAATGTCACCAAAACTGCAATATTGTTTAAACTTGTTTTCGGCCTTTCATTTTTACCTCATAATACTTTTAGGTAAAATAATGATGCCGATGAGTTATTAATAAGCCTTAGAATTTTTACTATTACGAAAAAGAAGTGGTTTTTCATCTGCTGACAAGGCATTTGCTTTAGCCGCGTTTATCGCATCTTGAATGACTTGTTTATCGGGTGATTTACTACACACGGGGTCAGTTTTATACATATCACCGGTTAGCAAGTAGGCTTGGCAGCGACAGCCTCCAAAGTCCTTATCTTTTTCATCACAGCTTTTACAGGGTTCTTGCATCCATTCATAGCCACGGAAAAAATTAAAGGCTTTGGACTCATGCCAGATATCATAAATGCTATGATCATTGACATTGGGGCAGTCTAATCCGGGTAATTCACGCGCTGAATGACAGGGTAAGGCGACACCATCAGGTGCGATGGTTAAAAAAGTAGTGCCCCAACCGTTCATACAGGCTTTAGGGCGGTCTTCATAGAAATCAGGCACAATATAATAGATTTTCATTTTGCCAGCGACTTTTTCTTTAAAAGCTTGCGCGATTTCTTCCGCCTGTTCAAATTGCTCTCTTGTGGGTAATAATAAATCACGATTAGCATGTGCCCAGCCATAATATTGGGTATTGGCAAGCTCTAGATAGTCAGCACCTAGTTCTTCTGCCATGACAAGGATGTCAGGCATTTGATGGATATTTTCGCGATGAATGACCACACATAACACCATTGGGTAGCCGTGCTTTTTTACTAAATGAGCGACTTCTTTTTTATGCGTAAACGACTCAGTGCCAGCTAGGTGGTCATTTAAATCTTGTGTACTGGCCTGTATGCTGACTTGAATGTGATCCAAACCTGCGTCTTTAAGCTGAATAATTCTTTCTTCTGTTAAGCCATAGCCTGAGGTAATCAGGTTAGAGTAATAACCTAATCCGCGGGCATGTTTAACCAGTTCTGGCAGGTCCTGGCGTGTTAAAGGTTCTCCGCCAGAAAAACCGAGTTGTACTGCGCCCATTTTTCGCGCTTCGGAGAGAACTCGCTTCCAGTCTTCAGTGCTGATTTCACTGCTATTCTTTGCATAGTCCAGTGGGTTTGAACAGTACGGACATTGCAAAGGGCATTTATAGGTCAGCTCAGCAAGTAGCCAGCGAGGAGGGGTGATGTTAGTCTTGTTGGATCCAGCCATTATTTAGTGCCACGTTGAGGAAGCTAGTAATATCGTTTATTAAACCAGTTGTTGAAAACTTTTCTTCTAGATCAGTCACAATTTGAGCTAGATTTCGTGTTCCATCACAAAGCTTCAAAATTTCAGCCGAGCTCTGATTGAGTTCAACCATGCCTTCAGGGTATAGGATTACGTCTTTTTGTTGTGCTTCTTCCCATTGCAGTCGATGCATGGGAGAGAATTGAATCGTGTGTACAGGGTTAATGCTCATGATTTTTTAATGTTGATATTTTTGGGTCGCGAGACGTTTTTTTAATTCCGCTAACTCGGCTAGTGCTGACATTTTTTCTTGCTCGGACTCTTCTGTTTCTTGCCGAGCTTTTCCTGCCTCTTGCAAAGCATTTTCTAAATCTTGCTGAGCTTTATCTACTTCTTGCCTGGCAATATCTTCTTGTTCACGTTCGTAAGCTATTGTATTTTGCTGGCGGATATATTCCTGGCGAGCCTGATAAGCAAAGTATTCACGGTCTTGTTCAGAAAATCGGCTTAGTGTGTTCATCGCTTGTTTCATCTCCTGAGTATTCATCCAGTCGGACAGCGCTAAATCATCAAAATGCTCGGCTTGATTAAAAAATTGTAGCCACCTTTCCAGAGTGTTGTGTATGCCTTGACTGTGAAGTTTTTTTAAGTCTACAAGTGTGATATGGCAGTGATCAATAAGAGGTTTCCCCTTTGTATCACAGATTTGAAAGTAATGCATAAATACTTTGCGCAGTTACGGCTGCTGATTTCTAACGGCTGATTTTTTGCCGATAGCTGCGTTGCTGAAACAGTTTCGTAGCCAGCTAAGTACTCATGCAAAATTGATTTAACTTTTTTGAAAAAAGATAAAATCTCCAGTTTTTAGTATGATTTTTGAGAATTTGAATATTTTTTTACAAAAAAATAGGAATTTTTATTGAAAATGATAAATTTCTACCCTCGTAATTTTAGTTAAAATAATAATGCCTGAGTACTTATGCGCCTGTTTCAGCGCCTTTCTCTCGACATAAATCAGCACGTTATAAATTCTGCATCCGTAACCGCGCGAAGTATGATCATTATCTGTGCAGAGGTTTTCATTCAGTAGCCAGATAGCATAGGTCGCTTTTAATTCGCCATATTTTCACCACTTTTTAATGGCTGGCTATAAATATCTGCCCAATTATATAGGATTCTGGCAGGTAAGCTGGGGAAATTTGAACGTTGAATTTCTATTTGAACGAGTTGCTGTTCGGTATCTTGTGCCTTAATGTCAACAATACTGAGTTTATCGCTAAAGTATTCGCGTTCATTATAAGGGTTGTTGAGGATTCCAACTTGTGAAATAGGGTGAACGAGGTGCTCACCCAGCATGGCATTGAGAAAGTTAACCAATAGATTGCTATTTTCAGAGGCACCTAATAACACCTTGAAAACACAGTCAACCTTGGGGTCAATGGCATGTTTCATTAATACCTTTAATCCTCAATATTAAAATACGGAGGCATATCATTCACGTAGGCCATATACATAGCATCGGCCATAGCCCACAAAACATTCAATTTAAATTGCAAAATTTCCAGCATACGTTCTTGCTGTGCTCGTGTTTTATAGTAGTCTAAAGTGATCTCCAAGCCATGCTCTACATCACGGCGTGCCTCAGATAAACGTTTGCGGAAATAAATATAGCCATCTTCTTTTATCCAGGGATAAAGTTCCGGCCAGTTGTTTAGGCGTTGCTGATGAATTTTAGGGGCAAACATCTCTGTTAAAGATGAACTTGCCGCTTCATGCCAGTTAGCATTGCGAGCAAAATTAACGTAGGCTTCGACCGCAAATTTTACACCAGGTAAGACATGCTCTAAAGAAGTGACTTCATCGCGTGTCAAGCCAACAGCTATGCCAAGTTGAATCCAGGCTTCGATACCACCTGAGTCCCCGGGCTGGCCATCATGATCAAGAATGCGTTGCGTCCAGATAGCACGGGTTTCACGGTCTGGGCAGTTGGCTAGTATGTTAGCATCTTTAATCGGAATCATGATTTGGTAATAAAACCGATTAGCAACCCAGCCTTGTAATTGTTTTTTTGTGAGTTTCCCCGAATTCATCAGGGTGTGCATTGGGTGGTGTATATGATAATACTTCTCCATGCCACGTAGTTGGGCCTCAAACTCTTCGCGGGACCAAGGTGTTTGTTCTGTCATGGTTACAGCTCTATCTTCATGTTGTCGAACGACACTTCAATGCCGTGCTGGGTAAGTATTTCGCGTTCTTTCGATTCTTCATTAAGAATCGGGTTGGTATTATTGATGTGGATTAATATTTTGCGTGGTTTTTCCAGTGCGTCTAAAATTTCAATCATGCCACCTTTTCCTGATTGAGGAATATGGCCGATTTTTCGTGCCAATAATGGGCGGCCTACAGAGGCGAGTTCATCATCTGTCCAGAATGTACCATCGACTAATACGCAGTCAGCATCAGCCATCGCTTTTTCGACATGGGGTTCAATCAGACCTAAACCAGGCGCATAGAAAGTTGTTTTGCCAGTAGAAACCTGGCGAATCACCATGCCAATATTATCGCCTTCATGTGGGTCATTACGGTGTGGTGAATACGGGGGTGCTTTACTTTTAAGGGCTAAGGCAGTGAACTCAAGATCATCAATATTAGGTATCGTAAAGGAGTCGCCATTTAAGGGAATAGGTCGGTCGATCACGCCACAAAAATGCTCCAGAATATTAAAAATAGGAAAGCCAGAGCTCAGATCCTGTTTGACCATATCAGTACAATAAACCGTCAACGGGTCACCTTCTCGCAGAATGAGTAGGCCAGTCGCATGATCAATTTGAGAGTCAATCATGACGATCGCTTCTATCCCAGTGCCGCGTACTTTATCTTTAGGGTGAATTTCAGGGAAATTTTCTAATTGTGTACGAACATCGGGTGAGGCATTGAATAAAACCCAGTGTTCACCATCAGATGAAATGGCGATAGAGGATTGGTTGCGCTTGCTGGCTTTAATAGAGCCTGCTCTGACGGCTTTGCAATTTGGGCAACTGCAGTTCCACTGTGGAAATCCGCCACCTGCTCCTGAACCGAGAACTCTTATTTTCATTATTGTAGTCTGTTAGCAAATAAATAGGCAAAAAAAAGGGCTCTTAATCTTAATTAAGAGCCCTTTTTCATCAGAACCGAACGATTAACGATTGTAGATGTACATAGTCACTTCAAAACCAAAACGTAGGTCTGTGTATGCTGGTGTTTCCCATTTCATAAAATTTCCTCCGGAGTTGTTATATTTAATTTATTTTTATGCTAGCTTGATCAAGTAAGCTGAATCAAAGTATACGATGAACTGTTTTTTTGCGCAACTTAATTAAAGCTTATATGCCAACCTTACACAATAATGTGATTGCAATAGTTCTCCGAATGAAACGAATGTGATGTGTAGAATTTTGAAATATAAGGATATATAGGGCAAACGCTTTGGTGAAGAATAAAGTATGTTATGTTGTCGTTTAAATCAATAAGCAGCAGTGTCTTGCTGACTTGTGTTTACAAGTTTACCTTATTTGTATGATTTTCACTTGTACATAGGCTGATACAGGGTTATATTACCCATTGATAACAATAAAAATAGTCTAGAGGAGAGGTATTATGATCGGTGATTTATTTGAGCTTTTATTCTTTATGTGGATTGTTGCTATCTGCGTATTTGCACCACTAGGGTATTTTATTTACATGTATTCCATGAAAAGTGGCGAACCTTTTGGTGATACAGAGCCGCATGGTGATAGTGAATCAAAAGTGCTTGATCTGGCCGAACAGGTCATTCATAAAGTAAAAGATTTAATGGGTAAAAAATAAGCTGCTTTATATTTTAAGGTGGGTATTACCCGCCTTAATCATTATTCGGTAGTGGGTCAAACCTGTGGTTTTAATATTCTCCCTATTACGTTAACCCCTT
>CAYZUM010000140.1:0-7404 GCA_964481455.1 uncultured Methylomonas sp. | reverse complement strand
ATCAGGGACTAAAAATCATCACTTCGCTAAGCTCCGTTTCCCTGATTTTCAGCGGGTGAGTGTGTGTGTTGCGAGTTACCTAACCACTTAATGCATAAACACCTGCTCTAATATTAAAGCGATACCCCTCAAGCTCAACATATCCATACCTATCCGCATATTTCTAAATAGACTGCCCTAGTATACCTTTTGCGTGATAGCCTACACATAATATATCCGTACGATTATCTTCTATCAAGGCTTTTACTCGATCCTCAAGTTTTTAGTTTTTCAAAATATAAAAATTGGCATAAAAACTGCTTTAAATGAAAAGTATTTTATATAACAGCATGTTATGATGTTAGATATAAAGTCACTATTTCCGTTATTCTTGATAAATTTAAAATCTCAGAAAAAATTAAAAGTTTTTTCCAATTGATTCCACAAAAAACCACATGTCTGGGTGAAATTTAGGCTAAATCGAACCTTTATTTTGGCAAAAACTAAAGTTTTAGGCTGTTTTAAAAAGTCAAGAAATAAAAAAATTAAAAACTTGAGGATCGAGTTTTAAGTCATTAACAATACAACCAGTGCTACACATACCACTCTCAGCTGATACGATACAAGGCCTAGCGGTCTTTTTTAGATACTCAATTGCATTTAAGGGGGGGTTATGTGAATTTATCGTTGTTAGCTGCTCAAAAGATAAAGGATGTCTTCCTGTTATCAATTTCTGTTTGGCTTCCTTGTCCCAAAAAGGACATAATTTTTTATAAACATTTGTAAATTCACTTGCCAAGGGGAGTCGATAATTATTTTCAAATCACCACAGTTCTTTTTTTTAGCTACCTGAGTCAGTTTAGCGTTGTCAATAAGTCCTCTAAACCCCGACTATTTTGAAATTCGTCATTTCAATAGAACTCTATTTTTCTTCAAAAATCTGAACAGCAGTTCCAGATAATGATAGGAAATTACAATATTAAATGTCCAGAGTTTTTGAAAATCAAAAATGACGAGTTTCTAACTGGATGGGGTATATCTCATAAAGTAATTCTTGAGTTCTATCTATACTAAACGCAGGAATAATGGAAATGGAAAAAATCATCCGTTCCTGTCAGTTTATCACCTCCTTTATCGTAGGCTGGAATAGCGCTAGTGTTTTCCGGAATTTTTTGGTGACCTTTTACCCAAAGGTGGAAAACGCTAACGCTATTCCACTCTACGCACAATGCCTATTAACGGCTAAAGATGCTAGTAAGTACTCATGCAAAATTGATTTAACTTTTTTGAAAAAAGATAAAATCTCCAGTTTTTAGTATGATTTTTGAGAATTTGAATATATTTTTACAAAAAAATAGGAATTTTTATTGAAAATGATAAATTTCTACCCTCGTAATTTTAGTTAAAATAATAATGCCTGAGTACTTAAATACTCAAAAAAACGTATGGCAATTTTCGAAGAATATTATACAAGCCATAAAATAGCAGATAACAACCCAAAAAGATTCACACTTCAATTCTGGATGAATATTATTTTCCACTTCCCTAAGAATAACACCACTATTACTAAAACACTTTTCAATCATCTGTTTTAACTGTTGTTTTTTGTGCTGTCGATTTTGATGATTTTATCTCCGTATGTGCTTTCCAGTACTAAGGAATCTGCTAGGTATGAGGATCTCGGGGAGGGCATAAAAGGTGTAAAAAACGCGCCTAAGTCGCCCGAAAATATAATCCGTTATTGATTACAATACCTTCGCCAAAAACAGAATACACCATTAAGAAACTGAAGAAAAAAAATAGTTACCAAACTCTAAGTGAATAACCAAAATAACATCGTAACCTATTGATTAAAAAACACTTCATGTTCTTCATGGTAAATAATTTTTTTTAAACTTGGCGAAGGTATTGTGATTAAACACACACTTTACATAGGCTGAGCCTAAATTAAGGCCAGCTGGCCTTAATTTTATTTTAAAAACCTGATCACTACTTTTTAAAGAAATTTGCCGCCTCTTTTAAAACCAGAGGTAATAGTTCTGTCCTGGGATCTGAGCAGTAAATGGGAGCTTTAAACCAGCTGCTAATAAATAGGGTATCCGCCCTACATGATCAATATGACAATGGGTAACAATGAGAGCTCGTACAGTAAATAAGTCGAAATCAATTGTTAACGGTTCAAAACTTGAGCCATTTGTGAAGTTTCAGCCTCTTGAAATAAGCCACGGTCTATTAGAATGGGGCTCTCTGAGTTCAGGTGTAATTCATACCAGAAACCCGTCACTTCCTTAACAGCAACATAATGGGACGTGGTAATTTTTTTAGGCATTTATTTTATCGTTACCTTTACAACTATTGCTTGCATTATATGTTTTTTGCATATATAGCTATCTTGCGCCTCTCCCCCATAATATGACTTCTACAGTACCCAGAATAATTGAAACATCTAGAAACAGACTGTAATTTTTTACATAATATAAATCATATTCTAGTTTATTAATGGTATCTTGTTCATTTGCACCATAAGGATAACAAAGTTGAGCCCAGCCAGTGATACCAGGCTTAACGCGATGACGCTCTGCATAAAACGGAATTCGCTCTTCAAAACCTTCTACAAATTCGGGCCTTTCAGGACGCGGCCCAACAAAACTCATATCTCCCCTTAAGACATTAAAAATCTGTGGTAACTCATCAATACGGCACTTTCTAATAATGCGTCCAACTCGTGTTACGCGATCATCATTTTCAGTAGCCCACTGAGCACCATTTTTCTCTGCATCGGTCCGCATGCTACGAAACTTCATAACAGCAAAAGGCTCACCTCTTTCACCAACACGAATCTGTCTATACAGTATAGGCTGTTTTATTCCACTCTCTAGCATGATGGCCAATGCAGTCATCAGCATAAAGGGCCATGAAAAAAACAGCAAACCAAGACTGGCTAACAAATCAACTCCTCGTTTGCCAAATGATTTTAAGCCACTAAAATCGAAGCCATCTGAAAAAACCAACCAGCTTAATGTCAAGCTATCGAGCAAAATCAAACCTTGCTCGCGCTCATAAAAACCCAGCAAGTCCAAGATATTCACACCCAAGGCTTTACAATCAAGTAACTCCTCAAGTGGCATTGTCATTCTGCGATCATCCAGTGCTATAACGATTTCATCAATACTATGTTGCTCTACTAAATCAGGGAGACTTTGTAGGTTTTCAATGAGCAATTTTTCTGGTATCAAACACTGTTCTTCACCCAGATTCACAAAACCATGAATAATAAATCCCTTTAGAACATAGGTATTATTGATATGACATAATTGTTTTGCCTTTTCTCCCGTACCTATGACGAGCACTCGTCGCATTAAATTATCAGTATTAGCGTAATGATAAAAGAAATAACGACTTAGCATAATACCCATAAATGCAAAACCAAGTGCATAAATAAAAACACTTCTGGCGATTGAATATTTCGGAAATAAATAGAAAATACTAATGACAATCACGGATCCGATAGCGAAACTGACACAAACACGTAATGCTAAATGATAATCATCCCAATCAAGACTCCGTCGATACAAACCTAGCCCTACAGAAGACAAACTTAATACCAATGAAAAAATAAAACTTGCTTCAACAATATCTTTGTTCGTGTACCAGGATTCGACATGAATAAATCGTACATCACTTCCTAAGTACATCGCTAAAAAGAATATTAGCCACTCTCCTATAATTAAACCTAAATAGGCACTAGAGATGTAATGTTTAAAAATCCTAATCATTTTATGTTTCTCCACTCTCTCACTCACCCCTCCCTATTATTAAACCGAAGTAACATTCACCTGAAAGCCAGTCCATTGTATAACTTGACTTGGCTGACTCATTAGATTTTAAGACCTTTCATTGTATGCATCACTATTACTCTTTCTTTGCTATCTTCTTACGCTACAAGCCTTTTATGCTTAACAATTTTTTAACATGCTCAATAGGAATGGCATAACTTATTCCACTTGGCTTAGATAATACGTTTTCTTTAGTTTCTTTAACAAATACTTTATTAATGACGCCTATCACTGCACCACTGTTTATCTCATAAAGTGGACTACCACTATTCCCAGGGTATGCTGTCGCATCTAACTGATATACATTATAGGGTTCTTGCAAACGATTAATGACTTTAGAATTAAGCTTCCGCGAATTATACACTGGAATGGCGACAGGACTAATGGCCGAGACTATGCCAGTATGCGTGACAGGATACAACCCTAACACCATACCGATAGGGTATCCGGTAAAGGCATATTGCTTTCCCTCTCTTACATTACTGACTTCACCAAGCTCTAGAGCAGGCAAAGTCCCGCGCCTTAGCTTTAAAATAGCAATGTCGTGTTTTCTATCAACAGCAATTCGATCAACAAAAGCCATTTTTGGTTTGTTGTTTATCGTCACAAAAATAGCCCAGTCTTCCCTTTTCTCAACGTTTAAGGTTTTAGCTATGACATGGGCATTCGTTACAATTAATTGACCGTTTCCAATGACAAATCCCGTTCCTAAAAAAACACTTCTTGGGCTGCGAGATGGCAGAAACGTCCCTACTCCAACAATACTCGGCTTAACTTTCAGCACAGTGTCAGGTAATTGCTCTGCCTTAGCGCAAAAAACTATACTGACAAAACTGAAACATAACGCCAATAAGATTTTATACACATTCTTCATATGTCTGAAGACTCCATTTTATCTATGTAACCTTAATAGTATAGTCGAAAATCAATAGCTAATATATAGACTTTCAGAAAAATAATTCCCCGGATACCATCCCTTGAAGGGATGGTATCCGTAATACATATGGAACTTATTTATCTGAGAAGCTATAGTTATCTGGTCTTTAATAAAAATTCTACTAAAATAAGACAACACTTTCCACTATCTGGGCTATGATTATTACACTTAATTAAGGAAAACTTGATGTGGATTGTTTTCTCTTTTGGCTTTGGAGGACAGAAACACCCTCTACGGTTTAAAAATCCCCACATGTAATAATAGCGTTGACATATTTAATCGCCTTATCATCTAGACTTGATAGCAAGGAACTGATTTAGACACGACTAGTGTTTAGGTTATAATTAAAAAAAATATTTTTTTATACATAAAAACTATGACAAAAACAACTGACAAATCAAGCAATGTAGTCTGGCACCAATCCACTGTTAGCAGGAAGCGTAGAGAAGAAAAAAACCAGCATAAATCAGTTGTTCTTTGGTTTACGGGCTTATCAGGCTCTGGCAAATCAACTTTAGCCCATGCAGTAGAAGAGGAACTCTATCAGCTAGGCCTGAACACCTTTGTTCTGGATGGTGATAATGTTCGTCATGGTCTTAATAAAGACCTCGGCTTTAACGAACAAGATAGAAAAGAAAATATCCGTCGCATCAGTGAAGCTGCAAAACTTATGCTAGAAGCTGGGATCATCACTCTAACTGCCTTTATTTCGCCTTTTAAGGCAGAAAGGGAAATGGCAAGAAGTCTAATGCCCCATGGAGATTTTCTCGAGATACACTGTTATTGTCCGCTAGAAGTCTGCGAACAAAGAGATGTAAAGGGCTTATATAAAAGAGCCCGCAATGGTGAGATTAAAGATTTCACAGGCATTTCTTCACCCTATGAAGCCCCTGTCAAACCTGAATTAAAAATTGATACGAATGCACAAACACTGGATCAAGGAGCTCAACAAGTCATAGCATTATTACGAGAAAGACACATCTTACCCAAAAGCAAATAACTTATGTTCTATGATATTTTTAATGGCGATGCCGATGGTATCTGCGCCTTAATCCAGCTACGCCTTGCTAAGCCACTTGAGGCTACTCTAATTACTGGCATTAAAAGGGATATTCAGTTACTAAAAAAAATCAATGTTGTTGCAGGCGACCAACTAACTGTTTTAGATGTTTCTATGCAAAAAAACACCGATCAGTTAAATAACGCCTTAGATAATGGCGCTAAAATCTTTTATGCAGATCACCACCAGGCTGGCGACATTCCAAAGCACCCCAATTTAACTGCTTTAATTGATACCAGTTCAGATACCTGTACCAGTTTAATTATTAACCAGCACTTGCAAGGCCAATTCCCTCTTTGGGCCATTACTGCTGCCTTTGGCGATAACTTATATCAAAGTGCTCATAAACTTGCTAGCTCAATAAACATTAGCACAGAGCGTGTGGAGCAACTTAAAAAACTAGGCACCTATATCAACTACAATGGCTACGGTAGTTGCTTAGCGGATCTCCACTTTACGCCTGACAAACTCTACCAAGAAATGGCAAGTTATGCCTCCCCAATTGATTTTATTGCAGATAATCAGCTGATATATCAGCAATTAGAAAGTGGTTATTTGAACGATATGCGCACTGCCGAACTAACACAGCCTGAATACAGTGATGAAAAAATTGCTGTCTATATACTTCAGGACGAAACCTGGGCAAGAAGGGTAAGCGGTGTCTTTAGTAATGACTTAGCGAATCAATACCCTGACAGGGCGCATGCTGTGGTAACTGTCACACCAGGTAACGACTATCAGATTAGCGTTAGAGCCCCCTTAAATAACAAAAGCAAAGCGGATGAACTTTGTGCCTCTTTCCCGACAGGGGGAGGACGCAAAGCTGCAGCAGGCATTAACCATTTACCAATCAATAAACTGTCGGCCTTTATTACAAAGTTTAAAGAAGTTTATATTTAAAGGCTAAAATAGCTTGGGAGAGCTGGTTATAAAAGGCTCTTTTCCTTTTGGCGTGACGGTAAAAAACATAATAATCAATAAGTTATATAGCATTTAATCAGCTCTGTAGCACTATTTGTAACCCGTTTTCGAGAGTTAAAATACCGCAACAACGTCGCTATTGCTGAGTTCTTCAAGAAAACTACCCTTAAATCTAAGAATAATAGCGAAAATAATGGTTATTTTTTAGAAAAACTCTAGACTAAAATGTTATGTATCATATTGTTTTTAAATTATTGTATTGATCACGCTAAAAGAAAAAGAGCCTTATAAAATGGACTCTGATATTCTTTATTTGGTATAAAATTATCCGCTATCAACTTGTCACGAGACAAAGGGTCAGAGATCGTGATCCGGAAGAATACAGTCTGACGCACTAATTTTTATATTTTCACCCACAAACAAATGAATACGGATATGAAGGAAGATTTGTAACTACTCAGGCTATGATTTATTGGGCTGTAGTGATTTTGGTACTTCATTTTGGATGATAAAGGCAGAGAAATAGACATTTTTTAACTGTTCACCTACTTTTTATGCCACGAATATCCCTACAGCCCAGGAAACAATAGCCTGAGTAGTTACGAATATTTAAAAGAACAGGCGCGCCATGCTACTTCGTGAAATTCAGGGACTCCTGTCACCTTCATTCA
>CAYZUM010000139.1:0-7414 GCA_964481455.1 uncultured Methylomonas sp. | reverse complement strand
ATCAACTTAAATACTTATGACAACCTGCAAGATCAACTGCGACATTTTATTCAGCGTACCGCAAAAGTCAAAACCCATAAACCTGAGGCTGTAGGGCATATTATGACTCAGTCAGTGGTTACATTGCCCGATACCACTCATATCGTAGAACTCATCCCGTTAATGTCTCTACAAGGGTATCGCCAAATCCCGATTATTAACGCTGAACATCGCCTTGTTGGCATGGTTTACCAGGCAAATCTAGTAGCAGCACTTTATAATCAGGGGCTGGCAAAAGCACTATAGGTTCTGAAAGTTTTAGCCTGGCTGACTCATGTAGGCTAAAGCCTACTCCCCTATATCAAAAAAGGGCTACGAATTTAAGACGGGGCATCACATTTTTTGTAGGTGCAGTCTACAGTCGTGTTGAGATATAGTACTGACGCTTCTTAGGTAACACGCAATAAATAACACCCCATATTGCGTAGGTTTTTTGTTCGTCTTCAAGGCGTAGAAATAGGCGCATAGGAACGGAAATAAAATAACGTGTGCATTTGACGCAGGATTTTTGTTTGTCTTCGAGGCGCGGAAACAGGCGCATAGCTAGTTACGTAACTGTTTCCGCAACAAAGAAGACGGACAAAAAGACAAGCAAGATGGGTGGGTTATTTATTGCGAGTTGCCTAAAGTCCGTATTACGATTATTTTTTGCGCACATAAAAAACTTGCTGATCATCTTCTCTAATATATTCTATAATTTCATTGCCAGTTTGCTCCGCATAAACCCCAAAATCTAAATGTGCAGCAGGGTCTGTTGCTGTTACTCTAACAACCTCATCAGACTGCATTTCTTTCAAAGCTTTTTTTAAACGCAATAAAGGCAATGGGCAATGCAAACCAGTAGCATCCACTTCTATCTTAAATTCAATCATTCTGATTTTACAATTTTCTCAAGCATACTTTTAAGGAGCGCATATAATAGCACTACAAAAACACATGCGTTGCCAATTTAAGATAGGATTATCTACACAAGACTTAATAGATTTGATTTTTCGTGTCTCATTACCCTAATAGTGCGAATAAATTTAACCCTATTACCCCAGATACTTCACGCAGTTACGGCGACGGATTTCTAGCGGCTGAGCTCTTACCAATAGCTGAATTGCTGAAATAGTTGCGTAGCTTGCTATGCACCTTTTCAACATCTTTCTCTCGACAAAATCAGCTCGCTATATAACCGTACCCGTGACCGCGCGAAGTATATATTGAATTAATTAGTCACAACCTACCCTAGATACATTTATATCCAAATGGAATATTTTCCACTCTTTATTGATTTAAAAAATCAAAACTGCTTAGTCGTTGGTGCTGGCGAAGTTGCCGCCCGAAAAATAGAACTTCTTGCTAAAGCAGGTGCAAATATTACAGTGGTTGCCCCTACAATCAGCGATAGCGTCAATCTATTAACATCAAACCAGCAGAATATTAACATTATTCAAAGGGAATTCACCTGTACAGATATTAACCGGCAGCGACTCATCATTTCAGCGACCAACCAAGCTGATATCAATGCTTTAGTCGCCGCAACCGCTAACAACAATAATATACCCGTTAATGTTGTCGATAACCCGAAACTTTGTAGCTTCATTGTCCCAGCTATAATTGATCGCTCACCCGTTATTGCCGCCGTTTCTTCTGGTGGAACATCCCCTGTACTGGCACGGCTTTTACGTGCAAGACTGGAAAGTCTTATCCCCCCAGCCTTTGGTCAGATGGCTAAATTAGCAAATAAATACAGAGCATTAGTCAAGCAACACATCAACCCACCTGCTCAACGACGTATTTTTTGGGAAAAAGCTCTGCAAGGCTCTATTGCAGAGTTATTCTATTCTGGAAAAGAGATTGAAGCTGAAGCACGCTTAAAAGACGCAATACTAAACACCCCTGAAAAATTAGATAACACGGGGGAAGTATACTTAGTAGGGGCAGGTCCAGGTGATCCAGATTTACTCACCTTTCGTGCATTACGCCTCATGCAGCAAGCCGATATCATCGTTTATGATCGCCTTGTTTCAGCTGATATTCTTGAGCTGGTACGCCGTGATGCGGAAAAAATATATGTTGGCAAACAACGAAACAATCATAGCCTGGACCAGGAATCGATCAATGAATTACTGGCGCGTTTAGCGAAATCCGGAAAGCGAGTGGTACGTTTAAAAGGTGGAGACCCTTTTATTTTTGGCCGTGGTGGCGAAGAAATTGAAACACTGGTTCAAGAGAACATTAATTTTCAAGTTGTCCCAGGCATAACCGCAGCGTCAGGTTGCGCAACCTATGCCGGTATCCCACTGACCCATAGAGACCATGCTCAATCTTGTATTTTTATTACCGGTCATTTAAAAGATGATACGATAAACCTTAATTGGCAGCAATTAGTCACTCCCAATCAAACTATCGTCATCTATATGGGGCTGGTAGGACTGGAAATCATTTGCCAATCACTGATTCAACACGGTGCCTCTGTTGATTTACCCATTGCACTGATACAACAAGGCACAACACAGACACAGCGGGTAATAACCGGAACTCTAAGTACCATGCCAGATAAAATAAAAGGGACATGCATTCACCCTCCCACTTTATTTATTATTGGCACAGTTGTTACATTACACGATAAATTGAAATGGTTTCAACCAGAAAGCGAGACCAGCCATTCGGACTTCGACCCACTAAAATGAATTCAAAATAGTCACCTGGGTGATCACTTTAGAGATAGGATGCTGAGAACGTGTACAAAATAAAAATAAACTGCGTATCTGTAGTTGCGACTTCATTCACACGATACGTAACACTCTAGCCTTTAATAGTTTTTCCAGTGTGTTATACACGCTCTTGGCATCCCGAAACAAACAGATGCATATCAAAGGCATTCCCTAGATTAGATCATCACATGTGGACGCAGACCTGTATTTCTAAGGATCATAGCGTTGTCAATGGCCTAAAATACGGACATTTAGTTCATAACGAAAGGTCACTCATTGCTTCTAATTAAAGTTACTAGACGTAAAAAACTAACGATAATAGTTGAAAAATTCTTGTAAATTCTCTATCATTTACAAGTTAAAATTTTTCGAGACTATGTTTACTTGAAGTATTCACAAATAAACTTAGTAGTTTTATATTTATAAAAAAGAGGAAGAAATCAAAATGAAAAAATTATTATTAGCTGTCTCTACAGTAGCACTACTAGGCTTAAGCGCACAAGCATCTGCTGCTGGTGACATCAAAGTAGGTAAAAAAATCTATGACCGTGCATTTGGTCGTGGCTGTGGTGCTTGCCATGATATTTCTTCAAACCCACAGTTAATCGCACTTATCAAATCTGGCGATCTAACTAAAGCTAGCTTCGCAACTACTGTGAAAGAAGGTAAAAACGGCATGCCTAAAGCAATGGATGCAATTATGGCAGTTGGTCCTGTTAAAAAAGCTGGCTTAGATGAAGAGCAGGCTATTGATGCAGTATGGAGCTACTTAGCAAAATAAGAGCTACGATATCCATAAAAAAAGCCGACCTTTCGTTATAGCAAGATCGGCTTTTTTATACTTTAACGAAAATTCTTAGTCGCTATAGCCTGCGCGCCAAATAGTCTAAAGAGTTACAATATTCTTTTTTGCTCGTTGATGTCACTTGCTAATTCGTACCTTTTACGTACCCAGACACCCCCAATTGCGGCAAACATCAGCCCACAAGATGTAATAAGATATTGCACCATACTCCTCAATTGAGAAACTTCTTCAGCTAATGCAATTGTTTCCGTACTCGGCTGCCGTGCATATTTTTGCACAATTAACCTGCCCGCCCCTGTTTCTGAGTAAGTTTTTAAAACCTCCAAATCTTGCTGTAAAGCATATATCGTATCCAGACCTGTTTCAGAAATAGTCCCAGTTCTTAGTCCCTCTTCCAGAATTTTCAATTTACTCTCAATAGATCCACTGACCAGGCCGATTAATTGAGACTTCAACGCATCCACTTCAGCAGAAATAACTGGATTCATCTGCATCTCAAATAATTCAATAGACTTCTGTGCTTGCGCAGTTTTCAGGACAATATCATTAGTAGGTACCAATAACATCCCCATATATACCACAATAGCCATCAAGCCTAAAATGATCGCCAATACCAATCTATTCATTTTCAGCACACTCATGTGTGTTGCTGAATTTAGAACCGTTATATTACGATGACGCACATTATTTTTCTTGTTATTTTTCTTGCGTAAGTCACCCATTAAAAACCCTTCTCCAAAAAAGAAATCGCGATTTCATATTATACAAGTTTAACAAAAAAAATCCCGTTCACTTGCACAGTGAACGAGATTAATTAATTAACTATTTCATTCTCTTCGCTGCAATGCGCATTCTTAAAGCATTTAGCTTAATAAACCCTTCAGCATCTTGTTGGTTATAGGCGCCCTGATCATCCTCAAAAGTAGCAATTGCTTCATCAAAAAGACTATCGGTATCAGATTCACGCCCCACAACATCAACATTACCTTTATAAAGCTTTAAACGTACTTTACCGTTAACCATTAATTGCGACTGATCTATCATTGTCTGCAACATTTCACGCTCAGGGCTCCACCAATAACCATTATAAATCAGCGTAGCATAACGTGGCATTAACTCATCTTTTAAATGCGCCACTTCACGATCTAACGTCAAAGACTCAATCGCCCTATGCGCCCGCATCATAATCGTACCACCCGGTGTTTCATAACAACCACGAGCCTTCATACCGACATAACGGTTTTCCACAATATCCAAACGCCCGATACCATTATCACCACCGACTTTATTTAATTTAGCCAATACTTCAGCGGGTGAATATAGCGCACCATCAATGGCAACAATATCCCCTTTAGCATAAGTCAGCTCCATATAAGTTGCTTTATCAGGCGCAGCCTCAGCTGACACACTCCATAGCCACATATCGTCTTCTGGCTCATTCCACGGGTCTTCTAAAATACCGCCTTCATAAGATATATGTAACAGGTTAGCATCCATCGAATAAGGAGAGACTTTACCTTTTTTCTTTTCAATCGGAATTCCGTGTTTATCAGCGTAAGCCAGCAATTTCTGCCTGGAATTTAAATTCCATTCACGCCAAGGTGCAATAATCTTAATATCAGGGCGCAAAGCATAGGCACCTAGCTCAAAGCGCACTTGATCATTACCTTTTCCAGTCGCACCATGAGACACGGTATCAGCGCCTGTTTCATTAGCAATTTCAATTAAGCGCTTAGAGATTAAAGGCCGTGCAATCGATGTCCCTAATAAATACTCACCTTCATAAATAGTATTTGCACGGAACATTGGAAAAACAAAGTCACGTACAAACTCTTCGCGTAAATCATCAATATAAATTTCTTTAATACCTAAAGCTTTAGCTTTTTCTCGTGCCGGCTCTACTTCCTCTCCCTGCCCTAAATCCGCTGTAAACGTAACCACCTCACAAGCATATTCATCTTGTAACCACTTTAAAATAACCGAAGTGTCTAAACCACCCGAATAAGCTAAAACTACCTTTTTGGTATCTGACATTGTGTCCAAACTCTAATCAATAAAAAATTTTATAATTATACTATAAATAAAGCTAGTTTCATTGCAACTACTCCGTGTATTTTAATTTGGAGTAAAAAAACAAGTTTTTGCCCGAACCTAAGAGGTATAAAAACTTATTTTTTAAATTCCAAGCACAGAACTAAGAAGGTGAGATATCCATTGTTAATGATTAGAAAAATTACGCCAAGAAATGTGCACGAAATAAGTTGGGCAACTGGCGCAGAATTTTTATTCGTATTCAAGGCGTAGAAATAGGCGCATAGCCAGCTACGTAACTATTTCTACAACGCTGAAGACGGATAAAAAGGCAAGCAAGTTGCCTAACTCATTTCGTGCACGTTTCTAAGGGAGATAGAAATTAATAATCATCCAAGTTTTAAAGCTGACAGGAATGGGAATAAAATAACGTGTGCATTTGACGCAGGATTTTTGTTTGTCTTCGAGGCGTGGAAACATGCGTATAGCTAGCTACGTAACTGTTTCCGCAACAAAGAATACGGACAAAAAGACAAGCCAAATGCACACGTTATATTGTCACATTCCTAAGCTAGTTTAAGTGATATTTCTAGAGAGTTTTGAGCATCCCTCAAATGTCTGTCCGAAATGCGGAATATATAGAAACTGTAGATCGGATTTCAGTCCGCCCCATAAGTATGTATTGTCCCGTCTTTAATTCTAAGCTGATTTGCAATAATAGTGTTAACAGGGTAATGAAGTAAGGGAGCTGGAAATAAATAAACGTCCAATATTGGGCAGGATTTTTGTTCGTATTCAAGGCGTAGTAACATGCGCATAGCAGGCTACGCACCTGTTACTACAACAAAGAAGACGGACAAAAAGACTAGCAAGATGGGTGGGTTATTTGTTGCGAGTTACCTAAATAGTTATACTTTCAGTATTAACTGAATTATTAGGAAACCACCATCAAGAATAAATAGCATTTATTAGAAACCTTTAAATCAATAAACCCACTGCCTTAGCACAGCAGTAAAATCACATATTTCCAAAATAAATATATATCAAAATCAACTGAATAAAAAATAATAAAAAATATTTTGCCAAAAAAGTTGACGCAAAAAAGGATAGCTGGAATAATAGCGTTTCTTTAGCGAGCCCAGGTAGCTCAGTCGGTAGAGCAGAGGACTGAAAATCCTCGTGTCGACGGTTCGATTCCGCCCCTGGGCACCACGCTAAAGCCAAATAAAACAAGGCCTGATGAGATTATTCTTATCGGGCCTTTTTTTTGCCTGAAAGTTGCTCCTGTCAATCTCCGGTCGAGGGGGTGGCTATATTCAACACAAACACCTTCCGACACAGAATCTACCCTCAAGCCCTTCTGGTGAAACCAGGTCTGTAGCATAAGAAACGATAACCCCACCTATCACCCATAGAATTGATCTAGTGGTAGGCATTTTTGTAAAAAACTCTTCTCTCAAGGATTCTATTTTTAATACAATAATTCCCCATTCAATCGCTGAAAATCAGGGAAACGGAGCTTAGCGAAGTGATGATTTTTAGTCCCTGATAGGCGACAGGGCACAGGTCAAAACCAATATAATGCGATAGCGCGCGAGGGAGGCAAGAATTGCATCAGGCGTGTAAATCATTAAGTAAGCAGTTCCTGCATTTTCTCCAGAGTCCAGACGAAAAAATATAAAAACGAAAAATCCAAAGACAAGTCCCAAAAACCATCGAAACTCGTAGTTTGGTATAATGAAAAATTCTCCCAAACCAATTCGATAAAAATGCTGCAAGTTACTGCAAGTTAACTACCAAAGCTGGGATGAAGATCCTCAATATTTACGTGATTTAG
>CAYZUM010000138.1:0-7552 GCA_964481455.1 uncultured Methylomonas sp. | reverse complement strand
TGATTATCAAAAAACTAAAAAGGATGAGGAGAAAAAAGCGGCATAATTTACAGCTTTAGGCGACAACTATCTTGACAAACACCGAATCTGACCGTCAAAGCGATACCAGTTCCAGCGTTCACACAATTCACGGGATAACCGAGATCGGTTCTAGTCTGGGGATGTGTCAAGAAATATCCGCACCTCGGCTACTTCTGTTTCTGTTACAAAGCGCCCTTGTATTTTTAACGGCCAGTCCATGGCTCTATATGTTATGCTTTTGCTTAACTTGAGTTCAGCTATTTTTCTTTTATACTGTTACTTTTTTGTATTACACCCTTTGCCATCAAGGTAAAACCAGAGTCCCTGTTTTTTAACAAAGCGGCTGATTTCATTCATGACACGATGCTGGTTATCCACAGTGAAATAGGCTTTAAATTCGACGAGCCCTTTACTATCTTTTCTTGCTCCTTTTTTTGTCAATATTATTTCCAGACGTGTCCACTCCCCAGTTTCTTTAGAAAAATCAATTGTCGCAGGGCGGGTTGAAATATCCCAGGTTTTTAATAAATAGGCCTCATCTTGCATTGCATAAGCAGTGAACCTTGAGCGCATTAAGGCTTCGGCTGTTACTGCATTAGAGTCTCCAGTCTGTAGCAATTCACAGCACTGATGGCGGGGTAGGCCTGAGCTACAAAGGCAGTTAGCTGTATCGGAAGGCATAAGGGGTAGTATTTAAACATAAGAGTAACTAGTCATAATAGCAAATCCGAGTTAGTTTCGGTACATATTAATAAAAGAATCAGGCTGAAAACTTCATTTTGCTGTATATTATCCACGACTTAAACAGTCATACTCTGTTGTTATTAAAAATTTAAGTGAGCAAAAGAATGAAAGCGGATATTGGGTTAATTGGCCTTGCGGTCATGGGACAGAATTTAGTCTTGAATATGAATGATCATGGGTTTAAAGTGGCGGTGAATAACCGTTCGCGAGGAAAAACGGATGATTTTTTGAGCGGTTCTGCAAAAGAGACACAAATTGTTGGAACATATTCCTTAGAAGAGCTCGTCGATAACCTAAAAAGCCCTCGTGTTGTTATGTTGATGGTCAAAGCAGGTGATGTGGTTGACAGTTATATTGATAAATTGACACCTTTATTATCTGAGGGCGATATTATCATTGATGGTGGTAATTCCTTATTTACTGACTCTAATCGTCGTACTGATTCATTAGCCACAAAAAATATACTTTATATAGGGACAGGTGTTTCAGGTGGAGAAGAAGGTGCGCGCAATGGGCCTTCCATTATGCCGGGTGGAAACAAAGCGGCCTGGGAAACGGTACAACCTATATTACAGGCTATCTCGGCAAAGGTGGACGGTGAGCCTTGTTGCCAATGGGTGGGTGAGAACGGCGCCGGTCATTATGTGAAAATGGTGCATAATGGTATCGAATACGGTGATATGCAGATTATATGTGAAGCTTATCAGTTACTAACAGAAGGTTTAGGCTTAAGTGCTGATGAGACCCAGAGCGTATTTTCTGAATGGAATAAAGGCGTTTTAGATTCTTATTTGATTGAGATTACGACTAATATTCTTGGTTATAAAGATGAAGATGGTCAGCCATTAGTTGATAAAATTCTAGATACTGCTGGACAAAAAGGAACGGGCAAATGGACCGGGATTAACGCATTAGATCTGGGTGCACCGTTAACACTGATCGCTGAGTCTGTTTTTGCACGTTGTGTTTCTGCACAAAAAGAAGAAAGAGTAAGAGCATCAAAAATATTACCTCAATCAACGGCAACTTTTTCGGGTGATAAACAGGCTATGGTTAAGGCCATTGGAGAGGCTGTTTATGCGGCTAAAATAGTTTCTTACGCGCAAGGTTTTGGCTTGATGCGTGCTGCAGAAGCAGAATATGGCTGGAAATTAAATTATGGTGGTATCGCGCTTATGTGGCGTGGTGGCTGTATTATTCGTAGCCAGTTCCTAAATGATATTAAGCAGGCTTATGATACCGACCCTGAATTAGATAATTTGTTATTGGCTGATTACTTTAAAGAAGCTATCACAGGTGCTGATCAAGGCTGGCGTGAGGCGGTTGTGCTTGGTGTACAGCTCGGAGTTCCTACACCGGCATTTTCGTCGGCACTGGCTTATTATGATAGTTACCGTAGTGCACGTTTACCCGCTAACTTATTGCAGGCACAACGTGATTACTTCGGTGCACATACCTATGAGCGGTTAGATAAGCCACGTGGAGAGTTCTTCCATACAGACTGGACTGGCACAGGCGGTAATATGGCTTCAACAACATATAACGTGTAATCTTAACGTTATCACTGAGGGGAGTTATTACTATAGCTGCGATGACACAAGATTAAATCGCGACTGAAGAATGCTCCTACAAGATGATGTAATATTTTTCTGTTAAATTAGAAATATCAGGAGCTCTTATGATTCAAGTCGTTGAAGTCAGCACGATGACACCTGAAGAATATCTTGCCTGGGAAGAGCTGCAAGAGGAGAAGCATGAATATGTTCATGGCGAAATTTTTGCAATGGGGGGGGCTCGACGTGAACATGTACTGGTCAGTTTAAATATCGCCTCTACTTTAAAACAGCATTTACGCGGCACTCCTTGCCGTACCTATATTTCTGATATGAAACTGTCTATTGCGGCGATGGATGCTTATTATTATCCCGACGTGTTCGTTTCATGCAATAAAGAGGATCATCAGGAAGAGCAATCCTTATCTTCCCCGAGACTTATTATCGAAGTTCTTTCGGATTCTACTGAGGCTTATGATCGAGGTGAAAAGTTCACTGCTTATCGCTCAATAGAGAGTCTTACAGAATATATGCTGGTTAATATTAAAGCGCGCAGTGTCGAATGTTTTCGACGGACTGCAAATAATGACTGGCTATTACATGTTTATGTAGAAGAGGAAACTTGCAAGCTTGAGAGCCTGGATATCTCTATTGAGATGACAGATATTTTTGAGGATATTGTTACTCGTTAACAGTAACCATACCTAATTTTTAAATTATTAAAGGAACTACAGTGAAAACTGATCCCTGTACTTATGTTATTTTTGGCGCAACGGGAAATTTATCGCGTATCAAATTAATTCCAGCATTGTATCATCTGGATATTGAAAATCGCCTGGATAAAGACACCAAGATTATTGCTATAGGCCGTCGCCCCTGGGATAACGATAAATGGATCTCTGAAGTCCGTATCATGCTGGAAGAAAAAGCAAGAGGCGGCGTTGATGAAGAAGTGTTTAAACGTTTTATTGCACGCTTGCAATATCATAAAGGTGACTTGCAACAGGTTGAGTGTTATAGCAGTCTGGACAGTTTGTTGAGTGATACGCAAAGCTTTCCACAAAACTTTGCTTTTTATCTAGCGATTAATCCTGAGGATTTTAGTCGCGTGATTGAGCGCTTAAGTGTACCGAATTTATTGGAAGAAAAACATTTTTGGCGCAGAGTTGTCATTGAAAAGCCTTTTGGTACTGACCTGGAAAGCTCACGCTCTTTACAAAATAAAATTAGTAAGTATTTACGAGAAGAACAAATATACCGTATTGATCACTATCTTGGCAAAGGCATGGTGCAAAATGTATTGGTATTCCGCTTTGCGAATGCAATGCTAGAGCCTTTATGGAATCGGAATTATATTGATCACATACAGATTACTCATTCAGAGCAGTTAGGAATTGGAAGTCGCGGTGCGTATTATGATCATACCGGTGCGATGAGGGATATGTTGCAAAGTCACTTATTGCAGCTATTGACTCTTGTGGCGATGGAGCCTCCGGTTTCAATGGAGGCTGAAGATCTGCGCGATGAAAAAGTAAAGGTTCTTAAGTCTATTCGTCCGATTCCCGAAGAAGCTGTCAATGCGCAGTCATTTCGCGCCCAGTATAAAGCAGGCAGTATTGATGGTGAAGATGTTAATGGCTATTTACAAGAAGAAGGAATACCTGAAAATAGCGTAACAGAAACTTATGCCGCGATGAAATTGTATATAGATAACTGGCGCTGGCGTGGAGTCCCTATTTATTTGCGTACAGGGAAGCGGATGGAAAAAGCACAATCCAGTATTTCAATCTGTTTTAGGCACGCTCCCTCTCAGCTGTTTAAAAATACCCAAGCGGAAAAAATTAAGCAAAACTGGTTAATGCTTGGTATACAGCCGGAAGAATGTATTCGTATGGAAATGACAGTTAAAGAGCCGGGCTTGGAAATGAAAACCCGTGTGAGTAATTTAAATGCCAGTTTTCGTAATGAGAATGAACAGCCTTCTGATGCTTATGAAGATTTATTACTGGATGTGATCGAAGGGGACCGCTCTTTATTTTTACGTTACGATGAAGTTGAATATGCCTGGAAAATTGTCGAGCCGATTCTGAATAAATGGGCAGTTGAGCGTGATTATATCGAAACCTATCCAGCGGGTTCGTGGGGGCCGAATGAGCGTCGCTTATTTGATAAAGAAAGTCAGCATTGGCGCAATACTATACAGGAAGAATAATGACTCAAGTTGTAAACTGGAAGCCTTATGATTCAATTGAACTTTTGGCAGAAGCCGCGTGCCAGCGTGTATTAGAGGCAGCGAAAAAAGCAATAGCTGCAAAGGGTTCGTTTAAATTAGTCCTTGCTGGGGGCACGGCGCCTGTCAAAGCTTATCAGCTTTTGGCAACACAGCAGCAAGACTGGGGCAAGTGGCATATTTACTACGGAGATGAGCGTTGTTTGCCTGTGGATGATAGTGAACGTAATAGCCTAGTGGCTGAACAAAAATGGCTAGATTTAGTGGCTATTCCTAAAGCACAGGTTCACGCTATTGCTGCTGAATTAGGTGCCGAAACGGGTGCTGAAGAGTATGCTAAAGTGGTTGCCGAGGCAGGTGAGTTTGATCTGGTTTTATTAGGTATGGGTGAAGATGGACATACTGCTAGCCTATTTCCCGGGCATGTGCATAATGCTGATGAACTGACTCATGCGGTGCATAATTCGCCTAAGCCACCATCGGATCGGGTATCAATCAGTGCAAAAGCCTTAAGTAATACAGCAGAGTTAATTTTTATTGTCTCAGGTGATAAGCAAGATGCGCTATCTGCCTGGAAAAATAAAGAGGATATACCTGTTACTCATCTTTGTCCTGAATCAGGAGTTGATGTGCTGTTATCTGTGTAATGAATTTCAAGGACAGATAAAAATAATGTTTATCAGCATGGCTAGCCCTGTTATGGTTATTTGTGCTGGGTTGTTTTTATACCTGAATTTTATGAGTGCCTAAGGAATGTGAATTTTATAACTTGTGCATTTGACTTGTCTTTTTGTCCGTCTTCTTTGTTGCGGAAACAGTTACGTAACTAGCTATGCGCCTGTTTCCGCGCCTCGAAGACAAACAAAAATCCTGCGTCAAATGCACACGTTATTTTATTCCCATTCCTAAGTAATGGAAAATAACAATAAATTTATCGTAGTATTTTTATAGAGGAATTAAAAAATGAAAGCCTGTGAGTCATCACAAACCCGCGAGGAACATCGAGTCAACATTGGTTGTAATCATAAACAAATACCTGCATGGCGGCGGGGAATAGGACTGATGTTAGTCTATTTGCCAATACTAACCTGGCCTTTTGTTATAACCAGCGCACTACTGTCGTATTACCATTTGAAAATGGTCGGTGCAGAAAATTTAAAGACCTTATTTGATTTTCTACCCGAAAGAAAAACGCATCGCTATAATTTAAAAAACCAGATTACGATGGACGGTTCCTTTTCCTGGAGTCTGGCACAAACCAGATTATACTGGATTATAAACTGTACCTGGTATTGCCCTGTTAGTGTAGGTCTTTTTGAATGGCATGCCTATTTAGTTCAGGTTATTGAAAACTGGTGGTGTCCGTTTAACCATCAAAGAAAAAATGGTTATGACGGTGCTAAAATAGACCAGTCTTTCTGGCATATTTATCCTGAAGACATTAAAAAGTTACATAAGGATGACTTGGAAAACCCCATCTGGAATGATAATTGTAGCCAGTGTCCAGGAGGGGATGATAGTCAGACAGCTGAAAAGTAGTGTCTCAGCATGGTTGCAGTTTTCTTCTTTGAACTTAAAAAGGGTGCCTTTCTATATAAGGCGGGTACCTTTATGCTAAGGAACGTGCACAAAATAACTTGAACAACTAAGGTAAGGCGCCATAAATAAGCTACCCATATTGCGCAGGATTTTTGTTTGTCTTCCATTAGTAGAAATAGGCGCATAGCTGGCGACGAAACTTTTTCTACAACGCAGAAGACGAACAAAAAGACTAGCAAGATGGGTGGGTGTGTGTTGCGAGTTACCTAAGAGGTCTTTTTGTCCGTCTTCGGTGTTGCATAAACAGTTACGTAGCCTACTATGCACCTGTTTGTGCAACACCGTATCAAGTAGGGGCAGGTCTTGAAGACAAACAAACCCCCTGGGTTAGTCGCCCAACTTATTCCTAAACGATTCTTTCAGGAGCGAATAAGATGAGTTATTGCTGTAGTGACCCAGCCGAAATTCCTAAAGTGGATCCTAGGAATGTAGTACGTGAGCAAGTTCGGTATGGTGATTTGTTACGTGAACTTTTTACTTCTGAGCCTGAACATCTCATGTTGCATGAATTGCGTGCTGCAAGCCTTTATATCAGAGAATTAGCCGCTCTTCGAGCACACTATCCTAGCGTCCGCCTTGCTGCAATAGCGTTGTTAGAAAAGTCTAGCGTTGCTGTTTTACAACGCATTCTCGATAAAGAAAAATGATCGGAGATAGGTGTGGCAGTTACTAAAAAATCACAAAGCCTGCAATGATAAAACTATTCATTACTGGTGGTACATTAGACAAGTACTATAATGAGCTTACTGGTAACCTGAATTTCTCTGAGACTCGTTTGCCTGTAATGCTCATACAAGCGCGTTGTAGAGTTAAATTGGATGTACAACAACTTATGTTAAAAGATAGCCTGGAAATGGTTGGCGAGGACAGAGAGTTAATTAAACAGGCTTGTACTTCTTCTTGCACATCACAAATTATCATTACACATGGCACTGATACAATGGTGGAGACGGCAAGATATCTACAAGCTCTGTCGAGTAATAAGACCATAGTACTAACGGGTGCAATGATTCCGTATACAATCAGCCAGTCAGATGCCTTGTTTAATCTGGGGTGTGCTGTTACTGCAGTGCAGCTACTTCCATTAGGGGTTTATATTGCAATGAATGGTAAAATTTTCGACGGGGATAAAGTGAGTAAGGATAAGCAGTTAGGGGAATTTGTGCCTTTGGGTATGTGATAAAGTATTTATCAAGCACTGAATTAGCATTGCTGTTTATCGCACGTTTCCAATAAATTTGAACTGACAAACTTTGTTGTAGAACGTTGCTTGCTTTTTGGGTGCACGATACAATTCAGATAAAAACCTGTTCAATATGAAAAGCTTTAAATGAATAAAGTCATTTGGTGATCATGCCTTAGGAATGTGACAATATAACGTGAGCATTTTTGTGTCTTTTTGTCC
>CAYZUM010000137.1:0-7565 GCA_964481455.1 uncultured Methylomonas sp. | reverse complement strand
AATCAGGGTTTAAACTCACTTCCTTGATCTCATCCCAGTTTCTTATTTCCCCACTCCAGCGAGCAGGCTTGTTTAATTTAGCGTGTGTATAAACCGCCGTACGATGTCTTAATATTCCAGTATCTTGGCCTGTATGGCGCTGCTCAGGGGTGACACATTTAATTGAGCTATGTAGGTGCTCTTTGTTATACCATCCGACAAAGGACTTTACCCAGTCTCTCTTGCCGCCATTAATCCAGAGAACGGTTTTTCTGGATAATGCAGTCTGTCTTTCAAGGTACGAAAAAGAGATTTTGAATAGGGATTATCGTTGCTCACTGAAGGACGACTGAATGAGGGTATAATGCCTAGTTCTTGAAGTGTTGCCAACATGGTGGTTCCTTTCATGGGACTGCCATTATCTGAATGCAGCGTGACTTGATTGCGTTCAACCCCTTCTCTTTGGCAACTATCTTTTATTAAGTCAGCCGATTGTGCACGGGACGCATTTTCATAGACTTGCCAGCCCACTATTAAATTCTATCAAAAAGAAGGTGGACAAAAAGGCAAGCAAGAAAGGTCAGTAGGGAATTTATTGCGAGTGAGCTAAACTCATGATACATTAATTTTAATGAAAACCACCAAATGTCTCCCCATCAATCTCATTACGTAAGTAACTTAAAACCTCTTTTGCTGAAGGTTGCTGCATTCCTGCTAAATCTAGTGGCCTATGCTTCGTTAAAACAGCCCTTTTGTTTAACAAAACATTAAGCTGTATTTTTTCACTATTGGTAAAATGCCACTGCTCAATTATTTCAGTATAGGTGGTAGTATCAGAAGCTTGGCCCATGCTTGCTAAAGCACTTAATTGTTGTCCGTACTTTTCGATTAGCGGTAGTGCATCACTGACCCAGCAACTCACTTGTACCGGCTTAATTTGCGTACTGGGACTCTCTTGATTATCAGAAATAATTTTGATGCATTGAATTAATTCACTGGAACTAAAACGCGTGGCGATTTCGTAAAATGCAGATGCCTCCATTTCATACATAGCATTAGACGCATAACCAACTTGTGCTTGAGCAACTGTCACAAGCGTATGCGTTGGGCAGGGTGGCGAGGTAACTAACTGTGGATAATAGCTACGCCCTGTTTCCTGATCGCTAATTTTATCGATCACAAATGCAGTACCCAGCTCATGCGTACAATGCCCTGCGATACCGATATTCAACAATATCGGTAATCGCTTCGCGGGAAAGAGCGCCAGAGTATAGCCCACCCCAGCGGCCATTGCAGCTTTACCAACCCCCGTAACCGTTAGTGTGGTGTCGATATTTCGATAAATCGAAAATGCATTGACTGAGTATTCTTTTTTTAATTTAAAATAATTAATTAAAGGTTTGGCTTCACAGAGTAGTGCCGCAAAATAGTAACAAGGCAGACCAGACATTAATTAGATAAAACCGTGCTTGGTAACAGCAACAGATATAATGTAACCGAAACAGACTAAAGCTAGCACAAAAGCACCCCAACGCTTTATCCCACGGCTACGCATTGCCATCACACCGAAGCCAATATAAGTAATTAACATAACTATCTTAGTCAAAATCCAGCCGAATTCACCCGCCATCCAGTTGCCCTGAAAAATCAGAGCAACACCACTCAACAATAATATCGTATCAATCACATGTGGCGCTATTTTTAGCACTTTGAAACGTAAAATATCAGGTTTAAATTGAGCAAACATGATGCGCGTGATAAAGCTGCTGACGGATAACAAGACAAACAGCATATGTATAGATTTAAGCATTATTTTCTCTCAAAAGAAGTATTGTATGGTGCACAGCCAGGTCAGGCTGTGCACCATTATAAAAGCGGTTACAGCCTATAGTGACTGATATTTTAAGGCGGGCTATAGAGACCGTGAAAGTTATAATACCCCGGAGTACAAAAACATATTTTTGTACTCCTCACTACAATTACTTAAACACATGAAATATCGTATTTTTAAATATTATCACAGTCTCTGAGACCATTCCCTACCCGTCTGCATTACCCTGTTTTAAGTGGGTAGCAGTCTGGCAAAGGTTTTAGGGAGATGGAAACAAATAATCACCCAGGATTGCGGGTCTTTTTGTCCGCCTTCTTGATTATAGTAACAGTTGCATAGCCTGCTATGCGCCTGTTACTACGCCTTGAATACGAACAAAAATCCTGCCCAATATTAGACGCTTATTTATTTCCAGATCCCTTATTTGATTTTATGAGTTATCCAGTTTAAGCCATCTTTTAATAATGATAATAATTTAGGCAAAACTTCTTTACGGATGACCCCACCAATAAAACCAAGCAATTGATACCAAAGTACGGCAAGTTTCTTTAAGCTACGCTGACAAGGTGAGTTTGAATCACAAAGCCATGGATTATTGATAAACCACATCTCTTTCATTGAGACGATCCACATAAAGGCAAATGAAACGCCCATTCCGGCCCCTGCGAGCATAATCAACGAAGCGAACATTGGCGATAATTTAGTTAACCACCAGGATAAAATATCAATGATCAGAAATGCATAAGGCATACCGATAGCAATACTTTTGTATGTGCTTGATGCGGTCGTCGAGAAACTAAAAATTAGCCCGATAAACATAAAAATAAAACTGATACCAAACAGATGAATATGTGACACCCGGGTTAAGGATGAAAATGTAGCTCCTTCATCCTGCTCAGCCAATTCTTTGATATTGTCAAATTCAGCAAAATCTGGAAGGTTTGATGCACCACTGTTATGACACATCACGCATTTAGTTTCGATGATTTTATCTATTTTCAACTTGCTGAATGCTTGTTCATCAGCGCCATCCCGCACCCACTGAATAATCGCAAAGCCTTCCTGTTCTGTCGCTTTATTCTTCATTGAGCCATTAAGCTTGGTTTCTAAAACAGTCCCCGACCGGTTGCCATAATAACTGTAGACAATGTCATCTATAGATAGGCCAATCTTGCCATCCGCCATACCGTGAGTAAATAGGATCTGAATCAAGGCAAAAAGGTAGCCGATAGCCACAGTCGTTAAATAGCCAGTAAACAATACCTTAAGTGGGGTATCAAGTTCACTTAAAGTGATTTTAGAGTTAGTCATTAATTAAATATGAAAAAAGAATATTAGAAAACACTATTTTAGCTTATATATTGTTTTTCGCGTAAAATTCATTGTTTTATCGGCGTTTATTTTCTATGATATTCAATAGAATAAGTATCTGTCAACGACTGGCGGTTAATAACAAACACGAATATAGGTGTAAACAAGCATGATGACAATGGATGATAGAGATGGCAAAATCTGGCTGGATGGCAAATGGGTAGAGTGGCGCGATGCTAAAGTGCATGTCCTGACTCATACATTGCATTATGGAGCAGGAGTATTTGAAGGCTTAAGAGCCTATCATACAGCCCAAGGGCCGGCTATTTTTAAATTAGCAGAACATACAGATCGCTTATACCGCTCCGCCCATATACTGAATATGAAAATTCCTTTTTCAAAACAGGAAATTAATCAAGCACACCGTGATGCTATCCGTCACAATAATCTGGATAGCGCTTATATTCGTTCCATGTGCTTTTATGGCTCCGAAGGCATGGGCTTGCGCGCCGATAACCTGAAAGTTCATGTCATGATTGCTGCCTGGGAGTGGGGCGCGTACTTAGGTGATGAAAGCATGGAAAAAGGCATTCGCATAAGAACCTCTTCTTATACACGAAATCATGTCAATAGCACGATGTGCAAGGCAAAAGCGAATGGTAATTACATTAACTCCATACTGGCGCTCCAAGAAGCACTCAGCGCTGGTTATGATGAAGCTCTACTTCTGGATCATGAAGGGTTTGTAGCCGAAGGCAGTGGCGAGAACGTGTTTATCGTGCGTAATGGCGTGCTGTATACACCTGAAACGACCTCAGCGTTAGAAGGCATTACCCGCGAAACCATACTGACCATTGCCCAAGAACAAGGGCTGAAAGTGGTTGAAAAACGCATCACGCGCGATGAGGTCTATGTGGCTGATGAGGCATTTTTTACCGGCTCTGCAGCGGAAGTCACTCCGATTCGTGAATACGACGACCGGGCCATTGGTTCAGGTGCACGAGGCCCTATCACGGAAAAAATACAAACCTTATATTTTGATTATGTGCATGGGCGCAGAAAAGATCATACGGACTGGCTGGCTAGAATTTAGGTCAGGCGCAATAAATAAACCACCCATATTACGCAGGATTTTTATTTGTCTTCCATTAGTAGAAATAGGCGCATAGCTGGCTACGAAACTTTGGTAGTGGGTCAAACCTGTGGTTTTAATATTCTCCCTATTACGTTAACCCCTTATATCTCGGACTATTGCATAACTTGTAACTAAACAATAATCACAGGTTTGACCCACTACCGTTTTTTTGTCCGTCTTCTGCGTTGTAGAAATAGTTACGTAGCCTGCTATGCGCCTATTTCTACGCCTTGAAGACGAACAAAAATCCTGCGCAATAGGGGTAGTTTATTTATTGCGAGTTACCTAAACATTATGAAAGGAGTGAATACCCCGTCCAGCAGCAGTATTCATTCAGCATTACTATTTTGTATTGCACCCCATTGGCATATCTTGGCCCCAAGCTATAAACTCATTTCGTAAAATATTCATCACCGACACCGCAAGAAATATTTAGAATATTTTCTATTCATCAATACCTTCGCCAAATTTAAAAAATTATTTACCATGAAGGACAGGAAGATCATGAAATCTTTATTAATTAGCATGTTATGCTGTTGTCTTAATCAGTTGCTTTGAGGCTGATAACCATTTGTTTTTCTTCAGTTTCTTCATGATGTATTCTGTTTTTGGCGAAGCTATTGATTCATGTAATACCTTTTTTGTTCACAAAATTGTTGTCTGCTCATGCAGGCACTTGTTTGCACAATTTGCTACTCCTTATGCTATATAGCGCTCTACTATCTGACAAATTAAAACACCTAATTGCGCATGTTTACTTTATATGCTTAAATCTGTTACTAGATAGAGAACAATATTCTTTGCTAAGGTAACGCGCAATAAATAATCCACCCATATTGCGCAGGATTTTTGTTCGTCTTCAAGGCATAGAAATAGGCGCATAGCTGGCTACGTCACTATTTCTATCAATAAGAAGGCGGACAAAAAGACAAACAAGATGGGTGGGTTATTTGTTGCGAGTTACCTAAGCTATCGTTTGCTATTGAATTAAATTCTTGTGGTATCCGCCTCGCCACAAATTTACTTATTAAAATGAGGTGACAATATGGAGTTATTTATTATGAATAGTCTTTCGGCTCTGTCGGTAAGCATTGGGGTTTTAGCTGGTCTGGCTACATTTTTAGCGGTAGGGCCTCTTAGTGGTGTCTTTTTAATATGGGCTTTAACCATTACCTGGGCAGCCTATTTTGCCTTAGGTGGTGATGATAAAGCTGCCGTTAACACGGCTGTTTGTAGTGTTTTTGGGGTCATTGTTGCGACGTACGCTGCTTATGAAATAGCAACTATCTCGCCCGATAATATGCTTGGTTTTCCAGCGATGGCAGCGGTCATTGTTTGTGTCACTGTGATCGCCATGTGTTTAGCTGCGAATGTGCCTGCTCTTTCAGCTATTCCTGCTAGCGTACTTGGCTATTCGGCAACTTTTGGATACCTATTACAAACGCCTGGCAAGCTTTCTACAGAGGTACTGCTAGGAACTAGTTGGGATAACCCAATATTAATTATCTCTTGCTCACTTATTCTTGGAGTAGGATTTGGGATAGCATCAGGTAAACTTGCTGCAAAATTGACAACTATAGCTGACTAATCAGCTCTGATTTTTATTTGTCAAATGAAGTGGGCTATGCTTTCTCACAACACTCATTTATTGAGCTAGGGAGTGGGAATAAAATAACTTGTGCATTTAACGCAGGTTTTTTGTTCATCTTCGAACCGCGTAAATAAGCGTATAGCAGGCTTCGTATCTATTTACGCAACAAAGAAGACGGACAAAAAGACACAAAAATGTGCAAGTTATCAAATCCCCATTCCTAGGAGGCTGTCCAAGAATAGAAACCGTCGCGAGGGAAAGCCATTTTGAGTCAGATTTTTCGATCATTTGAGGCGAAGTGTGTGCTCTTTAACGAAAATGATCGGGAAAGCTGACCAAAAGGGCTTTTCCGCAGTAGCTTTTCTATTCTTGGACAGCCTCCCAAGTGACGCACAATATTTGTTGCGAGTTGACTCAACCTTCAACTTCTCCTCTGGGCGGGATATTTGTCCCGCCCAGAGTTTTTTTATTCTCCTTTATTTATTTCGCATCATTAAATTGCGCGCAGGGCCGAACATGACACACTTGAATACCTTTTAAGGCTAGGTTTTCAGGTTTTTCACTTGGCTGTATCGTGCAAATGAATTCGCGCCTTCTTGTGTTCTGAAGCTACCTGAAACTTTTTGCTTTACTTTGACCATCCGAATATCACGTTCGGCAAGGTTATTGTCAAACGGTATCGAAAAATCGTACATGAACGCCAAAGTCCCTGCCTTAAAATCTCGCAGGCGTCTCAGAAGATTGTGGGCGGGAGTCTGCTTTGGCTTGCCTCTTTTTTAGGTTTCCCTTCAGCCACTTCAGCTGCAACGAAAGGATCTCTCTCAAGTCCTCTAACAATTAGTTCATCATAACGTTTTTCAAACAGAAGTAATCGCTGCTCGTCTAAATGATCTTGGTCAGGTTTCGTCTCATCGATGGTCTCTTTAATGTCAACCAGCAATGTTGCCATTTCACCTGCCCACGATGGCTGGAACTGTTTTTCAATATAAATGAGTTCCCGAAGGTGATGCGCATTGCAGGCAATATGCTCGCACTCCTCATAAGCAAAATAGGCTTTCCAGTGGTCGTAGACTCACTTTCCCTGATAACCTTCGAGAATCCCCAACGCATCCATACCCTCTTTGCCACGTTTTTCATGGACTTCGTAGTCGGTTAATTTATCGGTCGATGCAGAATGCAGCCAGTGTCATTTTCCTTCAACCCGTAAACCCGTTTTATCAGAATGGAGTACGGGGACCTCATACAACTGCTGTTTAACCGCCGATCTTGCCGATTGAATGTGTTGATTTAATTCCTTATTGGCTTTAAGAATCACTGCTTCCGATGGAGCTTGACCGTATAAATCTTTGAGAAACTGTGCGGTGCGAGCAACAGGCATAAAATTCTCACTGTTAAAATAGCTGGCCACCGTTTTAACGCCATCGCCATATTGCACAGGCTTATTGACATTTTCAGGAAAATCGCCTTTATTCTCAGTTTGGCATTCAGGACAGATTTTAAGGCTTGCTTGATGAGCGGTGACAACACCCTTCATCGCTGGCATATAAAATACTTGACGCTCTTCTACACCCGATACTTCAATGCCCTTTAAAGGAGCCTCACCGTTTTCACAACACTCTTTTTCATGCATTTCAGTTTCATCGAGATTTTCGACAGGATTCAGAGTCAGGCGCGCCATGCTACTTCGTGAAATTCAGGGACTCCTGTCACCTTCATTC
>CAYZUM010000136.1:0-7631 GCA_964481455.1 uncultured Methylomonas sp. | reverse complement strand
AGCGTTCTGAGCCTACAATTCTAAGGCGTGTAGAGCGGACTTTAGTCCGCATGACGATTTAGTTTGCCGGAATATGCGGACTAAAGTCCGCTCTACATTGGAATGGGGTACAATACAAAAAAGTACAAGCATTGAAGAATCATTAATACTCCCTATTTTGTCACAAAAGGAGTGCAAAAACACGTTTTTGCAGGCTTTAAAACGACAAAAACTTGTTTTTGTACTCCGCCATAAAATGAATAGCTATGATTAAAAACCTGCATAATCCTTTTGTGAGCCGGGGATCCCTTCCCGTTCAAACGCTTATAATTTGATGCGCGTACATAAGTTCTACTATTGTGTATTGCACCCATTGGAATGGGGATTGAATAAGTTGTGCAATTATGACGCAGGATTTTTGTTTGTCTTCGAGGCGCGGAAACAGGCGCATAGCTAGTGACGTAACTGTTTCCGCAACAAAGAAGACGAACAAAAAACCTGCGTTAAATGCACACGTTATTTTATTCCCATTCCTAAGCAGCCCATTTTCCACGACTAACAGGGATAAACTACATTTTCACCCTATCCAGCGCAACAGCTTCGGCAATTTTAATACCATCAACTGCTGCCGATAAAATCCCACCGGCATACCCTGCCCCCTCACCCGCAGGGTACAGACCTTGTATATTAATACTTTGCAGGGAGTCTCGATCACGCTTAATACAGATAGGGGAAGAAGTGCGTGTTTCCACTGCTGTTAAAACAGCATCTTGCATGGCAAAACCACGAATTTTTTTATCAAAGGCAGGAATGGCTTCTCTTATCGCTGCAATCGCATACTCAGGCAAGCTGGCACTTAAATCGACTAACTTGATACCTGGTTTATAGGAAGGCTCTACCTTACCAAGCGTCTGACTCGGGTTATTCTTGAGGAAGTCCCCGACTAACTGTGCTGGTGCATCATAGTTTGCCCCGCCTAATACAAAAGCCTGCTTTTCTAATCTATCCTGCAGCGCCAACCCTGCTAAAGGGTGGCCTGGGTAATCTTGGTCAGGCTCTATTCCGACGACTATAGCACTATTTGCATTACGCTCATTTCGCGAATATTGACTCATACCGTTAGTGACAATATGCCCTGGTTCGGAAGTGGCTGCAACCACTGTGCCTCCTGGACACATACAAAAACTATAAACTGAACGGCCGTTTTTACAATGGTGTACCAGTTTATAATCTGCTGCTCCTAGCAATTCATGCCCTGCATAATCGCCAAAACGACATTGATCAATTAATGACTGTGGATGTTCAATTCTAAAGCCGATTGAAAAAGGTTTTGCTTCGATATAAACGCCTTTATCAAATAACATTTGAAATGTATCCCGGGCACTATGTCCAATAGCACATACAATATGCTGACTCAGCAAGGTTTCTCCACCCGCTAATATAACGCCATGAACACGCTCATTTTCGATGAGAACATCATCAACACGCTGTTCAAAACGAATTTCACCGCCTAACGATTCTATTGTCGCGCGCATTTTTTCAATTATCGGGACTAGTCTAAAAGTACCTATATGCGGCTTACTGAGGTATAGAATCTCTTCTGGCGCGCCTGCCGCAACAAATTCTTGCAATACTTTGCGCCCATGATGATGCGGGTCTTTAATTTGCGTATACAATTTACCATCAGAAAAGGTCCCCGCGCCCCCTTCTCCAAATTGTACATTGGACTCTGGATTCAAATTTCCTTTCTGCCATAGACCAAAAGTATCCACAGTCCGCTCTCGCACCGCTTTACCCCGCTCTAATATGATTGGCTTAAAGCCCATTTGTGCCAATATCAGCCCAACAAATAATCCGCAAGGTCCCAATCCGATAACAATAGGCCTTTGAGTTATTTGTTCTGGCGCTTGTGTAACAAAATGATAACGATCATCTGTGCGTGACTTAACTTGCGCATCTTCTGCAAACTGCTCTAATAGCTGCTCATTTTTGCTGGTTTCTACATTTAGGCTATAGATAAAAAATATATTTTTCTTTTGCCTGGCATCATAGCTGCGTTTATAAACGCTGTAACTCAGTAATTCACTGTCTTCAATCGCCAGTTTAGTACTAATGACCAAGCGAAGATCTGCATCTGTATGCTCTAAAGGAAGTTTGATATTGCTTAAACGTAACATTGATTTATTTCTAAGAATACGGATTTAAAGAGTTAAAAGATTGCAAAGAAATGAGAATTTAATAAGCTGTGCCTTGACGACTGCTCACTTCACTAAAAAGGTTCAAATATGACACGCTATGCGTACGAAGTAGATCCCTAAGCTACTCTGATTCATTGATTCGATAAGGCTCTAATTGAATAGTTTCTACTCGCCCACCTAGCATATGAATTATCCCGTTATATCGCTCAGCGCCTGTAGACGAAAATTCAAAATGGTAACGACGGGCAATATGTATCTTCCCTCGCCGGTCGCGTTTTAGGGAAAACGCGCTAAATGCAATATAACCATCCAGCATTTGTAATTGCATATCATGACAGTGCCTGATAGTCGCTGCTAATGCAGTTTCCCGGACTTTCTGAGCGCTTTGCCAGTACAAAAAACCAGCTGTAAACAGCAAAATCATAAAAATTTCATCCCACATATTACTCGCTACACCTCTAGCTCGCCTTCTAAAGTCAATGCCTGCAATTCATCAAGTGACGGCATCCCTTCCAAAGAATCTAAATTGAAATAATCCAGAAATTGTCTGGTTGTACCATATAAAGCGGGTCTTCCCGGTACTTCTTTATGCGATAGCACTGTTACCCACTCTCTTTCTAGTAAGGTTCTGATCATATTTGAGCTAACACTGACCCCGCGTATTTCTTCTATATCCCCACGTGTAACAGGTTGCTGGTAGGCAATAATGGCTATCGTCTCTAATAATGCTCTTGAATATTTTGGTGGTTTTTCGGCAAATAAACGCGCCACCCAAGAGGCCATATCCGCCTTAACCTGAAACCGATAACCACTCGCAACTTTATGTAATTCTATGCCTTGCCTCTGATAATCATAGCGTAATGAATCCAGCGCATCTTGTATTTTCTGCTTTTTGGGGGCTTCCAGTTCAGGAAAAACAGCATGCAACTGCTTGACCGTCATCGCTTGTTCGGCTGCAAATAAAAGTGCCTCAATAATACGTTTAATTTTACTATTCGCATCTACCGGCATTAATTCTGCTGCTGGACTTGAAGGGAGAATACTGAGCTGAGTAGCTTCACTGTTTAACTGTTCCTGTAAAGAAGCGACTTTACTAGTCAGTTCGGTCACCTTTTTTTGCTCTTCATCTAGTCGTCTACGCTGTTGATCTTTTAATACTGTTATGACTGACTCAGATTTTTGTTTTATTTGAAAATCGACGTCTGATTCAGATGGAATTTTCTGTACCGTTTTTGCCGAAGCAATCTCTAGCAGCTTCTGCAAAGAGGTGACCTTGGCAGTCAACTCGCCAACTCTTTGTTTCTCCTCTTCTAGTTCACTGGATTGCCGCTCTGTTAATGCCGAACCCACTGAGTCGGGGTGTTCTTCTGCTTGAAAATCAGTTTCTGACTCAGTAGGAACTTGTTTTTCAGTTATTGCTGAGGCTATCTCTAACTGACTCTGCAAAGTGGCGACTTTAGCCTTTAGCTCTACGACCTTCTTCTGTTCTTCTTTTAGACGATTACGTCGTTGTTTTTTTTCTGCCGAGACGACAGCGGGTTCAGGCTGTCGTTCTACGGGGGAATCTAGCGTTAGCTCAGGTTCAGGCGGTGTTTTCTGCTCTAAGACGGACTCGTAACTCTCCGAAGGGCTCTGACTGTAGGATGTCGATGATTCCTGCTTTGCTGAGTTCAAGAATGGCAAGAAACGTGACAACAACCCCTGCTTTGCCTTCGGACTGGGTAAAGAGTCTTGTAAAAAGGAAGCTACTCGTGTCTTCGAGTCTTTCCATAATGTGGACCATTCTTTCACGGACTGATAAGGGCTCTTTAGTAATGATATGGTGACTTAATTGATCAACGCGACGCAATACACCTTGCAGCGCAAGTACGATATCTTGTAGTTGAACTTCAGACTGAATCTTATGCACATTCACTGCTGATGTATCCACAGTAGCGATAAAAATATCACGTTCCATACGCGGTATTTCAGCTAATTCTTCAGCAACCTTTTTGATCCGTTCATATTCTTGCAATCGACGTAACAATACAGCTCGTGGATCCTCTTCTTCCTCTTCAGGATTCACCTGTCTAGGTAATAGCATACGTGATTTTATCTCGGCAAGCAAAGCGGCCATCAATAAATACTCAGCCGCAAGTTCTAACTGTAATTCAGTCATAACACTGATATACGTCATATATTGCTTGGTAATTTGTGCAATCGGAATATTTAAGATATCAAGGTTTTGTTTTCTAATCAGGTACAACAGTAAATCTAATGGACCTTCAAAGGTCTCTAAAAAGACCTTTAAGGCTTCCGGTGGTATATATAAATCTTCGGGTAATTCTAAATAAGGTTCGCCAGAAACAATGGCAAGAACCACTTTCTCATCAGCCACATCAGCAGTCATACCGAAGCTTACAGACCCGCCATTGAGAAGAAAAAACGTCTGGCAGCATCTAAGGGATAAGCTAAAATCATACCGAGAGAATTTGTCATCATCAGTAGTACTAACAAATAAATTCCATATTGCTCAAACTGGTTATAATAATAGGCCCAACGCCCTGGCAATGCCCAGGATAAAATACGGCTTCCATCTAAAGGAGGCACAGGTAATAAATTAAGTATCGCCAAAATAAGATTAATCTCTATTCCCACTACGCCCATAAAAATCAATGCCTGATGGCTTTCAGCCAGATCACTTAAAATAGCGAGTCTTATAAACAAAGCCCATGCAATTGCCATCAATATATTTGAAACAGGGCCGGCTAGTGCCACAATCGCCATATCATGTTTAGGTTTGCGTAAATTTCTGGTATTCACTGGTACCGGTTTTGCCCAGCCAAACATAAAGCCCGTAAAGACATACATTAAGCCAGGCACTAAAATAGTCCCAATAGGGTCAATATGTTTAATAGGATTTAAGGTTAAACGTCCAAGCATCCACGCTGTCTTATCGCCATATTGTTTGGCCACCCAGCCGTGAGCAGTTTCATGTATGGTAATCGCAAATATAACAGGGATCACCCAGACTACAATTTGCTGTATTAATGTTAAACTTTCCATATTATTATCCTAGCATGGGCGCGTCACCTTTACCTTGACGCACTATTTCTATTTGTTGATCCGAACAGGAGATAATAGTACTCGGATCACTTTCAGTCAACCCGGCATCTATCACAAGGTCCAGCTCATGCTCTAGTTTCTCCCTGATATCGTAGGGATCCGTTAAAGCATATTCATCATCAGGTAAAATCAGCGATGTACTCAATAAAGGTTCACCTAACTCTTCTACCAATGCCAAAGCAATTTTATTATCAGGAATACGAATACCGATGGTTTTACGTTTAGCATGTAACATACGCTTGGGTACTTCTTTGGTGGCACTAATAATAAAAACAAAAGGACCAGGCGTAAGATGTTTAATTAAGCGATGTGCATCATTACTCACCTTGGTAAAGGTTGATATTTGCGCCAAATTTTTACATAGCAAGGTAAAATTATGCTTATCATCTAATTGTCTAATCTGCTTAATTTTATCTAAGGCTTGCTTATCACCGATATGGCATGCCAAAGCATAATTCGTATCGGTGGGGTAAACAATAACTCCGCCTTTGCGTATGATATCGACTGCCTGATAAATCAATCGTGACTGGGGGTTTTCAGGGTGTATTTCAAAAAATTGCGCCATAATCTCTTACCATGTCTGTCTAAATTAAAACGTTGTGAACAGTGTAGAGCGGACTTCAGTCCGCATTTCAGCACAATTGACACCTAATACTATCCTTAGGGAATGGGAATTGAATAAGTTGTGCCATTATGACGCAGGATTTTTGTTCGTCTTCAAAGCATAGAAATAGGCGCATAGCTGGCTACGTCACTATTTCTATCAATAAGAAGGCGGACAAAAAGACAAGCAAGATGGCTGGGTGTGTGTTGCGAGTTACCTTAGTCCGTTCTACAGCTATCATCACGTTTTTAGCGCGGCTCTTTCAACGGTTGTTTTAGCCACCTTATTACGCAGATAAACTGGCATTGCTTGTTCTACGGGCACTGTTAACCCACGCTGAACACCTACCACACCTAATAAGGCAATGTCTGCAGAGTGCGGCAGGTAATCAGCATCGAAACCAATCAACTGCCCCCCCACTCGCTCAGCCAATACTTGCTCATACAGTTTCCAACCTGAGCCTATTCCATACCCTGTGAGCTGTAAAGCATCAATCTCTGTTGCTGGCTGTACTTTTTCCTGACCTAATAATTGCGCATAGCCTTCTACATCACGCTGATATACTGCCCAGTATATTTCATTCATTCGTGCATCAACAGCGGTAAAGATGGTATTGTGAGCGCTTTGCCGCAAGCACGCTTGACTAATAGCGGCTAAAGTCGATACCGGCACAACTGGCAAGTCAGCACCATAAGCAATTCCCTGCATAACACCCGTTGCAATTCTAACGCCAGTAAAAGATCCAGGACCACAGCCAAATGCAATTGCATCTAACTGCTGAGGCCTTAAACCAGCCTCAGCCATTAAGCCATCAATCATGGGTAATAACAGTTTAGTATGCTCCCGTGGAGCAACTTCGAAGCGTTCCTTAATTTCTCCATCAATAAAGAGAGCAACTGAACATGCTTCTGTTGCTGTATCCATAGCCAGTAATTTCATAACGCTCGTGTTATAAATCTTTTACGACATTCAAAGCCTCATCATAATCAGGCTCATGGGTAATTTCAGTCACTAATTCGGTATAAACGACTCTATCATTTTCATCAATAATCACCACGGCACGCGCAGTCAAACCTGCTAACATGCTATCTAGTATTGCCACACCATAATCTTCTGCAAAGCTGGAGCGAAAAGTCGAAACAGGGTGCACTTCTTTTAAACCTTCAGACTCACAAAAACGCCCTTGTGCAAATGGCAAATCAGCAGAAACCATCAAGATTACCGTATTCTCAAAACGTTCTGCTTTTTCATTAAAAGCGCGTGCAGATGCTGCACAAACGGGTGTATCCAGACTAGGCACTATATTTAGAACTTTCTTTTTACCTACATAAGTCGCTAATGTTACATCTTCAAGCTTCCCATTGACGAGAGAAAATTCAGGTGCTTGACTGCCTACTTCAGGTAATTCTCCATTGGTATTAATAATCAGTTCTTCATTACCGGGTTTAAATGTTAATTTTGCCATACTCGTTCCTCTGCATATTCAATATTGTAGGGTGCATTTTATGCACCATTAGGGATCCCTTAAATTACTTAATCAACTTTTTGGCTAACCATTTAAGACGGTATACAATAGGGGAGTAAGCTTTAGCCTAACCGTATAATCCACATGCCACACAGATAGACTAAAGCCTACTCCCCTCCGAATGCCCCATCTTTAGGAATGGGAATTAAATAAGTTGTGCAATTATGGCGCAGTATTTTTGTTTGCCTTCAAGGCGCGGTAACAGGCGCATAGCAAGCTA
>CAYZUM010000135.1:0-7687 GCA_964481455.1 uncultured Methylomonas sp. | reverse complement strand
CAATATGTTAAGTATTTGGCGCATTTATCTTGATACCACCCATTTTTGGTATCAAGATAAATGCACTGACAATTTAGTTTATTTTTCTATTTTTAATTTAAATATCAATTTCTTACTGGATTTATTTTATTGTCCGGATCAATATTCCTGACCCTAGATTTTCTGACACTCTTTCCATTGTGCTCTTTACTCCTTACCTTGTATGTCATAGATCGACCTGCTCGTACTTACGTCTGATGGCTTCATCTCGCGCATCATCTATTTCCCGCATAATACTTTTTACATCGGCTTTTTTGTTACTGCCTTTGAAATGGCCTGTCAATTTGGTCTCAGGTGTCAAATTACCGCTGGCATAAATCTTCCAGATTTCTTTGTCATAGCTGGTTGCAAGTAGTTCGGGCGAAAAACGTCCAAAGTAGGCAGCCAGGTTATTAATATCCCGTGCCAGCATCCTGGCGGCATTATTGTTAGCAGCAGCATCAACAGCCTGGGGCAAGTCAATAATAACGGGGCCCTGTGTGTCAATGAGTATATTGAATTCAGACAGGTCACCGTGGACTAGTCCAGCGCACAGCATTCTGACGACTTCTTTAATCAGTAAACCGTGATATTCTAGCGCTTGCTCGCTGCTCAACTCAAGATCATTAAGTCTGGGGGCTGCCGCTCCATGTTCATCAGTAACCAACTCCATTAACAACACGCCATCGATAAAGTTATAGGGTTGTGGAACGCGTACTCCCGCAGCAGCAAGGCGATATAAAGCATCGACTTCAGCATTTTGCCAAACCTCTTCTTGTTGTTCACGCCCAAACTGGCTCTTTTTTTTCATTGCACGCGCTTGCCGGCTATTTCTTACTTTGCGCCCTTCTTGATACAAAGCCTGTTTATGAAAACCACGTTTATTCGCTGCTTTATACACTTTTGCACAGCGAATTTCACCTTCGGAGTGGACAACATAAACAGTGGCCTCCTTGCCACTTTTTAGTGGGTGGATGACTTCATCGATAAAACCTTCGAGCATGAGTGCTTCAAGACTTTTAGGTGTTTTCATAGCTTTATTTATATTCTCTAGAAAAAAGTGGGAACTGAGGATTTGATAGTGGCAAGATTTTAAACAAGTGAATGCATTAAAGCAAATCAAGATATTAAAGGGCAAACAGTTTGATTTTTATATTCGACCTAGATCCTGCAAGCCCATATTTTTATGTCCATTAACCTTAGGTAACTCGCAACACACACCCACCCATCTTGCTAGTCTTTTTGTTCGTCTTCTGTGTTGTAGAAACAGTTTCGTAGCCAGCTATGTGCCCATTTCTACGCCTTGAAGACAATCAAAAATCCTGCGCAATATGGGTAGTTTATTTATTGCGCGTTACCTAAGCTCCGTTTCCCTGATTTTCAGCGATTGAGTATCAGGAATACGTCCCGGCAAGACCCTGTTTTTTCACTAGTAACTTTTAGAACATTATTGTAGAGAAATCTAGACAACCAATATAATTTGATATTTTTTGCCTTAGCAGAAACAAAAAAGGGCTATCTAATTGAATAGATAACCCTTTCTTTTGTGTGGCGTCCCCAGGGGGGTTCGAACCCCCGTTACCGCCGTGAAAGGGCGGTGTCCTAGACCTCTAGACGATGGGGACTAAGACTGTTGATATGAACGAGTAATACCGCTCTTCCCGAAATATAAAAAACTTTTTCAAGCCTAAAATTCACTTCCTGTGCCTTTTAAATAATGGCGTCCCCAGGGGGGTTCGAACCCCCGTTACCGCCGTGAAAGGGCGGTGTCCTAGGCCTCTAGACGATGGGGACTAAGACTTTAAACTTTGTTAGCATATATGGTGGAGCCAGGCGGGATCGAACCGCCGACCTCAACACTGCCAGTGTTGCGCTCTCCCAATTGAGCTATGGCCCCTACAGACCACTCAGTTGAGTTCGATAATTATACATTATAATTACCTACTGTCTAGTCTTTATTTTCTTTTATATACCTTATTGCTTTCTCAAGTCGGTTTAAGGTTTTATCTCTTCCTAATAAAGATAAAGTCACATCTATAGAAGGTGACATACCCTTTCCGCACACTGCAACCCTTAAAGGCTGTGCAACTTTGCCAAGCTTTAACTCTAATTGTTCGGCAGTTTGCAAAACAACAGCATGCAATGCCTCGCCTTGCCACTCTGAAATATCTGTAAACGCATTTAACAATGTCTGCAAAACATCATCCGTTCCCTGTTTAAAATTTTTCTTGGCTGCTTTTGCATCGTATTCAGTAAAATCCTGATAAAAATAAAGGCTGGCATTGGCCATTTCAACTAAGGTTTTACTACGTTCTCGCTGCGCTTTGACTACCTCTACTAATTCTGGCCCATCAGTAGTTGCATCGATACCCCGTTGTTGCATATGCCAGCCTAAGTGTTTTGCAACCAGCTCAGGATCAGAATTCATTATATATTGATGATTAATCCATAATAACTTTTCAGTATTAAAAGCAGAAGCAGAGACATTAACCTGGCTTAAATCGAACAACTCAACCATTTCTTCTCGACTAAATATTTCCTGATCTCCGTGGGACCACCCTAGCCTGACCAGATAATTCAATAAAGCTTCGGGTAAATAGCCATCATCGCGATACTGCATAACACCGATCGCACCATGCCGCTTTGACAAACGCGCGCCATCATCACCCAATATCATTGGTAAATGAGCATAATGTGGTAACTCAACACCGAGTGCTTTTAAAATATTAATTTGTCTAGGCGTATTATTAACATGATCATCTCCACGCACGACATGAGTAATTCCCATATCCATATCATCGACGACAACCGTCAAGTTATAGGTTGGGCTACCATCAGTTCGAGCAATAATCAGATCATCTAATTCTTTATTGGCGACAACAATTTTACCTTTTACCAAATCATCAATAACGACTTCGCCCTCTTTTGGGTTACGAAAACGAATCACACGATCCATACCCACCTGCTCTTCAGAATTATCACGACATTTGCCGTTATAACGAGGCTTTTCTTTATTCGCCATTTGCTGTTCCCGCAAAGCGTCTAATTCTTCCCGGGAACAGTAACAGTAATAAGCATCACCTTGATCAAGTAATTGCTGAATAATTTCATTGTAACGCTCAAAGCGCTGAGTTTGATAATAAGGGCCTTCATCGTAATCTAGCCCAAGCCATTGCATACCTTCAAGAATCGCATCTACAGATTGCTGTGTTGATCGCTCTAAATCGGTATCTTCTATACGCAGTACAAAGCTTCCCTTATTTTTCTTTGCATGTAACCATGAAAATAAGGCAGTGCGTGCGCCACCAACATGTAAAACCCCCGTTGGACTAGGGGCAAATCGTGTTTTTATACTCATCAGTTATCGTTTCTTTTTTAAAAATCTTTTCGAATATTCCATAGGAATTTGTTTTGAAGCTCTTAAGCGCATGGACTTATAATTAAAGGCAATTCCTCCTTTGGCAACATCGTTTCTCCCTAACATTGCCAATGCTGTACCATGCTTTTGCGCGGCCGCTTTCTCATACCATTGGGTCGCTTTGTTTATATCTCCTTTAACCCCCAACCCACTATCATATAATGCAGCCATAAACACCTCAGCCTCTACCAGGCCTTGATCTGCGGCTTTCAGCATCCACTTTGCCGACTCTTGTGCATCCTTTTCTACACCGTTACGACCTAATTGATACATTGCTCCAATCTGCGCTTGCGCCAGAGCATTTCCCTGCTCTGCCTGCTGCATTGTTTCAGAAAAAACAGCAGCATAACTATTAAAACCTACCATTAATAGGTAAGTCATTAATAATATTTTAAAACCTTTCATTCAAACCTCATGTGTGTCTATTTTCAAATGCTCTATTATTTCACGCTTAACGACTAATTAGAATGATGCTTTTAAAAAAAAGCAATAGTGTTAGAATGGTCTCTACCTTACTTTATTTAGGAGAGATATATGCTAAAGAAAATCCTTATTCCGGCGGTATCCGCTACAGGCCTGGCCTTTTTATCGGGCTGCTCCACTCAACCAACAACCTACCCAAGCTTCACAGCGGCTCCTGTTGCGCAAAATAGCACAACACTAGCTTACAAACAAAAAGTTGATACACTTTATGTCCTCTTAGATGCTTCTTCTTCAACCAATGCAGCATATGATGCTGATGCATCTGCTGGTACAAAATTTGATGTTGAAAAGCAGACACTGTACCGTATGAACAAAACCATTCCTGCAAACCTTAACCTATCTACAGGCATTCAAACCTTTGGATCTGGTCATTGTGCAGGCGCCGATCAGAGCCTCACTGCTCATTCTGTAAACACTTTTCAAACAGGTCTTGATCAAGCAGTATGCGCAAGCGGCGGCACTCCAGCTGCGAGCGCATTAGCTGCTTCCGAGACAGGCCTTAGCAATGCTTCAGGTAATATTGCCTTATTAGTTGTGAGTGATGGACAACAATTCCCTTCTGATACATTTGCTCATGCAGAAGCCTTAAAAAGTAAATATGCAAATTTATGCATATACTCAATCTGGGTTGGTAACGATTATGACGCAGATGGCCAAATGGTATTGCAAGAATTATCTAACATTTCAAATTGCGGAAAAAGCGTCAGCGCTGCTGACTTAAGCTCTAGCTCTGCAATGGCTGGTTTTGTCGAAGACATGCTATATACAACTGCGGCAGTTGCACCCGTTGCTGTTGTTATCACATCAACTGATCAGGATGGCGATGGTATAGATGATGGATATGACAAATGTCGAAATACTCCCGCTGGAGCAAAAGTGAATTCACAAGGATGCTGGTCTTACAATAAAGTTGACTTCGGTTTCGATAATGCAACTATCTCACCATCTTATGCCCCATTATTTGACAATGCAATTTATGTCCTTAAAAGAAACCCTGGCATTACTGTAGAACTTGATGGTCACACCGATAGTACTGGCCCTGAAGAATATAACCAAGGTCTTTCAGTCCGTAGAGCACAAGCTGTAAAAGATCATTTAGTCGAAAATGGTATTGCTGCTGATCGCTTAACTGTTAAAGGTTTTGGCGAATCAGACCCTATTGATAAAAATGATACACCTGCAGGTCGTGCGGAAAACCGTCGCGTAGGTTTTAAAATTACGGGTAGATAGATAAAAAAATAAGCCCCCACTAATTTCATTCAGTTGGGGCTTATTTAATGACAAGCCTGAAACTCGGGTTAGGATATGTACTCTAGCATCTATCGCTATCAGAAAGTGACTGAGACCGTACCCATTACTCTAACACGAGTTATCTTAATTAAATTCCCACTTTAATAACCATCTGGCGTTGCTTCCTGCTCCTTATTTTCGTTATGTACTCGATGTTCCAGTTTTTGTAGTACGTTGATTTTATTATCTATTTTTAATTTCGATTAAATTATGTTTTCCTTTAATATCAATACTTTAACTTTTATTTCAACAAAATACGAGGTCCTTCAAGCCCAGTTATAGCTGAAAACTGGAACATCGAGTATGTAGCCATTCAAAATGCGTTTCCATTTCAAATTTTAAAATATTCTCTTCAAATTCAAAGATACCTGAAAATCCTTCTTATCAAAATCTCCCAGATTATAATATTTTTCATCAAGCTCTAAATTCAGCGAAAGATCCAAAGTGATAACTTCTCGCTTGCCTTCTTCTGTCCTTAAACCTTCTTTTGGCTCTGTAGGAATGCTAGAGGCTCTGTTCTGTTTGTATTTCTTCACTTTAAGAGGGTACTCTAGACTTACTTTCTTTACATTGATATTTGCAGCTTGAACTTCTGGCTCGCTAACAAATTTTTCATGCTGACCCTTGTTTTCTACGCCACTGGGCAAAGGCTCTATCATTTCACCAGACTGATTACTTTCTTGTTGCTGTCCTTTATCATCACAAGCACTCAACAATAGGTCATTTGAAACAATTAAGGAATGGGAATCAAATAACGTGTGCATTCTGACGTGTCTTTTTGTTCGCCTTCTGCGTTGCGGAAACAGTTACGTAGCTAGCTATGCGCCTGTTACCACGCCTTGAAGGCAAACAAGAATACTGCGTCATAATGCACAACTTATTCAATTCCCATTCCTAAGGAACTACTTATCAAAGTTTGTAATTTTCTAAGTAACTCCTTGCTCATTATTGACTCACTTTTATAACCTTCATACCCCCCATATATAACTGCAGCACTTCAGGTATTTCAATATCACCACTTTCCGTCTGATAATTTTCCATAATAGCAACCAGAGTACGGCCAGCTGCCAAACCCGACCCATTTAAAGTATGCACTAATTCAGGTTTACCTGTTTCAGGGTTACGCCAACGTGCTTTTAGGCGGCGCGCTTGAAAATCTTTAAAATTACTACACGAGGAAATTTCTCTAAATTTCTTCTGACCTGGCAGCCAGACCTCTAAATCATAGGTTTTGGTCGAAGAAAAGCCTGTATCACCCGAGCACAATAAAACTTTACGGTAAGCTAAGTTTAATTTTTTTAGAATATTTTCAGCATGATTTGTAAGATCCTCATGTGCCTGTTCAGATTCACTTGCCTTAACAACTTGCACGAGTTCGACTTTTTCAAACTGGTGTTGACGAATCAAGCCACGCACATCTTTTCCATATGCCCCAGCCTCACTACGGAAACAGGGCGTATGGCAAACCATTTTGACTGGCATTTGCGCATTATCAACAATTTCATTACGTACAATGTTGGTGACAGGCACTTCAGCTGTCGGAATCAAATATAAATCAGGATCTGTACTCACCTTAAATAAATCTTCAGAGAACTTAGGTAACTGGCCTGTGCCATATAAACTATCCGCATTGACGATATAAGGCACATAAGTTTCGGAATAACCATGCTCATCACTATGAATATCCAGCATAAATTGAATAACGGCTCGTTGCAAGCGAGCCAGATCCCCTTTTAAGACGACAAATCGAGCACTGGTAATTTTGGCTGCTACTTCAAAATCCATCCCCTTATGTAGGGCACCCAAATCGACATGATCTTTTACCGAAAATGAAAACTCAGGCAACTCCCCCCAGCGACTTATTTCTACATTATCATCTTCATCATTACCCTCTGGCACTGATGCATCCAGTATATTGGGCAAACCCTCCATCAGTTGCTTCATTTGTGCCTGAATAGCTGATAACTCAGATTTAGCTACTTTTAATTGTTCTCCCAAGCCTTGAACCTGATCTAGCAAAGGCTGTACATCGTCTCCTTTGGCCTTCGCCTGACCTATTGATTTGGCACGCCGATTACTTTCATTTTGTAATTCCTGAGTTTTAACCTGTACGGCTTTACGCCTATTTTCTAAATCAGTATAAAAATCTGCATCAAAATCACAATGACGTCTTTTTAATTGTGTTTGTACAAATTCAAGATCTGATCTAAATAAATGTGGATCTAACATGATTCTTTAACTTACCTTTAATAAAAACGCTCTCAAAAGAGAGTTTGTAAATTTAACTAATTTATGAGTAACTGAAGGATGGAAAAAAGGTCATTTTCGCGCCCATCTTTATATGATACAGCCGCCAACCAATCTGGTATAGCTTGATGGGCACGCTGGCGCTTTGCCCATCCTACAAATTTCATGCGTATTCCTTTAAAGCGAACTCAAGTCCGCGTTACTCTTTTTTTCAACAACTATAAACCAGAA
>CAYZUM010000134.1:0-7769 GCA_964481455.1 uncultured Methylomonas sp. | reverse complement strand
CAAAAATAGATAATAAAATCAACATACTACAAAAACTGGAACATCGAGTGATAAGCTCCAAGTTGGAAAGAGAGCGTTTTAAATTGTTTTGTTGCTTCAGGAGAAGACAGTTCTTCATTCCTCAATCTATAAACGTCCTTAATTAAAACATATAACGCTTGTAAATCGTCATTAACTGGCTGTTCTTCTCGTTTTTCTATTAGGCGCTCAGCCAGTTTTTTATATAAATAAAAGCAATACTGTTGGCGGACAACCAGAGTTTTACACAGGCTTTTTATGCTTAATAATTTAGTAACGGGAAATCTATTTTCCCTCTCCTGTTATAAGTTGTTCAAAGACTAATTCTAGCGTGTTAATTTTTTGTTGATCTGCTTTTGATAAATTAGAAGACATTGTTGGTTTTTCCTGAGGGGTAAGAGATTAATAGTTAAAGCATTGAGGGAATGATGGCGAAAACAATAGCATTTTTTTGTGTCTTTCATTTTTATCGGACAGTCGTTTACCTTTTCGACTTTAAAGTACGCAGGCGTTAAAAAGCTTTAGCTTTTTCTGTCCCCAGCAATAGCTAAAGCTATTGCACTCCTGCAAAAGTGTCCACTGGAAAATGAAAGGGGGGATATATTTTAATGCATATTTTTTCTTTTTTCTGCCGCAGTTACCTTCATTTTTTCAATAGCTACCTTACGTTTTTTAGTCTTCTCCCGTTTTTCAAGATCAATTCTAGTCAGCCGTTGTTGCCTGTTTTGGTAGCGTTTATTTGCCAGGTTCGCTTGTTCGCTCTGTTGTTGTTTTATGACCAGCTCCCCTTTTGCGACACGAAACATCTGTACTAAAGGAATATGACTAGGGCAGACTATATCGCAACAGCCACATTCGATACAGTCAAATAAGCGATAGTCCTGGCACTGTTCTAATTGCTGACTACGGCTATACCAATATAGCTGCTGTGGGAGCAAATCGGCTGGACAAACACTGGCGCAGTCACTGCAGCGAATGCAGGGCATGACGGGAGCTTTTTTTACGACATCATGGGCAGTCAGGGCTAAAATACAGTTTGTTGCTTTTGTCACGGCGATATCATCCGTGTTTAAAGCAATGCCCATCATTGGGCCTCCCATAACGAGGCGTTGTACATTTTCAGTGTAGCCTGCTGATTGTTCGACTAAGTATTTTATAGGTGTACCGATTTTTGCGCGAAAATTCTGAGCTTGCCTAATGCCCTTTCCCGTGACAGTGATAATACGTTCAGTCAACGGTAGTCCTAATGTAATTGCCTGATAGACGGCATAGACCGTGCCGATATTCTGGCAAATGATACCATGCTCAGCAGGCAATGACTTAGCGGGGATTTTAGTGCCAGTGACCGTTTGAATAAGCTGATTTTCTCCACCTGCGGGATAAATAGCAGGAACACTGACTAATTGTATTGCTTGCTGATCGATGGCTGTTTTAAGTGCTCGTGTTGCCAGTGGCATATTATCTTCTACTGCAATAATACACTGTTCAGCCTGCAATATATATTGCATGATGAATGCACCTTGTATCAGTTGTTGTGCGTACGTTTGCATTAAGCTTGCATCACAACTGATATAGGGTTCGCACTCTGCACCATTGATTATCAGGCTATGGATATTGGGCGCTTGTAGTTTTTTAGCCGTAGGGAACATTGCCCCCCCTAAACCAACAATGCCTGCCTGGAGAACCTTTTCGCGTAATATCTCAGGCGTTTCACTTAAATAGTTTAGACAGGGGTGAGAGGTAACAGCATTATCTAAGCCATCCGTTTCAATCACTATGCAGGTATCTGATAAGCCTGAAGGGTGTGCAATAGGCCGTAATGCAATTTCCTTCACGATGCCAGAACTTGCAGCATGGATCGGTATGCCAAACGGTGCGCTGGAAGTTGCGATTACTTGTCCTTTAAGTACTCTGTCACCTGGCTGGATTATGGGTTTGGCATAAAGATCAGATCGTTGTAGCAAGGGGTAAATTAACTCGGAGGGAATGAGTGAGTCGATGATTTTTGAGGCCTGTTTATGGCCTTCTAGCAGAACTCCACCAGAAAATTTTGCTGGCTTAGTCATTGTTAAGTGCCCATTGCCTCTGGCTCAGTTTGTCTTTAATCGGTAACATTATAATGCAGTCCACTGGGCAGGGTGCTATACACAGTTCACAGCCAGTGCATTCCGATGCAATGACAGTATGCATTTGTTTTGATGCACCTAAAATAGCATCGACAGGGCAAGGAGGTATACACTTAATGCAACCGATGCAGTCCTGTTCAATAATAAAGGCTACAGCAGGCGCTTTATGCTCGCCAAAATCATGGTTGAGTGGTTTTGGCTGTTGACCTAATAAGTTAGCTAAGGCCGTCACGGTTTCATCGCCGCCAGGAGGACATTGATTAATATCCGCTTCACCACTGACAATGGCTTGCGCATAGGGACGGCAGCCAGGGTATTGACATTGTCCGCATTGGGTTTGTGGCAATAAGGCATCAACCTGATCAATAACAGGGTCGCCTTGTACTTTAAAGTATTGAGTCGATAAGCCTAATGCCAGAGCAAACAGGCTAAAGATAAAACACAATAGCAGCATTAGGCGAGTCCAATAAAGCCCATAAAAGCCATCGACATTAAGCCCGCCGTAATTAATCCGATGGACGCGCCTTGAAAGGGGCGTGGGACATCAGCAACATCAATACGTTCGCGTAGGGCTGCAAACAGTATCAGGACCAATGTGAATCCGAGTGCTGTACCGATGCCAAAAACAATAGAGTCAACAAAGCTGTGTGCCGCTTGTACGTTCAGGAGCGCGACTCCTAAGACCGCACAATTTGTGGTAATTAACGGTAAGTACAAGCCTAGTCGACGGTGCAAGCCAGGGCTGAATTTATGCATGATAATTTCAGTAAACTGAACCACAGCAGCGATCACAACGATAAAGCTAATCGTGCGTAAATACTGAAGATCCAGTGGTAACAAAACGAATTGATACAGCAGGTAGCTCGTCACCGAAGCGAGTGTTAATACAAAGGTGGTTGCCAGTCCCATGCCGATAGCAGAATCCAGTTTGCGTGATACGCCCAGAAAAGGGCATAGTCCCAGGAACTTAACCAGTACAAAATTATTAACCAGAATGGTGCTGATAAGTAACAAAAAGTAGTGTTTCATGCCATGTTGAGAATTTGAAAGTATCCGCTAATGATTGTTGCTAGGGTGAGTTTCGTTGTGGGAACGGTCTTCAGCCGCGTTGAGAATAATGTTTTTTTTGAGTGGCTAAAGAGACTGAGAAAGTATTGATATGTCGGAGTATAAGAGCCTGTTTTTATACTCCTTATCTTAATTAATACAAAACTTAATATTTTTACTGTCTCTAAAGCCTGCTCCTACAGATGCGCAGTTTATTTTACCTCATTCCTTCATGAGCGTTATAGGTACCGCATCCTCCAGTTCTTCTATTCAATACCGTCGCCAAATTTAAAAAATTATTTACCATAAAGAACAGGAAGATCATGAAATATTTATTAATTAGCATGTTATGCTGTTGTCTTAATCAGTTGCTTAGAGATTGATAACGATTTGTTTTTCTTCAGTTTCTTCATACTCTTCATGGTGTATTCTGTTTTTGGCGAAGGTATTGTCTATTCAAAAAATATTTATTATCAAAATCGTTTAGTAAAAACTATGCACTTTAGGTAACTCGCAACAAATAACCCACCCATATTGCGCAGGGTTTTTGTTCGTATTCAAGGCGTAGAAATAGGCGCATAGCAGGCTACGTAACTATTTCTACAACACTGAATATGGACAAAAAGACAAGCAAGATGGGTGGGTTATTTATTGCGAGTTGCCTTACTTTAGTCTGCAGTTGAAAACTGGGAACAAGGGCTTTTAGTCCATAGTGGTTGAGTTATAATATAGTGCATTGCTCCCATGCGTTTTAGTGCAAGTGCGAAGCTAACCAGCGCTCAGCCTCTTCAACGGATAATTCTTTGCGTTTAGCATAATTCTCTAATTGCTCTGTAGTGATTTTACCGACATTAAAATATTGCGAGTCAGGGTGGGAAAAATACCAGCCGCTAACTGCCGCGGTGGGATACATCGCAAAACTATCCGTTAATTCTATGGTGGTATTGGCTTTGACATCCAGTAATTCAAATAATTTTGCTTTTTCTGTATGGTCTGGGCAGGCGGGATAACCTGGTGCCGGACGTATTCCTTTATAGGATTCTTTAATCAGATCCTCATTGTTTATTTCTTCATCATCTACGTAGCCCCAGTGGTTTTTACGTACTTCTAAATGCATATATTCAGCTAACGCTTCTGCTAAACGATCTGCCAGAGCTTTAAGCATAATGGAACTATAGTCATCATGGTCTTTTTCAAACTCGGCTAATTTCGTTTCTATGCCTATTCCACTGGTGACCGCAAAAGCACCAATATAATCTTTTTGCTCACTCTCTGCTGGCGCGATAAAGTCAGACAGACAATAATTAGGTCGTCCTGGTGCTTTGATATTTTGCTGGCGTAAGTGATGCAGTGTCTCTAGTTTTTCCTGTCGCGATTCATCTGTGTAAAGAATAATATCATCACCCTCGCTATTTGCTGGAAAGAAGCCAATGACTGCTTTAGCTTCTAACCATTTTTCCGCAATAAGTTGCTGCAGCATTTTTTGTGCATCTTCAAATAAGGCGAGTGCATGTTTACCGACTAATTCATCCTCTAAAATCCCCGGATAACGCCCCGCTAATTCCCAAGTCTGGAAAAAAGGAGTCCAGTCTATAAAATCGACCAGTTTTGCCAGTGGAAAGTGATCAACTACTTCGATGCCTAGTTTTTTCGGCGGCGTAAGGGTATGATTTTTCCAGATAAACTTATTAGCACGCGCAGCTTGTAAGTTGTGTTGTTTGGTTTTCGCTTTACGACCTTTATGACGTTCACGTACGACCTTATACTCCTCTTGTATCCCTTTGACATAGGAGGCTTTATGCTCAGCACTGAGTAAGTTACTAGCAACGCCCACTGCGCGTGAAGCATCAGGCACATAGATAGTTGGACCAGCATAATGCTCTTCAATTTTAACAGCAGTATGTGCACGAGAAGTGGTGGCTCCACCGATTAAAAGAGGAACGGTAAAGTTTAGACGCTGCATTTCTTTTGCCACATGAACCATTTCTTCCAGTGATGGAGTAATTAAGCCGCTTAAACCGATAATATCGACATTTTTCTCTTTAGCCATCTGTAATATTTTCGGTGTGGGTACCATCACTCCCATGTCAATGATTTCATAGTTATTACATTGTAAAACTACGCCGACGATATTTTTACCGATATCATGTACATCGCCTTTCACCGTAGCCATCAGGATTTTGCCATTGCTTTGAATTTCTCCTGATTTTTCGGCTTCCATAAAGGGCATTAAATAGGCGACTGATTTTTTCATTACCCTGGCGGATTTAACGACCTGAGGTAAAAACATTTTTCCGGCGCCAAATAAGTCGCCAACGACATTCATGCCGTCCATGAGAGGACCTTCGATGACATGTAACGTTTTTTCAGCTTGTTGTCGAGATTCTTCAGTATCTTCTATGATAAAGTCGGTAATTCCCTTGACTAAAGCATGTTCCAGTCGTTTGTTTACTGGAAGGCTGCGCCATTCTAAATCTTCGACTTTATTAACAACGGCATCACCATGATATTTCTCAGCAACTTCCAGTAACTTATCGGTTCCTTCTGCATCGCGATTAAGCACGACATCTTCAACGGCATTCCGTAACTCATCAGGAATATCCGCATAAATGGCTAATTGCCCTGCGTTGACTATCCCCATATCCATACCGGCCTGCACTGCATGGTAAAGAAAGACGGCATGAATCGCTTCGCGCACCAGGTTATTGCCACGAAAGGAAAAAGATACGTTGGACACGCCGCCAGAAATCATTGCATGTGGACAGGTGCGTTTAATTTCACGAGTGGCGTCGATAAAATCTACGCCGTAATTATTATGCTCTTCTATGCCAGTGGCAATCGCAAAGATATTGGGATCAAAAATAATATCTTCAGGCGGAAAACCTACTTGTTCAACCAGAATTTTGTAAGCACGCTGACAAATATCGACTTTTTTATCAAACGTATCGGCTTGCCCTTGTTCGTCAAAGGCCATGACGATAACAGCCGCTCCATATCGGCGCACAAGTTTTGCCTGTTGAATAAAGTTGTCCACCCCTTCTTTCATGGAAATGGAATTAACGATTCCTTTCCCCTGTATGCACTTTAAGCCAGCCTCAATAATATCCCATTTAGAGGAATCAATCATAATGGGAACTTTAGAAATATCCGGCTCAGAAGCGATCAGGTTAAGAAAATGCACCATGGCTTCTTTGGACTCCAACATGCCTTCATCCATGTTGATATCAATGATTTGCGCACCATTGATCACTTGCTCACGCGCGACATCTAATGCGGTGTCATAGTCTTCATCTACAATCAGTCGTTTAAAACGAGCAGAGCCAGTGACGTTAGTGCGTTCACCGGCATTGACAAATAGTGAGTCGCTACCTATGGAAAAAGGTTCAAGCCCTGCGAGTTGACAGCGTGTTTCTATCTCGGGTATTTTTCGCGGAGGATAAGGGCTAACGGCATCTATAATGGCTTTGATATATTCGGGGGATGTACCACAACAACCGCCAATAATATTTAAATAACCATTTTTTGCCCAGTCAGCAATTTCTGCTGCCATGTCCTCAGGCAGCTCGTCATATTCACCAAACTCATTGGGTAGGCCTGCATTAGGGTGGGCTGAGACATAGGTATTCGCATGATTAGCCAGTTCATCTACATATTGACGCATTTCTTGCGCACCGAGAGCACAGTTAAAACCAATAGAAATGGGATTAATATGGCTTAGTGAGTTCCAGAAGGCGAGAGCGGTTTGTCCAGAAAGCGTACGCCCTGAAGCATCGGTAATGGTGCCTGAAATCATTACCGGTAATTCAATATCATGCTCTTGAAAGTAGCTGTCGATAGCAAAAATCGCGGCTTTGGCATTGAGAGTATCAAAGACCGTTTCAATCAAAAGTATATCGACACCCCCATCAACTAGACCTTTAACTGCTTCGCTATAGGCTTCAACGAGTGCATCAAAGCTGATATTACGAAAGGCAGGCGCATTGACATCAGGAGACATTGATGCTGTTCTATTGGTTGGCCCTAGTGTACCGGCAACAAACCGTGGTTTATCGGGTGTCAGTTGTGTTGCTTCTTCTGCCGCTTGCTTTGCTATTTTTGCCGACTCGAAATTAATTTCATAGGCCAGCGATTGCATATTGTAATCTGCCATCGCAATGGTGGTGGCGTTAAAAGTATTGGTTTCAATAATATCGCAACCAACATCCAAGTAGGCCTTATGAATGGCTTTGATGATATCCGGCTGGGTGAGCGACAATAAATCATTATTACCTTGTAAATCAGAATCCCAATCACGAAAGCGCTCCCCTCTATAGTCCTGCTCTTCCAAGTGGTAGCCTTGAATCATTGTGCCCATTGCGCCATCTAAAAATAATATGCGTTGCGTAAGCTGTTGGGTTAAAAATTCTTTTTTTTTCATAAAGGTTACTTAGAGTTGATCTAGTCGGATTGCTAATTTAAGTTAATAGTGGTTTACTTAGGCAACTCGTTATAAATAACCCACCCATCTTGCTTGCCTTTTTGTCCGTCTTCAGCGTTGTAGAAAAAGTTTCGTAGCCAGCTATGCGCCTATTTCTACGT
>CAYZUM010000133.1:0-7773 GCA_964481455.1 uncultured Methylomonas sp. | reverse complement strand
TGAATGAAGGTGACAGGAGTCCCTGAATTTCACGAAGTAGCATGGCGCGCCTGAGCCGCACTATAAAAACGTAACCATTCAGACCCCTTATTGCATTGTAACCAACTGATATTAATTGAAAAATAATCTGGCTATTTTTGGCAAAAATATCTATTTTGATTGGCCTTCCTTAACAATCAATGGCTTACGATTAATTCGGTATTTATGATGCTATTTTGGCGGTCTGTAACACACTGTAATTTATGTGGCTTAGGGGGCTGAAGAACGGTTACATAAAAACAGTTTTGCAGCTTGCTATGGAATGGGAATGAAATAACGTGTGCCTTTAACGCAGGATTTTTGTTTGTCTTCGAGGCACATAGCAGGTTACGTAATTATTTATGCAACAAAGAAGGCGGACAAAAAGGGAAGTTAAAGGCACACGTTATAAAATTCACATTCCTATGCACCTGTTTTTATCTCTGGCTTGTGAAGCTAGGCTACCAACTTAAGACGGGACACCAGTAAAATCAACCTCTGGAGGAACTCATATTACAGCAGTCCTCTAAGAATTATTTTAGTGATTCAGGTTTCAAACTGTCCCGTCTTAAAGGGGAACCTGAAACCATAATCCTGTGTCATACTTTCGGGTATAATTTAATCCTCACTCCTTATGTTAAATCAACATAGTTGCAACGTGACTATTTAAGATACTAGCATAAGAAACCACCCAACGTGAATCACTATCCCTGCATAAGCTGTGCTGTGCTTTGTATTACACAGTCGCACACAGAAATAATGGCATCTTGATTTTATATTGTAAAGTAGTGCCTAAGAACACTCAATAAGGAACATCATTAATGACCCAAAAGATCACTAAAGCAGTATTTCCAGTTGCAGGCTTAGGCACACGCTTTTTGCCAGCCACTAAAGCAAGCCCCAAAGAAATGCTACCGATAGTAGATAAACCCCTGATCCAGTATGCGGTAGAAGAAGCTGTTGCTGCGGGTATTGATACTATGATTTTTGTCACTGGTCGTAATAAGCGTTCAATCGCCGATCATTTTGATAAGGCATATGAATTAGAAGCTGAATTAGTGGCTAAAAATAAGCTCAGAGTTCTGGAAGTGGTACAAAACATTATTCCACCTCACGTGACTTGTGTTTTTTTACGCCAATCTGAAGCATTAGGTCTAGGGCACGCTGTCCTGTGCGCAAAGCCAATAGTGGGTGATGAACCCTTTGCAGTTATTCTGGCTGATGACCTAGTGGAGGATGCCGAACGAGGTTGCATGAGTCAAATGGTACAACAATTTGAAACACATTCATGCTCTATTTTAGGTGTCGAAAAAATTGACCCGAGTGAAACTGACAAATACGGAATTGTACAATCAAGCCCTGCAGGAGCATCACTCAACAAAGTAGAATCCATTGTAGAAAAGCCCAAACCTGATGTTGCCCCTAGTAATCTGGCCGTTGTGGGGCGCTATATATTAACGCCAGCAATTTTTGATAAAATTGAAACAACCGGCAAAGGCGCAGGTAATGAAATTCAGTTAACCGATGCAATTGCTAGCTTACTAAACGATGAACAGGTACTGGCTTATGAATTTGAAGGTACGCGCTATGACTGTGGAGCTAAACTCGGATTTTTAATGGCCACAGTCGAACATGGATTATTGCACAAGGAATTAAAAGATGACTTTAAGGACTATCTGAAAGGTCTCGTAGCAAAACTAGATTAATTTAACATGGATAAAATTAGCATCCGGGGTGCACGAACACATAATCTTAAAAATATCGACCTTGACTTACCACGAGATAGCTTAATTGTTATTACTGGGTTATCAGGGTCTGGTAAGTCATCCCTTGCGTTTGATACCATCTATGCCGAAGGCCAACGTCGATATGTAGAGTCATTATCTGCCTATGCCCGGCAATTTTTATCAATGATGGAGAAGCCAGATGTCGATCATATTGAAGGCTTATCACCTGCTATTTCTATTGAACAAAAATCGACTTCACATAACCCGCGATCGACCGTCGGCACCATTACCGAAATTTATGATTATTTAAGGCTCCTTTACGCGCGCGCGGGTACGCCGTGCTGCCCTGAACATGGCTTATCTCTGGAAGCACAAACGGTTAGCCAGATGGTTGATCATGTTTTGGAACAAACTGAAGGTGAGCGCTGGATGTTGCTAGCACCTGTCGTTAATGAGCGTAAAGGTGAACATATACAGCTACTTGAAGATTTGCAGGCACAAGGGTTTATTCGTGCACGCATAGATGGTATTGTCCATGAGCTAGATGAAATGCCAGAGATTGATGGCAAGAAAAAGCACAGTATAGAAGTTATTATTGACCGTTTTAAAATACGTGGTGATATCAAACTACGTTTAGCAGAATCTTTTGAAACAGCTTTAAGAATTGCTGATGGAGTTGCTACCGCTATCTGTATGGATGATGATAGTAAACAGCTTGTTTTTTCAGAAAAATATGCCTGCTCGCAATGCGGCTATAGTATTGCAGAATTAGAACCACGAATATTTTCTTTTAATAACCCCAAGGGAGCCTGCCCGGCCTGTGATGGACTAGGCGTGAAACAAAACTTTGACCCCGACCTGGTGGTGCATAATGATGAACTTAGTTTAGCAGCAGGTGCAGTGCGAGGCTGGGATAGACGTAATGCTTACTATTATCAAATTATTTGCTCTCTGGCTGATCATTATGACTTTGACGCAGAAACACCTTTTAGCGAGCTGAGTAAAGAGATACAAAATATTGTACTCTATGGCAGTGGACGTAAAGCCATTGACTTTTCGTTTGTCACAGGCAGTGGTAAAAAGCGTAAAAAAAGACATAGTTTTGAAGGCATTATTGCCAATATGGAGCGTCGCTATCACGAAACCGAATCTCAAGTCGTGCGTGATGAATTAGCCAAATATCAAACTAAAAAAGTCTGCTCCAGTTGTGCTGGCTCGCGTTTAAATATCGCAGCACGACATGTATTTATAGACCAGCATCCGCTCTATGAAATCGCTAAATTACCCATTCGTCAGGTTCTGGAATTTTTTCATACTCTCAACTTACCTGGGCAAAAGGGACAGATTGCAGAAAAAATAGTCATAGAAATCCAGCAACGGCTGGAATTTTTAGTCAACGTAGGATTAGACTACCTTACCCTGAACCGTAGTGCTGATACATTATCCGGCGGTGAAGCACAACGCATTCGCCTGGCCAGTCAAATCGGTGCAGGTCTGGTGGGTGTGATGTATGTCCTTGATGAACCATCAATAGGCTTACACCAACGTGATAATGACCGGTTGCTTAAAACGCTGTTTAGATTACGTGACTTAGGCAATACGGTGATTGTCGTAGAACACGATGAAGATGCAATCCGCGCAGCACAATATGTGGTTGATATTGGGCCCGGGGCAGGCGTACATGGTGGCCAGATTATTGCTCAGGGCTCCCCTGAAGATGTTATCAATAATGATCTTTCGATAACAGGGCAATACCTGTCAGGTAAGCTTTCTATCTCAGCTTCGAAGCCATTAACACCCAGAAATGCTAAAAAACTGATTGCCATACAGTGTGCAGAAGGAAACAACCTAAAAAAAATTGATGTTAATTTTCCTATAGGCTTATTTACCTGTGTCACGGGTGTGTCGGGTTCTGGAAAATCAACTCTGGTCAATGACACTTTATACCGCTACGCAGCTCGCGCGATTAATCGTGCCACGACATTACCTGCACCCTGTCACTCAGTTGAAGGCCTAGAGCAGATTGATAAAGTCGTTGATATCAATCAAAGCCCGATTGGTAGAACACCACGTTCAAACCCTGCAACCTATGCTGGTTTATTTACCCCGATCAGAGAGCTTTTTGCAGCCACCCCTGAAGCACGTTCCCGCGGCTATACCCCGGGTCGCTTTAGTTTTAATGTTAAAGGCGGGCGTTGTGAGTCTTGCCGTGGAGATGGCGTTGTTAAGGTAGAAATGCATTTCCTCCCTGATGTTTTTGTCCACTGTGATGTTTGCGCAGGCAAGCGTTATAATCGTGAAACGCTGGAAATTCGCTATAAGGGCAAAACCATCAATGAAGTGTTAAATATGACAGTCGAAGAAGCCTACCTCTTTTATAAGCCTGTCCCGGTTTTAGCACGTAAACTACAAACCATGCTAGATGTCGGATTGAGCTATATTACGCTAGGCCAAAATGCGACAACATTATCAGGCGGTGAAGCACAACGCGTCAAATTATCCAAAGAACTCTCTAAACGAGATACTGGTAAAACCTTATATATTCTGGATGAGCCAACAACAGGACTTCATTTTCATGATATCCAGCAACTCCTGAATGTTTTACATACCTTACGTGACCACGGTAATACTATTATTGTGATAGAGCATAATCTAGATGTTATCAAAACAGCGGACTGGGTAATTGACATTGGGCCTGAAGGGGGAGCTGGTGGTGGTACAGTTGTTGGGGAAGGGACACCTGAGCAACTGTCAACAATTAAGCAGTCACATACAGGGCATTATCTTAAACGTTTTTTTTAAAATACCTGTACTTGATACGTGTAGGTACGGTTTTTAGCCGCGACATAAAAATAAGTGCTATCAGTCTCAGAAACGGGATCTCGAATTACGAATACGAAATAAAAAACTTATTTAAATTCTCAATTCGAGACCCCATTGGTTTTTTTGTCTTTGAAATTCAATATTCAAGACCTGATGCCTTTTTCTGCGCCCTTTTGAGATCTAAGTAAAATGATATCCTCTAGTGCAGGAAGTGACTCTGGAATTTTATATCCCAACATTAAGGCTTTTTGTATTGATTTTCGTCTAATATCATTCATAGTTAGGGTGAAAATAAGTGCTGAATCTATCCGCTCCACTTAGACCAGTGGAAAAAATCTTGAATATTAGGCTCCTCTATGCACCTGAGTAAGGGGTCTTTCAGTGACGCATTTAAATAACACTTGATACTCGATATTGTGGTATGGAAAGCCCCCCCATTTTTTCTTAGAGCAAAAAAGGCTATTTTGAGCTTAAATCAAAAGTGGGGAAGGTATTGATTGATGCTTTGCTTTAAATGTAATAATATAACATTACATTTTTAGTATCTTTAATAACAGGTTTTCAATATGCTCCGTCAACAATGCTACTTATTGTGCGTTATCAGTATTTCCTGCCCTGCCATGGCAGAAGACATCCAGGAACTAGAGCCTGTCATTGTCTCTGCCCCTTTACATCAAAAAGCTGCGCAAACAGTACACCCCGTTAATGTGTTATCTGAGGAAGACTTATCTATGAAACAAGCAACAACGATTGGTGAAACCTTAAAAGGGGAGCTGGGCATTCATAGCATGTCTTTTGGGGCTAGTGTTGGTCAACCCGTGATACGCGGACAAAGCGGGGTGCGTGTGCAGGTATTGCAAAATGGGTTAAGTAGTCTTGATGCGTCTGGTGTTAGTCCAGATCATGCTAATAGCACTGAAGCTTTACTTGCTGAGCGAATTGAGGTTTTACGTGGGCCTGCTAGCTTGCTCTATGGTAGTGGTGCCATTGGTGGCATTGTTAATGTGATTGATAACCGAATTCCAATGTATGTGCCTGAAGCGGCAGAGCTGGCCTTTGAGCAGCGATATAACTCTGTTTCCAACCAATGGAGTAGTGTTTTAAAGCATGATGGCGGCCTGGATAAATTTGCCTGGCATCTGAATGGGTTCTATCGAACTAGTGATGACTACCATGTGCCTACCGATTCGAATGGCCTGGGTTATGTACCCAATACTGATGCAGAAAGCTGGAGTGGTACCCTAGGTGCTTCGTGGTTAGATGATTGGGGAATGCTAGGGTTTTCATACAATCATCTGGATAATAACTATGGTGTACCACCCGTTGATGAGTTTGTGCGTATCGCTTTAAAGCAAAACCGCTATGACGCCAGAGCAGAATTTTATGAACCCTTTTCCTGGGTAGAATCCTTAAAGCTACGTTTTGCATATAACGATTATCAACATGCGGAATTAGAAGATGGAATCACTGTAGCAACACAGTTTGATATTCAGGGTATCGAAGGACGCGCAGAATTGGTGCATAAGGCAATAGGTTTTATTGATCATGGTGCCTTCGGTTTTCAGGCACAGAGTAAAGACTCGGACGTGATTGGCCACCATGCTTATTTACCATCATCATTAACACAAAATTATGCTGGCTTTATGGTTGAAGATATTCACGCCGGGAATATGGCCTATGAATTAGGTTTACGCGTTGAGCGCCAGAAAATTGATGCCGATGGTTTCGCGCGTAAACAACACACACCGGTGAGTGCTTCTCTATCAGCCCTGTGGAATGCGACCGACAACCTCTTTATAAGTCTGGCCTTTACTCACGCGCAACGAGCACCTGATGTATCTGAATTATTTGCTGGTGGGGTACATCATGCAGCGCAAAGCTATATACTAGGGGATGAAGATTTACAATTGGAAACCTCCTATAATCTTGAACTTAGCTTTAAAACTGACTTTGACTGGTTTAGCACTGAACTAAATGTTTTTCATAATTGGAATAATCATTATATTATGCAGCAGAATACCGGTGATTGGTTTAATCTGGATAGTGAAAATTTTGTGGCGGCTTGTTCTTCTGGTGAAGAGTGTTTACCCGTCTATCAGGCAACACAAAGTAATGCACGGTTCTATGGATTTGAAGCACAACTTGCTTTTCCTTTGTGGGAAAGCGAGGAGAATCAATTTGCAATGACTTTGTTCAGTGACTTTGTTCGTGGTGAACTCGTTGCGGGTGGTAATGTGCCGCGTATGCCACCACTGCGCTATGGGTTTCAGCTTGATTACACGGGCTATGATGCTTATTCCGCAGGGCTTAGGTTAACTCGCGCGGAAGCACAAAAGCATGTTGGCGAAAATGAAACACCAACAGCTGGATACTTGTTACTAGGCGCTAATGTCTCGTACCAAGTTCAGCTTGCCGAGAAATATGACCTTTTGCTGTTTGTAAAAGGAAATAATTTACTCAACCAAACCATTCGTAATTCTACATCCTTTCTTAAAGACTATGCGCCGGAGCCGGGGCGTGGTGCAGAAGCAGGTTTAAGGTTTAGTTTTTAACATGACAAAAAAAATGAACAGTAAAACCTTACAAGGCCAACATCATCACCGAGACTGTATCGACCATGCCTTGCAAACAGCTGAGAAAATTTGTTTAAAGAAAGGGGTACGCCTGACAACGATTAGAAAAAGTGTTCTGGAATTAGTGTGTACCAGCCATAAAGCAATAGGAGCATATGAATTACTGGATTTATTTCGTGAACAAGCTCCTAAAGCAAAACCGGTAACCATTTATCGTGCTTTAGACTTTTTAATGGAAGCCGGCTTGGTGCATAAAATAGAATCGCTCAATGCATTTATTGCTTGTTTACAAGCTGAAACTCAACATAAGTCGGTAATTTTAATTTGCGATCATTGTGAAAATGCTTACGAAATAGATGCAACATCCGTCTATAAGAGTTTATATACTCTCAGTGAAACAGTACAATTTACGCCCCAATATTTAACTCTAGAACTGCATGGACTGTGTGCGAGCTGTCAAAAAAAGAATGATAGGTAACAACTAGCTGAATATAATCACAATAATTGAGGACATACAGCCAACATACTTGATGTAATTATTCACACCCCTATCATTTTAACAGGCAACGGCGGCACCAATACTCCTGCCCGCCTATTGGCAATGACATCTGACAGATACCGCCAAGGCGAAC
>CAYZUM010000132.1:0-7795 GCA_964481455.1 uncultured Methylomonas sp. | reverse complement strand
CAGGCGCGCCATGCTACTTCGTGAAATTCAGGGACTCCTGTCACCTTCATTCACCTACGCAGCGAATGGGGGATGCCCTGAACTAAGCTCCGTTTCCCTGATTTTTAGCGGTCGTGACCGTGCGAAGTATCATTAACCCGTTTGGAATTCAGTTCAGTTGCCTTAAGGTAACTCGCAACAAATAACCCAACCATATTGCTTGCCTTATTGTCCGTCTTCTACGTTGCAGAAATAGTCACGTAGCCTGCTATTCGCCTCGAAGACGAACAAAAAAACCTGCGTTAAATGCACACGTTATTTTAGTCTCCTTCCTGCTAAATAAGCTGACTCGCCTTAGTGCGCAATAGCGCAATCAGATTATCAATAAATTGATTGTCTATTTTAGCCTGAACAGGCACAAACCAGTGATCTTCAGACGCCAAAGCAAGGCATTTCACTGCATCTTTTTCGGTCATAAGAACAGCTTGTACTCCTTTGTAACAAATATCTTTTTTTGTATAAACATAATGATCCGGGAAACTTGTCGCCTGAAAATCAAGTCCATACTGCTTTAATGAATCAAAAAAGCGCTGTGGATTTCCTATGCCCGCCATCGCATGGCAACTTAAATCTTTAAATTCAGCTAAAGGCTTACGCTCCTGTGTCTGTATGTTTATCGCATAAGCTCCCTCCAATTGCATCAGAATTTCTTTTTCTTCGGCCTCTCCTCCATTGCAAATAACAAAATCAACCTCCTGAATACGCTCTTGTGGTTCTCGAAGCGGACCTGAAGGTAAACAAAAGTTATTTCCAAAGCGACGCTCGCCATCTATAACAGCGATTTCAATATCTCTGTGTAAGGCATAATGCTGTAATCCGTCATCTGAAATAATCACATCACAGGCCTCATGCTCAAGGATCAATCTAGCTGAATCTGCTCTAACAGGCCCTACAGCAACAGGACAACCTGCTTGCTGTGCTATTAATACCGGCTCATCTCCCACTAATAAAGCATCACTCTCAGCAGTTACTCTTAATGGCCAGCTTTCAGACTGCCCTCCGTACCCTCGACTAATCACACCAGCGTTAAAACCTCGCTCTTTTAACTGTTGAACCAGATAAATAACCAGAGGGGTTTTCCCAGTTCCACCTAAGGTAATATTACCTACAATAATAACGGGAACAGGTAGTTTTTCAACGGGTTTATAGCCTTTTTTATACATCCAGCGTCTAAATTTCACCACATCAGTAAAAATAAATGAAAAAGGCATAAGCCAGGTACCCACAAAATGGTCTTTATACCAAACTTCATTTAACAACTTAGCTATTAATTTTTTCATCATTATTCTTTTTGGGTTGCGAATGTTATATTCTTAAAACCTATGTTAGCAGCGGCATCTAACACATGAATAGCCGATTGTACCGGTGCATTTGCATCGGCATTAATAATCAAGGGAAGCTTCTTATTACTGCTAATGGCTGTTAATTCCTTAGTCAAATTAGCTAAACTGCTATCACTCAATGCTTTATCATTAATAAAGTATTGCCCTGACTTGTCAATCGTCACCATTAATACGTGTTCTTGAGCATAGCTAGCTGCTTGTTGCCCTTCCGCTTGCGGTAATTGAACTTTTATCTGCGTTTCTTTGCTAAAGGTTGTGGTCACCATAAAGAAAATAAGAAGTAAAAACACCACATCAATCATTGGTGTTAAGGATATCTCCAAAGGCGCATGTTTTTTATGACGAAAATTCATTAAAGCTCTTCTCGTGAACCGTGTATGACTGAAATAAGTTTTAACGACTCTTCTTCCATATTTAACACATAGGCATCCACCAAACCATCAAAATAACGATGAAAGATTACACAGGGAATCGCGACTGTTAACCCAGCGGCTGTGGTAATTAATGCCTCGGAAATACCGCCTGCTAATATCGTAGGATCACCCACACCGTGACTGACAATCGCGGCAAAAACCTTAATCATACCTAGCACTGTCCCCAGTAGGCCTAGTAAAGGTGTAATATTAGCGATAGTCCCCAAAGTATTTAAAAAACGTTCCAGTTTATGTGCAACTTGCCGCCCTGTTTCATGAATAGATTCCTTCATAACATCGCGTCCTAATTCACGATTCATCAAACCTGTTGCCAGAATAGCACCCAAAGGTGAGCTATTTTTTAAATGTTTTAAGGTTTTAATATCCAGTTTTTGCGCTTTTGCAAGTTTCCAGACTTGCGATACCATTTCTGGAGGCAAAATTTTCTTCTTGCGCAAACTCCAGAAGCGCTCACTGATAATGCCCATTGCCATAATAGAGCAAAATAGAATGGGAATCATTAATAACCCCCCACTTTGAATTAACTCAAACACTTTGTTTCCTTAATTAATTTTAAGACGATACCACCAAGTCATAGCTAAGGAATGTGAATTTTATAACTCGTGCATTTGACTTGTCTTTTTGTCCGTATTCTTTGTTGCGGAAACAGTTACGTAGCTAGCTATGCGCCTGTTTCCACGCCTCGAATACAAACAAAAATCCTGCGTCAAATGCACACGTTATTTTATTCCCATCCCTAAAGACTCATATTAAGCAGTATTATGACAATAAGCCTTGCCTTTTCCAACCCAGATCGCAGTAATAATATACGCCAGAGCACTTAAAACTGCCGCAAAGCTGTATATCCAGTGCCCACCATATAGATCCCAGGCATATCCACTATACAATCCACCCAGCATACCACCAAGGCCAAAGCTAAAACTACTATAAAGCGCCTGCCCTTTACCTTGATGATATTGACCAAAGTATTTTTGGACTAAATGTATTGCAGCGACATGAGCAGAGCCAAAAGTAGCTGCATGTAATACCTGTGCACAGAGTAATAACTCAATATTATCCACGTACCAGGCTATCAACAACCACCTCACAATTGACAGTAACCCGCTGACTAATAAAATCCTGCGCAAAGAAACATACTTTAGCAACTTGCGCATCAATATAAAAACAATAATTTCCGCCCCTGCTCCGAGGGACCATAGCATCCCTATCGCTGTCGTCGAATAATCATGCTGCTGCAAATAAATTGAGAAAAAAACATAGTAAGGACCATGTGCTGCCTGTAGCAACAGATAGACAAACAAAAAGGCAATCACTTCCGATTGTTTGATAATTTGCCAGATGCCTACTGTGGCATGACCTGCCTTAGCACTGGTAATTTCTGGTGTCAGCAAGGAAATCAACCAGATACTTCCTAGCAATACAATAATGACCCAGGGTAATAAATTTATGGGGTATAGATCCAGCAAATAACCCACACCGAGTACCGTTACTATAAAGCCAATTGACCCCCATAAGCGTATCTGACTATAGCGATGTGGATTATCTTTTAAGTGATGTAAAGTTGCCGCTTCAAACTGAGGTAAGGCTGCATTCCAGAAAAAGCTAAAACCTACTGTCACCCATGCAAACCACTGAAAAGTTTTTTGGAATAAAAAACCTGTGAACAGAATCATCGCCCAAAAAGAGGCGATGCGAATAACTCTCAGACTTTTTCCTGTATGATCAGCAATCCAGCCCCATAGGTTAGGACCAATTACTTTGGTACCCACCATGAATGCCGTTAACTCACCAATTTCAGCCGCGCTAAATCCATTATCTTTAAGGTATAAACTCCAAAAGGGTAAAAAACTTCCCAAAGTGGCAAAATAAAAAAAATAAAACCCGGATAAACGCCAGTAAGGGATTTTAGCTTTCACACAACTGTTTTATGAATTATCATGCATTTATAGTAACTTGGAATAGCAATATCTAGTATCGTACTTTCTAAATATTCAAGACTAACGACCTTGCTATCCTGTGTAGCGAAACAGGTAGGTAAAGCCTACCCCCGATTTTATCAGTGAATGAAACAGCGATACTGGGTATTCACTCCGTGACTAATGTTTTGAATTCGATAACAAAAGACACCGTCAAAGCTAGTGCCTCCCAGAATTAACCTACCGACATTCGGAAGCAGGCGCTTCCCTATAATCAATAATGAGAGTCAACAATATATTATATTAACGCAACACAGGCAAAGTCGACTGCACATCACAATTTTGCGCTCTATGGCGTAACATATGATCCATTAAGACAATCGCCATCATCGCTTCTGCAATAGGTGTTGCACGTATTCCCACGCAGGGATCATGCCGCCCTTTAGTAACAACTTCAATCGCTTCACCTTGTCGATTAATACTGCGTCCAGGTAGATGCAAACTAGAAGTAGGCTTTAAGGCGATACTGGCAACAATATTCTGACCACTGGAAATACCCCCTAAAATCCCCCCGGCATGATTACTTAAAAAACCTTCCGGTGTCATTTCATCTCTAAAGTCAGTCCCTTTACTCTTCACACAAGCAAAACCATCACCAATTTCAACCCCTTTAACAGCATTAATGCTCATTAAAGCATGTGCCAAATCAGCATCAAGGCGATCAAAAATAGGCTCCCCCAAGCCTGGAGGCACATGACTGGCCATGACATTGACTTTAGCGCCTATCGAATTACCTTCTTTACGCAAAGCATCCATATAGTTCACCAATTCAGCCTCTTTACTGCTATCGGGACAAAAAAACTGGCTATTATCCATGACCGCCCAATCAATTTTTTCAATTTTAATGGGGCCTAGCTGGGCTAAATACCCCCTAATTTCTATCCCATATTGTTGCTTTAAATATTTTTTGGCAATCGCACCAGCTGCAACTCGCATGGCTGTTTCTCTTGCCGAAGAGCGCCCTCCCCCTCGGTAATCTCTAAAACCATATTTATGATCATAAACATAATCAGCATGGCCTGGGCGATAGGTTTCTGCAATATTGGCATAATCTTTAGAACGTTGATCAGTATTTTTAATCAACAAACCAATCGGAGTACCCGTTGTTTTCCCTTCAAATACGCCTGATAAAATCTGCACTTGATCTGCTTCACGACGTTGTGTTGTATGACGAGAAGTGCCTGGTTTTCGTCGATCCAGATCACCCTGTAAATCTATTTCGGAAATGTCCAGTCCGGGAGGGCAACCATCCACGGTTGCACCTAACGCAATACCGTGGCTTTCCCCAAAGGTTGTAACTGTAAATAATTTTCCTATTGTATTACCTGACATACTTAATCCAGCGCCTTTTTAAATAAATGATTAAATGTAAAGACTTGCTCAGCTGTTAATAAAAATACACCGTCACCACCCTGTTCAAAATCGAGCCAATAAAATGGTACTGTTGGAAACAGTGCTTGCAATGTTTCTGAACTACTTCCCACTTCAATAATCAAAAGACCTTTTTCACTGATATAGCTCGCAGCATCCACTAAAATCCTAATCACCAGATCCAGCCCTGACTCACCCCCCGTAAAGCCCATTTCTGGTTCCGCATGAAACTCAGCAGGAAGCTGCTCCCATTCGGCTATAGCAACATAGGGCGGATTAGACACAATTAAATCATATTTTTGTGCAGGCAAGGTACTAAATAAATCAGCCTGATGTAAGGTCAACTGATTTTCTACTTCATGTTTAGCAACATTAATTTGTGCAACTTCCAGTGCTTCTGTTGATAAATCGACGGCATCAACCTGAGCATCAGGAAATGCATAAGCACAGGCAATCGCAATGCATGCACTGCCAGTACATAAATCTAATATATGATGTATTTGATCAGGCTCAACCCAAGGTGAAAATTGTTCACGAATTAATTCAGCAATAGGTGACCTAGGCACTAAAACCCGCTCATCGACATAAAAAGCTAAACCAGCAAAAATTGCTTCATGCGTCAGGTATGCAGTGGGAACACGAGTCTCAATACGACAGTTAATGAGTTCTAATATAGTGTGTCGCTCCTCAAGTGTTAAGCGGGCACTAAAGTAGCTCTCTGATAAATTATAGGGCAGATGCAAACTATACAAAACCAAAGCAGCCGCATCATCCAACGCAGAAATTGTACCGTGTCCATAAAACAGCTGTGCTTCAGAAAATCGACTTGCGCCCCAGCGAATATAATCCCTGATTGTTGTCAAAGTTTGTGTGTTTGGTGCAGATGTTTGTTGCATAAAGTGCTTATGTTAAAGAACGAGAACCTTAAAAAGATTAATTTTAAACGATATCTACATATTACAGGGCAACATTTATTAAATTCGCAAATATTCAGTATACAGGCATGAACTTTTTATCATAAAAAAATCGGGCATTGATTTATATAATATAAATATTATTTTACTGGGTAAAATCTATACAAAAAGTCCAAATAAAGGCACCTTTCATTTCTCAGTGAACACTTTTGGTGTCAGTACCTTTTTGCGTATCTCATTTTTAATGATATTTAAAAGTGTCCACTACTTTCTCGCTGATATGAAAGGTGCTCAAATAAATCACTCACTTTAAAGAAAAGTGTTGAGGTCTGGTGCACGGAAAAAGCTAATGTTTTTTACTCCTGCACCATCATAAATCTTACAAAGTGTAAGGAATGGGAATCACATAACGTGTGCATTCTGACGTGTCTTTTTATTCGCCTTCTGCGTTGCGGCAACAGTTACGTAGCCTGCTATGCGCCTGTTACCGCGCCTTGAAGGCAAACAAAAATCCTGCGTCATAATGGCACAACTTATTCAATTCCCATTCCAAACGACTTTCATGCTTATAGGAAGAGTGCCCAGAGGCACAGTTTATTTCGTGGACATTTCTAAACCACGCTTTTACAGACTGTAAAAAACATGCCTCGGCTGTGGTTTAACTTGCCCAAATTCCAACAGTGTACTAAAGCAACTCGCAATAAATAACCTGCACCCATCTTGCTGGCTTTTTTGTCCGTCTTCTTTTTGATAGAAATAGTTACGTAGCCAACTATGCGCCTATTTCTACGCCTTGAAGACAAACAAAAATGCTGCGCAATATAGGTCGTTTATTTATTGCGCATTACCTTATAACATGTTCTACTGAAATAAATAAACCATGTCACTATACCGAATAATTTAAACCCATCCTCGATAAGAAATTCCATTCCTTCCTGAGGTAGCAATACATCACTGATCACAGATAAACCAAAAAACGTGCACGCTAAAAACAAAACTACATATTCTGTCTGTAAAATAGAATCTCTAAACTTAATAAAATAGCTAATCACTAACACTAAATATACGAGGTAGACTACTTTTTCAGGAATATGCAATATGTCGGGAAATACAGTTTCATGAAGCATAAATAAATCATCAAATAGCAATAGCGATGTTAACAACCCAGAATAAATGAGAAATTTTGCCACTATTTTACTGCCATGAGTCACTTGTAGTGTCGATGAAAAAAAACAGACAGTGGCTGTTGAACACCAAAATAAAATACCAATGTTTGAAATGACACCGATAAAAGGAGAAGCATCGAATAAAGCAGCGGGATCTCGCGTAAAAAGGTCTACAGTAATATCAAACTTTATACTAATGATGGCAATAGAAATTAATACACTCAGCAATATTATATAAACAACTGCTAGAATAGGGCCAGTTGTTTTAAATTGATTAATTGATTCATTAACGAAAGTCATAAAATTATCTCTCTGTCTATTTTTTGTTGATTCATATTTTAGTTAGTCTCGCCTAAGCCTAGGAGCTTGTCCAAGAACGAAAACTAATAAATACAATAGCTTAAAGTATTTTTGTGTGCCTAAAAACAACCAAAAACAGGCGATATCTATAAGCATATGAAATTTAGTGGTTTATCTTTTTCCTTCTAAAAGAATAATGTTTCATTCTAAGTAATTGAATTAAAATGTATTGTGTTCTTGGATAGTCTCCTA
>CAYZUM010000131.1:0-7858 GCA_964481455.1 uncultured Methylomonas sp. | reverse complement strand
TATTTACATTAAACAGTTCGAGAATGCGAGGAACGCTGCGGAAGGAAACGACCGCGTCAAGAATCAACAATACACAATACACACAAAATACGTATCTGCTCGGCCTCTCTGACATCAATAACAGTCGAGGTTTGAGCTGTTGGCGGTGAGATATTTTGTTGCGCTTTTAGGGTTTGCTCATGGATGAAAAATAATCAGGCGCGCCTGTATATTATTTTCTGTTTTTTGGCTTTCATTTTCAAAGAAATTCTGACGTTTTCTCCGCAGAGTATATGGGATATTCTCCTTATCCCATTCCTCCAGATCGGCCTGAGAAGCATCATTCAATGCCTGCTGAATGATGCTCTCACTCCGCCCCCCCACAAAGAGCAGGAATGAGTAGTACCGAGCGGTTCATAAGTACTCAGGCATTATTATTTTAACTAAAATTACGAGGGTAGAAATTTATCATTTGCAATAAAAATTCCTATTTTTTTGTAAAAAAATATTCAAATTCTCAAAAATCATACTAAAAACTGGAGATTTTATCTTTTTTCAAAAAAGTTAAATCAATTTTGCATGAGTACTTCCCTAATATTTCACGAATTTCATATCGCCCTATTCGCACCCCTGCGTTCAGGCTGTTTTTTATCGTCTGTTCTTGCATGGTAGTCAATCCCCCAAACACACTCTGGGTAATTATAATGCGTTAAAAAAACATTCTGTTTATATTTGTGATTTGTGACACAGTTATACTCTATTTTACATGTTAGCGAAACAACCTGATTAACATGTTATCGCAAAGCTTATTGGCCGAAATAGCGTAACGTTTTCCAGCATTGTCGAATATTCTGTGCTTTTGGTTTAATATTGGTGGTGGAAAGCGTGCGCTCTTCCACCCTACGAACTCCTGCGCCGAGTTAAATCCAAAAGCGAAATTACAACAACTGCAATTCTACTCGCCGATTTAATTGATGATCAGTTGCATCATTGCCTATATATCTTAACTCTTGCTCACCTTTACCCTGTGTCTGCAAAGCATTTCTAAGAGCAGGATTTTGTTCAACCAACACACGTTTAACAGCCTCGGCCCGACGACGTGATAAACTCATATTATAAGCAGCATCGCCCTTTTTATCGGTATGGCCTATCAACAGAGCCTGCTTACTCCCTTGTAAACTCTTCACTAACACTTCATTTAATTCAATAACTTGCTGCTGTCCTTGCGCAGTGAGCTCAGTACTATCGAATTTGAAGGTAATACTGTTAAATTTTATTTTAGGGGCGACACCAAAACTCTTTCTCGCGATTAAAGTTTGCATAATTTCTTGCGCAGAAACCACATGCCCGGCATTCTTAAGATCAATATGCCTACGCAACTTAATAATTCGCTCGGGTGAGCTTTGCTTCTTTATATCATACGACTGCTCTGCATAAAGACTCGCTTGTTGCAAAGATCCTTTTTTAAGATAAACAATCGCCATATTAGCAAGCAAGTTTATCTTTTCTTCACTCCCTTCTTCAATAAATGCCCCTGCCTTTTTATAGCTGGCCAATGCTTCATCGAAACGCTTGAGCTTGGCGAGTGTTTTCCCTTGTTCAAAATACACGCCAAACCGGGGACAAAGCTGAGCGGATTGTTGAAAGTCATTGAGTGCCTGTTGATATTTTTTATTTTTTTTATTAGCTATCGCTTGTTCATAGTAAGCTTTTGCCTGCTCATAGTAAGCTTTTTCCTGCTGGCAATCAGCATAAAGTGAGCCACTGAATAACAAAATCAGCACAAACAAATATATTTTTTTCATCATATTTCCTCTATTACTAGAATAGGTAATTTATTGTAAGTTGCCTTAAAACATGCATGATATAACGTGAGGAACCTTTAAAAATTGATTTTCAGGCTCATCACCCGGTACCATGCGAATGAATTCGCACCTACAATGTCTCAATAAATTCAAGTTTATTCCTTAATCACATCATTTTCTTTGTATCGTTAACAAATCCAGTTCGTTATATCCATATTGCTCGGCTTTAAGGTATTCAACTAGCTGCTTATAAAGGTCAGATTGTAAATTCAAGGTTTCTTTACCCACAAACCCTTTTAAAAAGGCAGGCTGTTGGGCAAACCCTATCGCTATTAAGTGATCTGTTCCAAAAGGCTTTTGCACTCTAATCCAGTTTCTCTTATTCTCTCCGGGAATATATTTAAGCTGATTGGCTGCTATCGCTTGCAACTCATTTGATTGATAAGGGTATAAAGTTGTTAAAGTTCCATGTGAATCAACATCAAGTAATAGCAAATGGATAGGTGTGTCACTGCGCAAGGTAAAAGCGATCAAATCACCTTCAATGGCAGTACTGCCATTAATACTATCTTGCAAACTAAAATCTATATTGATAGAAGCTCTTTTTTGCAACAAGTAGCTAAAATGTTTTTTCCAGGCTTCCTGCTTGACTCGTCCGACAATCTGTTGCAGACTCGGGGAGTGTAAAGTCCCCAATAAATCGCCTGATTTATTAATCAACAAGGTGTTATTTCCTTGTTTTTTTAAATTCAACTCCGCGTTTTGGTTAACCAGCTCTATCTGGGATAGTTGTTTGAGCCTACTGGTTAAATCCCGTTCATTACTGCCAACATGAACCGTTAACAAAGCCGAAGATTTATTTTCTCGGCTAACAGGCGCGATTTTTTTCTGACCCAGCACATTACGTAAACGCAGTAGCTGTTTATCTTCGGCTAAAGCCGGTAAGACCTGAGGCGTATGGTGATAACCACTCTCTTTCATAAAATTTTTAATAGCGGTATGTAATTCACTATAATTAATTTTCCCATCCCCATTAATGTCTGTATGGAGTTCACCTGTTAATGCACGTAATAGACTATCCGTAAAAGCGCCGTGCGGTTTATTATCAATCGTTGGGTATTGCGCGAAATTATGCACCCCTAGATCCAGTGCTGTTTCAGAGGAATTTGCAGCGGAGAGAAAATAGATATTTTTATAGGGATAAGCGTCTGTTTCTGTGATGCCCGAACTAAACCCAGCATCCTCTTCATCATCAAAACTATCCACATCAAATTCATCGTTAGCGCTTAGCCCCAAAGGCATTTCTCGAGTACGCAGGCGACTTTTGTCTGCATATAGACCTCTGACAGAATTACCAGAATAACAACTATCAAACGCCACGAAGGTTTGCGCCTGAGTTGCGTCCAATGCCAATAGAATAGGTTTTAAATCATGTTTACCAACGATAAGCTGAGCCAGCATTTGTTTCTTTGTTCCTTTGTTAGAAAAGTCCTGAGGAACGATTGCCCCACTACTGTAGGGCAGAGGTAACCCTAGATCAGTGTCACGCACACTGGTACCATGCCCGCTAAAATAGATAAAAATCTGATCTTCCGCTTTAGCTCCATTTTTTAACCGGGTTAATGCTTTTAATATGTTACTACGCGTTGCATCGCTATCCACTAAGGTGACAATATTATCCGCTTTAAACCCCCAGCTTTTCTGTAATACATCCGTTAATGCTTTAATATCATGTTTAGGGCCTTCAAGATCAAATTGATCCCCAAGATAATCACCCACACCTATTAATAACGCCTTGTTGTTACTCTGAGCGGCACAAGATAATAGTGCACTTGCCATTAATAAAGCGGTTAAAATTTTTTTTAACATTATCGGTATCCTATCTGTTGTCAATTTTCAATATGGAGATGGTATAAACGACAATCAGTCACTGTTGCGTTGGCCTAGCTCTTTGCCTGAACACTCACAGCAGAGCATGGGAACAAGGAGTGTGTGGACCGCACCGCTTCTCGTTCCTAGGCTCTGTCTGGGAATGCATGACAGTAAACTCTGCTTACTGAAACACTTAGGTAACTCGCAACACACACCCACCCATCTTGCTTGTCTTTTTGTCCGCTTTCTTATTGATAGAAATAGTTACGTAGCCAGCTATGCGCCTGTTACTACGCCTTGAATACGAACAAAAATCCTGTCCAATATTGGACGATTATTTATTTCCAGCTCCCTTAGCCTGCAACTTCTCTAACCACCCCGCATTATCCAGGCGATTTCCCATTGCTTGCTTAAACTCATGATGAGAAAATCTAGCACCCCATGCGTCATTTTCTTTGACGACTTTAGCCAGACCAACGCCCTCTTCTACCACCATCCCATCACCTGGGTTAGTATGTACATCAACCACAATAGGTTTATCTATCACACCATTGGTATAGTTCAAAATCGTATGATCAAGGTCATTTAAAAAAGCCTCTTCTTTTACTGTTAAGTTAGCCTTCTTTTTAGCGCTAATGTTAATCGCAGTCTGTAAGGTTTTAGCAAACTCATTCCAGCTTGGGTGTGGCGTTAGTTCCTGATGCTGCTGAACAATTTTAGCCAGAGCTTTATATAGCCCCGTGGCCTTTTCGAGCTGCGCACCCGGACGGGCCTGCGGAATACTTAAGCTTTTACCGGTTAGGCTGTATGACTGCTTGGTATATAGCAAACCAAGATAGCGCTGCCATGTCCAGAAACCCAAGCTACTGACCAAATGTTCCGCAGCTTGTTGTTCTGATAAATCAGCTGTTTTTAACCAGCCTTGCAAGAGCTCTAAATGGCTGGCATTTAAACCCTTTGCCTGAGCAATGATTTTTTTCGCCTGCTGACTTCTTTCTGCATATTTTTCAAAGCTATTTTCATGTTTCTCTTTTACCCAGCTTTGTGCCGCTGTGCTCTCTAATAAAGCCATTAATTCATTAGCACTGGGATAGCCTTTTATGATTTGTCCTCTCAATGTACTCGCGCCAAAAGGCAATGCGCACTCCTTACACTCTACGATATATTTCCCAGTGTTAGGATAAAGTAAGGTCTGAAATACCGCATTGTCTGCGCTGTAACGCAAGGGCATTAAACGCCAGCCCGTTAACACATCTGCTGCTGTGCTCCCTTTTTCTAATTTAGTGACATCCACAATACCCGCAATAATTTTTGGCTGTTTATCGTGCGCTTGCGCATAGTCGAATAAAGCTTGTTGCTGATCTTTAACGTCTGGTTTTATACCCACTTTCACTAAATCTTGCGTGGTTAAATCATCAGCAGCCCCCATTTGCCAAGAGAGTAACTTTTCTAAGCTTGCTGCCGTTTCATTCGCATGCATTGCCTTACTTAATTGCATCGCTTGCTGAGTCATACGGGCAGCCATTGCTTCATCTACACCTGTTGCGGCACTGGCTTTAACTGCAAACAGTACACTTCCCGCATAACGCATCGCCTGAAAATAGTGCTGTTGTTCTGCCGTTTCCGTGTAGCGCCCACGCGGTTTAAACTGACTATAATCAATTTTCATGGCCCATAACGGTGACTGACTAATGCCTTTTGCCGCCAGTATCAAGGCCAGTTCTTTATTCGCACGTTCTGAAGCAAGCTTTTGTTCACCGCTAAGTAAAGCGCTTAATATATTCAGATAATCAAGATTCGCTGTTTCAGCTGGGTCTTGCGTATCCTTAGGGATACTTTTACTCAGCTCAGTTAAAAGACGGCTAAAAAGCGGTTGAATTTGCTTGAGTTCAACTTCTGCCAAGGTTGCATTACGGATCATGCTATAGCTAAGTAACCAGAAATCGGCAGTAATATAATTAGCGCGTTTTTTTTTCCGGTTTTCTGCATATATGTTAAAAAAACCCGTGCGCGTTGCTTGTGCTTGCTGTTGCGTGACTTGCTCAGCGGACTGCACAGGGTTCAATAATGCCTGGGTCGCCTGAGATGTCATCAATACAACACCACTCAAGATAAGAGATTTTATTGTTTTGCGATTCATTAAATTCATAATTTGGCCATTTTAGTGCTTAATTGCATTTAGATTCTGATTCACAAACCAGAGTGACTATTTTTCCTGCCTTAACCTTACCTGATGCCTTTTTCTCAACTCCAAAAGAACGGGTTAATGTTTTTAAGCCTGTGCTAGATAGCAATTTAAAGATAATATCAATGCCTTTCTTTCCTTCTTTTTTGTATAAATTAAGCGGTTTTTCAGTAAAAAAAGCAACAATTAACGACTCGCCATAAGGTTCTTGAACAGCTAGGTCAAAATCCATTTGCGCAGTCGGAATGGCGATTGAACCTTGAACTTTTGCCTCGTCATGATGCTTATTAGGAAAAAGGATGGTTGGCTGATCTTTCGGGCCCACGTTAATCACATTCAAATAACCTGATTGATTATTTTTGATAGTAATCACCAGAAAATCGCCTTTATAGTATTTTTTCTGGTTAATTGAAATATCCAGAGGTGCTGACTTATCAGCAATCGCTGATAATTTTTTCCATGTTTGACCATGGTTATTGCTATTACTACTATTTTCTGCCGTTCTGACATTAATAATTTTAATGGCTTTCTGTGCTAACTGATCATTTCCTGAAAGTTGCGGTGTAAAAGGTTCTTGTTGATTTTCCTGCACAATAAAGGCGGTCGTTTCATCCATTAGCTTTTTAGGCGTTAAGACTGACTTATTTTTTGCAGCCTTTTTAACCGCACCTAAAACCCCCTGAGTAAATAAGCTACCATTGCTTGTTGCCTGGGCACTTTCAGTGTCCCCAGCAGCTGATATTGCAACATAATTTCCAGCTTGCTTTTTTTTCTGCACCATAAAATTCCCTTTGCTTGCCATCGACATGGGCATTCCCTTGTATTTAAACGCTTTGGATCTAATGACAAGATTTTTACCTGAAAGGCCACCTCTTATCCTTAAGCCTTTAGTGGCAGTACCACTATTACAGGCATCCAGTAATACCAAAGTATTATGGCTGGGGATTTTTTTTAAAATTCTGCTGAGTTCATCATCGACTAGTACACCTGCTAATGAAGGTTTCCCAGCGATCGTCGTAGGCTTTGTATTGTATGTCGTTAAGACTTCATCCACTCCATCGGGCTCATCTCCGCTCTCATCTGGTATATTCGTCCCATGTCCACTAAAATAAATCAGTACTCGATCATGACTGCTGACCCCATTGACAAGATAGCCCTGCATAGCTTGAGTGATATTTTTTAAGGTTGCCTGATCATTTAACAGAATTTTGACGGATTTATATCCCATTAAGTCAACCGCTTCTTTCATCATATTGATATCCAGCTCAATACCCGGTAAGTTAGTTATTTCTGGATATTTGTATTCGCCTACGCCAATAAGCAAGGCTCGGTCTTCTGCCTGAGAGGTGAATGCCACGGCTGTACCAGCGATAAGACTGGCAATGAGTAGTTTTTTTAGCATATAGAACTCCTGAATGTTTGTGTCGTGCTTGGTAATATAAACGGACAAAGTGGAAAAATCGCACACATTTTTTTGATTTTCAGTAGTACACAGAGCCATTAATTGATGATAATCAGTCGCTCAGGTGACTAATTTAGTAAAACGTCTTATTACTCGACCCTCAATTTTTTCAGTCTCCTTGAATTTGAAAGTGGTGGGATTTATTAGCTATCATTATAAGCAATTGATTTTAAATAAAGTTGGATTTTATGACTTAAAACCCAACATACCATCAACCAATTGCTTACAAAAAATTGAGGATCAAATTTTAGATGAGAATGATTTTTGAAAGGGTACAAACCTTGGTTTGTATCTGACACTCGTATTAAATCAGGAACATGCATGAAATAATATGAGCAAAACAGAATGAAAAAACGCTTGAATATTTCGCATAGACCGTCAGAATCTCAACTCTCTTGTTCCCAAACTCTATTTGGGAATACATGAAACACAGCGGTGCTTACTGCTCCCTCTCACAGCAGAGCTGTTCGCCCCTGTATTCCCAAGCAGAGCTTGGGAACAAGAATCTGGAGATTTATGCATTACCCTTATTTCGTGCGCGTTCCTTAGCTTTAA
>CAYZUM010000130.1:0-7917 GCA_964481455.1 uncultured Methylomonas sp. | reverse complement strand
GCTATGCGCCTATTTCTACTAATGGAAGACGAACAAAAATCCTGCGCAATATGGGGAGTTTATTTATTGCGAGTTACCTTAAAGCCTGAAAATCATATTGTTTTTTTGTAGAAGCGGTCTTCAGCCGCGAAGTCAATAAACTGTTTTAATTCGCGACTGAAGATCGCTCCTACGGCGACACACATGACATTCTGAACGATGCACATTGAGAGTTGTTTGTATCAAAAAGGAGCCTTCCATGAAACACCAAAGAAAATTAGCATTTGCAATAACGCTCATCTTATCTAGCATCACTGTTTCTCCAGTCTTTGCTGCTGATTTAACCCGTAGCGAAGTACAGCAGCTGTTAAAAAATGCAAGTAAAGAAAAGCCCGCTAACCTCAGGCGCTTAGACTTAAAAGGCGTGGATTTATCTAAAATGGACTTTCGCAACGCCGATTTATGGGGAGCAGATTTACGTGGAGCGAATCTGAGCCAAAGCAATTTATCAGGTCTTGTATTAGATTTAACCGTGATGGTTGGTGTCAATTTATCTGGCGCTGATCTGTCCAGTGTGAGTATCTTTGGTGTCAGCATGATGCGTTCAGACTTAAGTAACGCTAATTTCAGTGGTAGTCGTGTCATTGCTAATCTGAATAATTCCAATATGAGCAATGCCAATTTATCCAACGTACGCTGGGGTGCTGATATGAAAAATCAGCCTATGGGCTTAATGCGGGTAAGCCTGAATAAAGTTAACTTAACAAATGCCAATTTACAAAATGCCGACTTAGGTCGCGCAACCATGCGTTTTGCCAACTTAAGCAATGCCAATTTACAAAATGCAATTCTGCTTTCAGCCGAATTAGGAGCCGCAAATTTTACAGCTGCCAATGTGAGCCAGGTTGATTTTACTGCGGCTAAATTAGCTGAATCAAACTTTACCAATGCAAATTTATCCGGCGCTAATTTCCATAAAGTACAAGGTCTTGATAGTGTACGAGGCTTAAAAGATAACACCAGTAAAAATGAAGCACTGTTTGACTGAACGAGCACGAAATAACTGACTAGCAAGAGGGGTGGGTGTTGCGAGCCACCTTACCTGCCGAAGGCAACTTGTGGTGGAAAATGCTACGCTATTCCATCCTACAGGCATCATTAAATGCCCCACTTTAAATTCTCTGGGAATTTTTTAATCACTATTTCACGCCCTTCCTCACTCCCCGTCAAAGATAAAATGATATCAGGAGCACCTAAATACCCCTCGCCTTTTGCTGGCCATTCAATAAAACAGATGCTTTTCTGCTGTAAATAATCATCGATACCTATCCATTCTAGCTCTTCAGGATCACGTAAACGATATAAATCAAAATGAAAGACAAGACGATTTTGTAACCGATATTCTTCGACGATATTATAGGTTGGACTTTTTACTGTACCTGCATGACCTGCTGCACGGATAAAACCACGCACTAAAGTCGTCTTACCTGCCCCTAAATCACCTAAAAGAAAAATCATACATTTTTCAGGAAGAAACTGAAATAATTGCGCACCAAATGCCTCTGTTTCTTCCGCTGAATTCAAAATAAATCGCATCACTAATTAACCACTTTGCGGATAAATCGTAAAACGTCACTCGCTCGGAGACCACGCTCACCCCCTATATCATTAACTGCATTATCAGCTGCTTGGCCATGAAAAAATACGCCATTTGTTGCAGCATCGATAAGTGAATACTTCTGTGCCAGCAAACCTCCTATCATACCGGACAATACATCTCCCATTCCCCCGCTCGCCATACCTGGGTTACCGGTAGTATTAACAAAAACTTCATTACCTGCACAAATAAGGCTTCCCACCCCCTTTAAGACACAAACTCCACCATATTTTTTTTGAATAGACCTTATAGCCTTATATCTATCTTCCAATATGTCAGCCGTTGTACATTTCAATAAGCTAGCCGCTTCACCTGGATGCGGTGTTAATATCCATTGATCTGAATAGGCTGGCTCAGCAGCCAATAAACTCAAAGCATCTGCATCAATAACCCGAGGTATATCAAGCTCTACCAGAGTTGGCCATATCTCTTGCGCCCACTCACGTTGCGCTAGTCCTGGACCTAACACCAGAACCGTCGCTTTTTTGGACAAACTTTTTATATCCGCTATATTTTCCAGCGCATGTCCCATTAATTCAGGGCTCGATAAATGTACTTGTCGTGCATGCTCTTTACGCGTTGCGACACTGACTAAACCTGCTCCAGTATTTAAGGCGGCTTCCGCTGCCAGGTGGATTGCTCCAGCATACCCATAATCTCCCCCCACTACCATCACATGGCCAAATTGCCCCTTATGAGCACTCGCTTTACGCTTGTCCAGTTTAGGCTGTGTTAATAAGCGTTCCTGACTCGGTATATTTTGAAAAATCGATTTTGGAATATCTAAATCGACGTACTTTAGAATACCACAATAATCTTGTGCCAAGCCAGTAAAGAGCCCCTTTTTCAACACTATAAAGGTAACCGTTAGCGTCGCATAAATCGCACAACCCATCACATTCCCAGTATTGGCGTGTAAGCCTGACGGAATATCAACCGCCAAGACAGGAACATTCAGGTTATTAATATGTGTTATTGCCTCAGCAAATTTGCCTGTTACTTCCCGATCCAGCCCCGTTCCTAACATTGCATCAACAATAACATCTATCGAATTATCAAGCAGCGTAATGTCTGTCAAGAGTGCCCCCCCTACATCAATAAACTCCTGTTTTGCATGGGCAGCATCATTCTTTAATTTATCTTCACAAACCAGAGCAACTAATTGCACGCTATATCCAGCCGGGATAGCGATCGCAGCGATTAAATAACCATCACCAGCATTATGACCTGAACCACATACCACCCCTAGCTTTTTTGCGGTAGGATACTGTTCCTGTATCGCCTTAATACTGGCTTCTGCCGCTCTGCTCATAAGATGAAACCCTGTTATACTAGACTGTTCCTGGGCAATTCTATCTATTTCGCTGGCCTGCTTTGACGAATACAGCTTTGTCGGTAAAGTTTGCATAGTGAGATGATAAGTTATGTTATTAGCAACATTATAAAGTGATTAAGGCTATGAAAGAAGTATCCCAACAAATTAAACACTGGGGTTACGAATTAGGTTTTCAACAAGTAGGCATCTGCGATACCAATTTGATGCAAGCTGAACAGCGCCTTCATGAATGGCTGGCAAAAGGGTACCATGCCGATATGGACTATATGCATAAGCATGGATTAAAACGTAGTCGCCCTGCCCTGCTTCATCCAGATACGCTCAGCGTTATTTCAGTACGAATGGATTATTTACCTGAAGCACATGAGGCGATGGAAACCACCTTAAACACACCTGTTGCTGCCTTTATTTCTCGCTATGCATTAGGCAGGGATTACCATAAAGTGTTGCGTAAACGCTTACAAAAACTAGCTAAGCGTATCGAGCAAGAAGTGGGTATATTTGGTTACCGTGCCTTTGTCGACTCTGCACCTGTCCTTGAAAAAGCTATTGCCGAAAAAGCAGGCCTGGGCTGGATCGGAAAACATAGTAATATTCTTAATAAAAAGGCGGGATCCTGGTTTTTTTTAGGTGAAATATATACTTCGCTACCCTTGACTGTTGATGTACCCAGTCAAAACCATTGCGGCCAATGTACAGCGTGCATTAGTATTTGCCCAACCCAGGCAATTGTTGCACCTTATCAAGTGGATGCAAGGCGCTGCATTTCATACTTGACTATTGAACTTAAAGGGGCTATCCCTGTCCCGTTAAGACCCTTATTGGGCAATCGGATTTATGGTTGTGATGATTGTCAGCTTATCTGTCCCTGGAATCGCTTTGCCCGGATCAGTAAAGAAACAGATTTTAGTCCAAGGCATAACCTTAATGCACAACACCTGCTTGAATTATTTAACTGGACAGAAACAGAATTTCTGCAAAAAACGGAAGGCTCTGCGATTAGGCGAATAGGCTATCAACAATGGTTACGTAATATTGCAGTTGCCCTGGGTAACGCCCCCGTTTCTACAGCCATTAAACAGGCTTTAAAGAATCGCATGAATCATCCCTCTGAACTTGTCAGAGAACATGTGCTCTGGGCATTAAACCCAAGAGACTATTAAACTTGGTAAAGATTGCTTACAGATGCTTGTGATTACACTATAATTAGCGATTAACTCTGTGTTTAGCAAAGAAGGCATTTATGGATAAAAAAGCAATTTCACTAATATTTTTATTTTCGACATCACTCCAGGCACAAAACTTATTAGAAACCTATGATCTTGCCATTAAAAATGACCCTTTTTTGCGTCAATCACTCGCGAATAAAATGGCCGTCGCTGAAAATAAAGATCAAAGCATCGCCCAGCTTTTACCGACAATAAGCGCAGGCGCAACGACGGGACAAACCTGGTCTCATCAGGAATCATTTTTTAATGAAACATTCCCCGGCCAATCCAATAGAAACGATTTTTGGGAAAGCCATTTTTCAATAAACTTAGTGCAGCCCGTGTTTCATTGGGACATGTGGGTACAGTTATCTCAATCTGAAAAACAAATAGCTCAGGCTAATGCCAGCTACCTTGCCGAACAACAAAATTTAATCCTTAAAACAACCGAAGCTTATTTTTCAGTTTTATCGGCTCAGGATGACTTGACCTTTGCAAGGTCTGAAAATAAAACCATCGCCAGACAGCTAGAGCAAGCACAACAACGCTTTAATGTTGGACTGATTGCTATTACCGACGTTTATGAAGCACAAGCGGGATTTGACCAAAGTAGATCCGATATCATTGCAGCAGCAAATTCCGTCGAAAATGCCAAAGAAGCTTTAATGGTCATCATTGGCCCTTATTCCGCTGAACTCAGTATATTAGGCGAAACATTACCCTTACCAAAACCAGACCCAAGTAATATTAACGAGTGGAATAGACAAGCCCTAAACCAAAATCTTAACATTCTAGTCGCTCAAAACGAATCTGAAATAATCAAGGATAACATTAACTTACAACGTAGCGGTCATTATCCTCAACTTGATATCGTAGGCCAGTTTGCTCTTAACGATACAGCCGGAAACCTTTTGGCACGTGGAAATACAGAAAGCATTGGCCTACAACTCAATATCCCACTTTTTGAAGGGGGAGCCGTCAATTCAAGAACACGCCAGGCTGAATATCAGTACACTGAAGCAAAAGAAAACTTGATTGCAACGAAGCGCGCGGTGACAAAAGAAGTAAAAGATTCATACCGAGGAGTTCTCACTGCGATTAGCCAAGTTGCCGCCTTAAAGTCAGCGGTTCACTCAGGAAAAAGCGCATTAGAGGCGACTGAAGCAGGCTTTGATGTAGGTACACGAACCATGGTTGATGTCTTATCCACCACAAGAAACTATACAGATGCACAAATCAGATATGCTAAATCTCGTTATGCCTACCTGATAAATAGCATCCGCTTAAAAAACGCAGCGAGTACTCTCAGTATTGCAGACCTTGAGGCGATTAACCGATATTTAAAATAAACATCATGCGATAAACCCATTCTAATGAAAGACTAAGGTAACGCGCAATAAATAACCTCCCCCTATTGCGCAGGATCTTTGTTCGTCTTCAAGGCATAGAAATAGGCGCATAGCCAGCTACGTCACTCTTTCTACAACGCTGAAGACGGATAAAAAGGCAAGTGAGTTGCTCACGTTATTTCGTGCACGTTCCTTAGTCCGCACCTACCCCTGAATCAAAACTAACTCACCGACACTTATCTGATTAAATAAGTGCTCAACATTAACATTAGCCATTCTAATGCAACCATGTGATTCAGGTTCCCCCTGCATCACATGCCCGGGACAACCGTGTATATAAATATAACGCCAGGTACTATCCACTTCAGCATAGCGATTAAAACCCGCCTCCAGGCCACCCAGCCAAAGAATTCTCGACAGTATCCAGTCTCTATCAGGATACTGCTGAGCTAACTCAGCAGTATAAATTTCACCTGTCGCGCGTCGACCGACAAAAACGCTATTCAAGGGCTGATCAGATCCTATTTTAGCCCTGATTTTATGCCAGCCAGTTGGCGTGCATTCTGATCCCATCCGCTGGCCGACTCCATTTTTAGCGGTTGAAACAGGGTAACTATGTAAAACAACACTATTTTCGATAAGGTCTAGCGTTTGCGATGCAATGCACACCTCAATATATCGATTAGGGAATGTATCAGCAAACATGGCTATTTTCTAAATAATGCAATGGATTCAACATGCCCCGTTTGCGGAAACATGTCCATAACACCCGCCTTAAGCAATGTATAGCCTAATTCATTCACCAGAATACCAGCATCTCTAGCCAACGTTGAAGGATTACAAGAAACATACATCACCAGTTCGGGATTCCACTTGTTAAGATTATGCAGAACTTCCGAAGCGCCTGCCCGGGAAGGGTCCAGCATGACTTTATTATACTTTTGCTTTGCCCAAGCCTGATCGCTGACATCCTGACTTAAATCAGCGGCATAAAACTCGACATTACTGATATTATTGAAGAGTGCATTTTCTTTTGCATGATTGACTAATGGCTGATCACCTTCTATGCCGACAACATGTCCTGCTTTCGTTGCAATAGGCAAGGTAAAATTTCCCAATCCGCAGAATAAGTCTAACACCCGATCCTGTTCGTTAAAATCCATTTCCTGCATCACCCGATTAATCATCTGCTGGTTAATTTCATAGTTTACCTGCGTGAACATAGCCGGCTTAAAACGAAAGGTAATGTTTTGGTCAGGCAAGGAATAAGTAGGAATGACTTCAGGCTCACCCTCAATCGGCTTAATAGTATCCGGGCCTTTAGATTGCAAGCACATGGAAATATTATGCTGCTGACCAAAGGCACGCATAATCTCTTTATCCTCATCTGTCGCCGGCTCTAACACTCGAAAAGCCAGCACACAATCCTCATCACCAATCGCCACTTCTATTTGTGGGATTTTATCCTTAATGCTGAGTAGACCTATCATCGCCGATAAATCCATTAATTTTTCACCCACAATGGGATGCATCACCTTGCAACTTTCAATTTCGGCCAAAAACTGATTCCGACGCTCCCGAAAACCGACCAGAACACGCCCTTTTTTCGCCACATATTTAACCCCCATCCGGGCTTTACGACGATACCCCCAATGCGGGCCTATCATTGGCTCCCAGAATTCAACGGCATTCACTTTGCCAATGCGCAGAAATTGCTCGACTAATAAACCCTGTTTAATGACAATCTGCCGTTCATTTTTAACATGCTGAAAGCTACAGCCACCACAACGACCAAAATGAGGACAGGCTGGCTCCCCTCGATCTGGAGATTGCGTCAACAAAGTCTCTACTTTGCCCTCTGCATAATCTTTACGACTATCAGTATAGATAAATTCCAGCTCTTCACCCGGCAAAGCTTCATCAATAAACACCGCTTTACCATCCGCATGAGCAACACCACGGCCATCATGGGTAAAAGATTCAATCGTTACTTTAACCGGATCTTCAGGTAGTTTTTTCTTTCTATAATTTCGTCTTCGTGCCATATTGTATGTGTTTCTCGCCACCACTCAGCGCGCTGGCATACTGTTAACAAAGTAGCGCATACCTTAGCATACTCTAAATTCAAAATAATCATAATAGAAGAATTAAATAAAATGCACATATCACTAGGGCATAAGAGACACATAGGAATGAGGTTTAAATTACTTGTGCACTTTATGAGCAGGTCGTATTGTCGTCATTTGATGTAACGAGCACCGTAGGTTGTGGGTGAGGCACGAACCCCAACATAATGTCGCTCTTTATAAGTACTCAAGCAAAATTGATTTAACCTTCAGGCGCGCCATGCTACTTCGTGAAATTCAGGGACTCCTGTCACCTTCATTC
>CAYZUM010000129.1:0-8195 GCA_964481455.1 uncultured Methylomonas sp. | reverse complement strand
AAAAAGGAGAGAGATAATGGGTAAAAAAGGGTTAATTTTAGGGCTAATATTTTTCGTAGTGGGCGCGTTCAGTGCCAATGCTGAGGATTTAGGCATTCCAATTTTCGGTGATAACTTTAATATCCCGGGGCTGTTTATTGAAAACTGGGAACCTACAGTAGGCATCAAATCTGATGATGGCGTATTAAATATCCCAGACGGGGGAAAGATAAGGTTAAGACGAAAGGCAGAAGGGAGCTTCGCGATTTCACTTGATATCGCCGTAGAAAAAGTGGAAGGTGTAGGATGTGGATTTGCAGGATTATACTTTGATAGCATCAAGTTTGCTGTGCGTGAAGATGGCCGGGCCTGGGTCGTCTATCGATTGCCCGGTGAAAAATATTCTAAAGGACACATTTTTCCAATCGACGACTTTGAATTCGGCAAATCCATGAACATGACGGTAAGCCGGCGTCTGCTTGATGGTGCGGCTAAATACGTTTATAAAATAAACAACCAGACCATAGCCTCATTTATAGAGTCCGGTTTACCACGAGAAGGACGCATTAAAATAATGGCCTGGAGGTTGAGTTGTGTGATTGATAATTTTCAGCTATATACGCTTAAAGATAAAGATGTCTCTCCGAATCTGGCGGTGAATAGTTCTTTTGAATACCTTCAGGAAGGTATGCCTACATTTTTCGACTCGTGTACCTTTCGTCCTTTTGAGTATAAAGGGCCGCTGGAGGACTTCTTTAAGACCTGGAGAATCGACACCGATGTTAAACATTCAGGAAAGCAATCGTTAAGAATTGAGAATGATCCCCTGGTAGGGGCCAGGAACAGTTTTCTAACGTTTAATACGGGAATAACCATAGGCAAACCAATGGTTTTCAGCTTGTATCTGAAAGCGTCCGAAGCGGGTTTGCCTGTTACCCTGAAAATCTGGGAGATGCGGGTAAAATTTCATCGAAAGGAAATCAAGTTGTCAACCGAGTGGCAGCGTTTCGAGTTCCTGGTGGAAAATCCCATCCGCAGTACTGTCCGTTGTGGTTTGTGGCTTGAAGTGCCCGGGGTCGTCTGGGTGGATGATATTCAAATTGAGATAGGGGAAACAGCCAGCAAATACCAGGCAAGCTCTCTTGATGCTGTTAAGTTCTATAATAAAAAAGAAGTTGTTACCCGTCCCGAGGATATCAAACTTGTGCGCCTTTCTCAGAAACCAATTATTGACGGAAACCTCGAAGACATTTGGTTTAAGGAAGCGACAAAGGTTGACCAGTTTTTATTTAAGGGAACCGAAAAGCCCAGGGACAAAACTATTGCTTACTTAGGTTATTACGAAGGAAATCTCTACATTGCTTTTCAATGTTACGTTGAAGATGCGACAAAGATCAGGGCTGAAAAATTTCCTCACGATAATGTGGGGTTATTTGGCCAGGATTGTATAGAAATATTTTTGGATAGTACCTTTAGCCGAGAAAAATATCTTCAGATAGGTGTTAATGCTGCTAATTCTCGGGCTGATATTGGTCCGGGACGTATTTTAGGCTGGGACGGCGAATGGCAGTCAGCGGTAAAGATAGACAAAGAAAAGAACGTCATAACATTTGAAGTGCAGTTGCCCCTGGCCATGCTTGCGGAGGCGGATATTTCAAATCGGTGGGGCATAAATTTAGGCCGTAACAGCATCGCTAGCAATCAGGCCTCTTCGCTTATCCACTTTCCCCGGGTAGATTTCCACCAGCCGGAGTATTATCCTACTCTTGTATGGCCAGAAGGCATTCTTGAAAAATTCGCTTTGGGAGTAAGCGAATTTCAAGTCTCGTATGACCGTGAAAGTAATAAAACCACGATTTTCGGTAAAATTGTAAACAATAGTTCTCAGGGATTCAAAGGTGATATTCAGCTTTTTGATCAAAATACTAAAGCCTTGTTGGGAAGTCAGGTAGTGCAATTAAAAAAAGGTGATAATGCGGTTCAAATACCTTTATCATTATCTGTAACTCAGGGGGCGATTGATGTAACCATTAAAATTTTAAGAGATGGTCAGTTGAGGCATGTATCATCACTTCGTGCTCAATCCTTGATGCCCCTTGAAATATTCACTCGTCTTAACTTCTACATGAATGAACCCAACGCAGTAATCGTTGGCAATTTACGATTACCTGACGCCAAAAGATTAAAAGGTGTTGTCACCGTTGGTGAGATACGAAAAGAAGTTGCCTTGTCTGATGAATTTACTATTGAGATTCCTTTGCAGGGCTTGGCTCTTGGAAAACACGAAGTAAAACTCGATATTTTTGATGGTGCCAGGAAAGTGCTCCAGGGGCAGACTACACTGGTGAAAAAGGCCTTTGTCGAAGGCGCAGTCCAGATTGACCGCCAAAGACGTTGTCTCATTGTTGACGGGAAGCCGTTTCTGGTTATTGCGCCACTTATTGTTACCTGGCCAGGCCAGAATGATGAGCCTGAAAATATAAAGCGCATAGTAGAGTTTTATAAAAGTCATGGATTTAAAACGCTGATGATTTATGGAAACTACAGGCGTTTCCCAGCGATAAAATACTTTCTCCGCTATGCTGAGGAAGCAGGACTTAAGACCATAAACTGGGCAAAGAACTGGCATAGTCGCGATAAAATTAGCATGGAAGAAATTGTCAAAGCCTGGGAGAGCGATTCCACCATTGCCTGGCTGGCCATAGATGAACCAGAGCTTTATGCCGAATCGGATGAGGTGAGAGATTTTCTGACCAATTTCAGAAAATACACACCATATCACCCGACTTTTATGAATAATACGATTGTAGGAATACCAGGCCGATTTGCAGACCTTAATACCGATATCCTCATGGTTAGTGATTATCTCACCAATCGGGAGGGTCGTGAAGTTGAAGATATCATCAAGTCTGTAGACATGATGTGGGAGGCGGGAAAAGAAGGTCGTAAACCCTGTTTTTTCTTTCTGGTCGGCAACAATATGCACAACCATTATCGTGAGCCGACTTTCGCCGAGCAAATGGCCCAAAGTTATGCCTCGGTTATTTCTGGTGCTTCCGGTTTGGTGTATTTCCTGGGGCGTCCAAACTATCCTGAAAACTGGCGGGCGCTTAAACAGCTCAACGCCGAGCTTTTAAGTTTACAGGATGTTATTTTCTCGCTTGAGAAAACACCTTCAGCGTCGATTTCAAATAGGGCGATACGTTTTATGACGCGTAAGCTAAACGACAAAATCTATGTTATCGCCGTAAATCTGACCGCTCGGGATGTTGATGTTGAGATTATCATGCCAATGGCGTGGGAATATCAATCAGATGTTACTGTCCAGTTTGAAGACAGAACTATCAAATTAAATAACAGCAGATTTAATGACACCTTTAAAGCGCATGAACGTCGTGTTTATTACGTTTATATCAAATAGCCTTAAGGGGTTATTATCGGCGGAACGACCGACGGCTACCTTTTCAAATTCTTCCCTGAAGAAAAGAAGGTCATTAATCTGGGAAAACCGAGTATGGAAAGAAGGATAAAGGGACTGCTTATAATATAGAAACGCTGGTTAAGGATAAGTTTGAAGTGATTTACCTTGGTGAAGGTGATGTTGCCAGCCATCTCTTTAGTTATTTTCCGTAAGGGCATCATTTCAAAGCCGTTCTCATTAAGGGCAAAGACAGGAATAATCTTCTTAAGGTAGCTAAAGATAAATAACTCCTTGTTTAAAGATACCTTTAAACCTTACGAAAGGCACGTTTATGAAATATCTAAATGAGAACAATGCGCGTAGTTTTATAAATCTTACTACCTTGGGGATAAATTGTCCTCTTAGACCATTGCGGCAGTTACCCCAAGTGCTTGATGAAATAGCGAAGGCTGGCTTCAAATATCTGTATTTTAATGAAATATTTCATCCTGGTAAGAGCAAGAAAGAAATCAAGCAAATAAAAAGGGCCGTTGAGAATTCCGGGCTTAAGGTTCATTCCTCCCATTTCCTTCATATTTTACCTTCTCCCTGGCAAACTATGGAATGGATGTTGGAAAAATACAAACGAGACTTAGATATAGCAGCAGAATTCGGAATGCGGTTTGTCACCACCCATTTTGGCTGGATGGCGGGTTTGGATGATCCCCGGCTGATTAAAAAGAGCATCTTTAACGCATATCAAAAGAATTCTATAAAGAATGCAAAGATTCTATATGATGAGGTTATTAGAAAGATAGGAGGAGAAAAACGATATCTTGAGATGAACTTTGAAGCCTATAGATATCTCTGCGCAGAGGGGAAGAAAAGAGGTGTTTCTCCTACAATTGAGACTGCCTGTTGCAACAGAACCAAAACACCGGCAATGATTATAAAGCTGATAAAGAAAATAGGCTGTTCTAACTTAGGAATATGTCTTGATTCAGGTCACAGCCACATTATGGGGATTGATGTAGCAAAAGCAATAAGGGAATCGGGCAAATATCTTTTTGAGACGCATTTTCATGATAATTTTGGCGAGACCGACCTGCACCGGCCCATCGGTTTTGGAACGATTAACTGGCTTGAGGCAATAAGAGCCCTGGCAGACATAGGCTATAACGATGTAATAAATTTCGAATCCAGCGGACTGGGAGATGGCAATTATCTGGAAGAGATGAAAATGTATTATATCAACTGGAATTTCTTTGTAAAAATAGCTAAGTTTCTTCAAAAATCAAAAGGTGAGTGAAATATCTTGATCAAAGGAGTGTTTTCGTGAAACACGTTAAAGTTGGAGGAATGAGTGAAGCGTCTTACGGGTTGAGAACTCTGGAACGCATTCGTGACGAGAAACTGGGTAACTATACGGTCTTATTTGCTGGGCCATGGAGTCTTGAGAAACTGCGTCAGGTGGTCACCTTTTGCAAAGAAAACAATATGTGTTTTGTAATGGATGAGATGTGGAGCCGTAGAAACGGAGTTCTCCGGTCAGGGTACACTGGAATCAATAAGGAAGAATTCAGGAAAATTATCGCTGAAGCCGGTGAGACCTTTGACGGAACACTTTTTATGTGTGAATATGGGGGTCTTACCCTTTACTGGCCCCAAAGCACAGTTGCCGGGTCTCCTAACCTGATCCCTCCTACAGAGTGCGCAGCTGTAGCCAAAGATTCTCTGGTAACGAAACTGCGCCAACTCATCAAATCTGCGACTGACAGTATCGTGTCACCGCCCTTGATCTGTATTGAAGCCGCTGGTATTGCCAAATACCTTTATGAAGCCGGGATAGACCGTGTTGACCTGGAAGTAACCTACTCTCCTTTTACCGAACTTTGTTACTCCGCAATCAAAGGGGCAACGATTGCTTACAATAAGGACCGCTTTGGCGTTGATATGGCCATGGTGTGGTATGGAGGTAACGAGCACGATGTGCTATGGCGTCACAGATGGAGAACATCTTTATATCATGCATTTATTCGGGGAGCAGATCCCATATATGCCGAACACGGGATAATGGACTACAAAGCCTTAGGCAAAAATTTTTCTACAGACTCTGAACAGGTTAAAATGTTTCGCAAGGAACTTTCGGATTTTGCCCGTTTTTGTGCCTCTCACCCTCGCCCTTCTGGTTTTCCCATGAGCCGCATTGCCGTGATTTCCGGCAATCTTGACAGTTTTGCCCCCGGCGCCTTTGGTCAACCATATATCTGGGGACAGCGTGGCTCAGACGGCATTAAGACTGGTACAGCTGAAGATTCATGGGAATTGTTCAACTCATTTTATCAAAAACTACCGTGGGAATTTCGTTATGTGTTGGGTGAGCAAGATCTTTCAGGCAATCCTCCTCTAGGGCAGGTTGATATTATTCCGGCTGAAAGCTCTCTTTCTCTCATGCGAAATTATGACTGCCTTATATTTCTTGGCTGGAATACAATGACGCCGGAAATATACAACAACATAGAAAAGTATGTGCGGCAGGGAGGACATATACTGGCCACATTAGCTCATTTTGATACACGAACTAAAAGAAACGCACCTATTTCACTTATACATGACGGTGATTTCCAAAATCTTTTTGGTTTGAGCGTAGATATTGTTAAAGACAAGACCCATGAAGGCGGTATTAAATTCAAACAACAACCAAGCAGAGGTAATTATAACTTCCCTTTGTGGACAGAACAATGTGATCCTAAATATTATGACGGAGGATTCCCACTTGGGGATGTAACACTTACTACAGCCGAGGTTATTGCTGTCGGGTCCGATGTTTTTAGCGATACATGGGAAAACATGTTTCAGAATCCTATATTTGTCACTAACAAGTTGGGAAAGGGCATGGCCTTTCTTGTTAATTCAACAGAATTTCCTGGTTGCAGGGGGTTGAAGCGATTCTATAAAGATTTGCTGCATTTCTTTGCTGTGGCCTGGCAAAAAGATATTATAGTAGAAACCTGCGACCATGTTCGCTTTGCAGTGTATGCTGAAGGTGATATGCATATAATCTATTTACTGAATACAGAGCCCAACTGTATTCACCAGGCTATTATTTCAAATGGCTCGAATAATAAAATCCCGTTCAATGTGCCCCCGGGAGAACCCATAGCTGTGTATACAAATGAACTATGTCTCGTATGTCCAAAGGATCTCAGAACGCGTATTGTAAAGATGGAGATGAAAAAAGAAACACTTCTTTTGTCTTTACCTAGCAAACAGGAATTTTGCAAAGAAGTTCTCGTCTTTATTGATGGAGGCGAGTGGAAAGGAAAAGTCACATTTTGTTGAAATGCGAAGAAATGAAAAATATGTGTTTTTTTATCGATATTGATGGAACTATCACTGATGAAATTAAGGGAAAGGTTGTCCTTGACAAATCTTTGGTCTGGGGTAATCCAGTTTTAGGTTGTATTCGGGATGTAATGGTAAAAGAAAAAAACTGGGACCCAAAAGACGCTAAAAAGGCAATTGAAACGTACGCTGATAAAGTTATCTGGTGGGATTACCCTGATTTTATCACTAAGTTTGACTTGCCTGTAGGAAAAACATGGAAAGTTATTCAGCAATGGCACCAGAAATATCTCTTTTGCTATGACGATGGGGTAAAGATGGTGAAGGAGCTGGCGCGTCAAGCCAGGAAACTATTTGTGGTGAGTAATAATCCCTTTGTTGGCTGTCTCCTAAAACTAGAGCGAGCAGGCCTTGGAAATATCGATGGTTCTGGTTATTTCAAGAAAATATTAGGAGCAAATAGCTTGCGTGGTCAAAAATGCCAGCGGGAGTTATGGGAAAGAGCGATTATTGAAACTGGTTTTAATCCAAAGGATATTGTTACTATAGGTGATAACCTCAAAGAAGACGGAGAAATCCCCTTATCTTCAGGAATAGGTCATGCCTTTATTATACAAAGAGATTTGTCTGAAAAAGTAGTGCTTGAGGGTCAGATAACGTTGGTGAAATCAGCAGCTTATATCCCCCTGCTTATTCAGAATTTTTAGTAAAGACGGCAAAGAAGGCATGCATCTATGTTAAAGATGGCACAGAAATAGAATCTGTTTATCTGGCGGGCAATTTTAATGCAGAAGGCAGGTTTAGACCTAAAAAAGAAGGGCTGATTGGACAGAGGTTCACTATTGTTGATGGCAAAAACTTGATAGAAATAGAGATAACCAACAGTCTGCGCAACCTGCTCGGGCCGCATCATCAAAGAGATATTAATCCGGAAGGCGTGGGGCCCGGTTCTTTTAATGACGAAAAGAACTGGGTTGACGGTTACACCTTTATGCCCTTTGGTCTGAGTGATCCTGTCAGGCTCTATATGGCTTAAGATATTCAAAGGAGAAGAGAATGGAACAGAGACAACTTTATTGACGGTGTAATTACCTTTGCCACAAATATAAATTTACAAAATGATGGCGGTGGGAAGTTTAGGACAGTGAGTGGATATGCTGAGCGTGATGGGCAATATATAACTAATTTTTTCTACTCACAACCCGCGCTTAACTACGGTTTTGTATCGCCTGCTCGAAACGAATCTTGGCAACTTTCCGTAAATCATCCCGGCCCCAAAGCAGTAAGAAATCAGATAAAAAAAATCATGCGTTTCTGGCTTGATATGGGAGCAAGTGGATTTCGCGTGGACATGGCCGATTCTCTTATAAAAGGAACAAAAGAACAGGACTTTGTTAAAATTCTCCCCTCCTTAACACCTATCCTCTTTCATAACAACATGTTAAGTGGACTAAATCCTACCCTTGCCTGC
>CAYZUM010000128.1:0-8201 GCA_964481455.1 uncultured Methylomonas sp. | reverse complement strand
CCTACACCTGATCGTTTTAACACCAATGGCGAACTTGGTGCTGAGCTGTCCTTTTCCTGCTTCCAGTCAGCAACACCGATTCCAGTAATGCCCTCTTTCCAATTAGCGGGGAGTGTTCCTGCTATACCTGTATCAAAAGTTTCCACGGCGATGATAGTATGAGTGACTTGCTGAGCATAACTGACCGAAAAATTTAGGTTTTCTATTCTTGGACAGCCTCCTAGTGCTTAGCCATAAGGGCAAACCAATTTTATTAGAGACTAAATTGACCTTCCTACGTAACAGAATGAAAAACCTGATCATAAAACAAATTAAATCGGCAGGAGGTGACGGCATGGCTTTGTTTGCCGGGATATTGCTGAGCTTCTCTTTTGCTCCCTTTCATCATCCCGCTCTAGCGATTGTCGCGTTGATAATATTGCTGTTTAATTGGCAGTATCTGAGTCTTGGCAAGGCCGTGTGGAGGGGGTACCTTTTTGGTTTAGGACAGTTTGGTGCGGGAATTTACTGGGTATATTTTGGAATTCGCGATTGGGGAGGTGTTGCCCCAGTCGTTTCGCTTGGTTTGACAGCCCTCCTGATTGCCTATTTAGCTTTGTATCCAGCGGTAGTCGCCTGGATAACACTAGGGTATAGTCACAGCGAAAAATGGGTTCAGTTACTACTCGTGTTTCCGGCAGCCTGGGTGTTGCTGGAATGGATGCGTGGCTGGATGTTGACAGGTTTTCCCTGGTTGCAATTGGGCTATAGTCAGATTGATGCACCTCTATCGGGTCTGGCGCCTATTACAGGTGTCTACGGGGTAAGTTGGCTGGTTGCGTTTTCTGCGGCTACACTGGTTGCCCTGTATCATTCTAGGGATAGTCTACGATGGGGCTTATCTGGTCTGCTAGTGTGTGTCTGGTTAGGGGCGCAATTATTAAAGACTGTAGAGTGGACGCAACCTTTAGGCAAGCCCTTTCGGGCTACGTTAATACAGGGTAATATTCCATTGCAAAAAAAATGGTTGCCTCAACAACGCGATGCGACACTTGATATTTATGCATCGATGACTCGACAACATTGGAGCTCTCGGCTCATTGTGTGGCCTGAAACAGCCTTGCCTGTTATTTATGACAGTCTGGATCCGCTATTTGTAAAGACAATCAATGAACAAGCAATTGCTCATCGCAGCGATATTTTATTAGGTGTGATTGCTTCGGGTGAGCGCGCGGGTGAGTTTTATAATGCGATACAATTATGGGGTGCAACCAAGGGGGCTTATTATAAGCGGCATTTGGTGCCCATTGGCGAATACCTACCTTTTCAGTCAGTATCAAATGACATAGCGGAATTAGTAGGCTTTCCTGTTTCGAATTTTATGCAAGGTCCAGACAGGCAAGATTTGTTATACGCAGCTGATTATTACTTCGCTGCTTCAATATGTTATGAAAGCGTATTTGGCCAGGCGTTATTGCCAGGGCTACCAGAGGCTGCCTATTTAGTGAACATAACAGATGATGGTTGGTGGAGAAACTCGCTGCAGCCGCACCAGCATTTACAAATGGCGCGTTTTCGTGCACTTGAAACGGGGCGGTATATGCTCAGGTCTTCCGCGACAGGTGTGACTGCGTTTATCAATGAAAAGGGTCGGGTTGTCAGCAGGCTTGAAATGTTTAAGCAAGCTGCATTGACTGACTGGGTTGTACCGATGGCAGGTAGCACACCTTATATGGGGTGGGGGGATGCATTAGTATTATTTTTTTTAGCAATAAGTATAATTATTGCAGTGTTATTGGTGAGCCGGTGCCGCAATAAATAAAGTAAATCTGCATTTTATACTCTAGGAGGCTGTCCAAAAATAGAAAACCTACTGTAAGAAAAACGCTTTTGGCCAGATTTCCCGATCATTTTCGTTAAAGAGCACACACTTCGTCTCAAATGATCGAAAAATCTGGCTCAAAATGGATTTCCCTCGCGACGGCTTCTATTCTTGGACAGCCTCCTAGTTTTTGATGGTAAGGAACGTGCACGAAATAAGTTGGGCAACTGGCGCAGAATTTTTATTCGTATTCAAGGCGTAGAAATAGGCGCATAGCCAGCTACGTCACTATTTCTACAACGCTGAAGACGGATAAAAAGGCAAGCAAGTTGCTCACGTTATTTCGTGCACGTTCCTAAGTTAAGACATCATTTTGGCGGCAATAGACATCAATTAAACTTGAGTATACCTTATGAAAATTGTAATATATCTTTAAACCATATAATGATATTGAGAATGATTATCATTAATGGTATTATGTTTATTTTATAACTCCCTCTAGGGCTTCTTATATGAAAATAGTACCCAATTTTAACAATTTAACAGCCGCAATTATTCTGGCTCTCTCTACCGCTGGGCCTGCTTTAGCGCTCACGCAAGATTACCCTGTTACAAAGCTAGGGGGAGGCTCCTCGACACAACCTATTTCAGGGACTGTTGGTGGCGTACCAAATTCCGATGGAATATTTCAGGTTTCTGATAATCTGACAGTTTCTGCTTTGATTCCCATTGCAGCAGAAGATGTGGGTTCAAGTGGTTCTTTTTACACAGTGGTTATACATCGTGGTGAGGCGCTAATGAAAACATCCTCAGGTGCCTGGGTGCCATGGGATGGCAGTATAGATGATTTGCAGCCTGCACGCGAAGATAGTGCTCTGGAAGCAGAAGAAATGCTCAATGTCTACCGTAGCCTTTCAGGGACATCAGGTCAATTCGATATTTTTGTTGGCTACAAGAATAGTGCAGGTACTCTGAGGTATAATTCAGCACCTATTCATATTGATATTACTGTTGATGAAGCCGATGTCTTAAAAGGCTATGTCAGAATTGCACATGCTGGCTATGAAGATTCATTGATTACTGCATTGCAGTTAAAAGAAGCGGTTATGGAGCTTATAGATAGTCCTTCAAAGGCGACGCAAGATAAGGCAAAATCAGCCTGGCTAGCGGCCCGCATACCGTATTTACAGACAGAAGCCTATCGTTTTGCTAACCCCGTTGTCGATGAATGGGAAGGCAAGGTGAATGCCTGGCCACTGGATGAGGGGTTGATTGATTATGTCGATACAACTCTTTACGACAGTGAATTAGGCAATGAATGGGCGCAGGCGAATATCATTGCAAATAATGCAAACATCACGATAGGCGGAGACACTCTGGATGTCAGCAATATTAACTCAGAGTTATTGCAAAGTCTGCATGAAGTCGCAGGCTCAGAGGCAAATGTTGCGACTGGGTATCACGCCGTAGAATTTTTACTTTGGGGGCAGGATTTAAATGGCACTGAGGCGGGAGCGGGTGAACGCTCTTATACCGATTATCTGAGTGGAAGTGACTGTACTAATGAGAATTGCGATAGACGTGCTCAATACTTAATGGCAGCGACAGAATTGTTGATAGAGGACTTACAATTTATTGTCAATGAGTGGGACTCTCAAGGTGGAACGTCTGGGCAAAATTATGCAACTGAATTTCTTGCGGACGACACTCAGGAAGGCTTGCGTAAAATGCTGTTTGGTATGGGGAGCTTGTCGTTCGGTGAATTAGCAGGTGAGCGTATGAAAGTAGCGCTGATTGCCAACTCGACTGAAGATGAGCATGATTGTTTTAGTGATAATACGCATTCCTCGTATTTCTTTAATGCACTGGGTATTAAAAATGTTTATACCGGCACATACAATCGTGTTGATGGCAGTAAAGTGATCACCACAAGTCTTGCGGAATTAGTCGCCTATGAACATGCGGAGGTCAGTCATGAACTGGTGGAAAGAATGAATGACTCTGAGGATGCGATACAAAAAATTGTGACTAAAGCCGAGTCTGGCCAGGCATTTGATCAATTGATTGCGCCAGGTAATGACCAGGGAGCTGCGATTATTAACGCAGCCATTCAAGCGCTGGGTCAGCAAACCATTCAAATGGAAACTGCCGCTGAATCAATAGGTATCACTAACCTTAATCCTGATACATCGGGTCATGAGCTGTAACTCTTATCATTTAAGAGTCACTTGTTGTTGATATAAATATTTGACATCTCTCAATGAGCACTTTGCATGTGAGGGTGTTTTAAGTAGGGTGCATTGAATGCACCCTACACCTTTTCTTTTCTTTTATTGTTAGTGATATTCAAAAGGGTAAGCTACTTTGCTTTCATACGTATGAAAGGTACCCAATATGCTTCCTTTTTAGGCAAGGGGTATGTCATTAGTTTGTACGGAAATGGACTTTATCTTAGGTAGCGCGCAATAAATAAACTACCCATATTGCCAGGATTTTTGTTTGTCTTCAATGCGTAGAAATGGACGCATAGCAGGCTACACAACTATTTCTGCAATGCAGACGACAGGTAAAAAGACGAGTAAGGTGGGTAGTTTGTTGTGAGTTGCCTTAAAGTAGAGTGCAATAAATAGCAGCACAGGTTTTACGCTGGAAGTATTGAGCGGTATAAAATACACGATTCATGGACTATTTTGCAATAAACCCCCTATTAAACCAAAGAAATAGGGTGTAATATTCTTTTTATCTATTAGCAAATTAGTAAAATCAAATATGTTAAATATCAAAATAATAGTCATGGTTTTTTTTGTAGCCCTTCATGCCTCATATGGTGTGGTTGGTATGGCTGCAACTCATACTCGTGATACCGTTTTCTTAAATAGTGGAAAGGCAGGCGCGCGGGTTGAATTTAATATTCAGGTAGCTTCTGAAAGTAATATTGCAGAAGCTGATGTGTTATCTGTTTCTGCAACCTTTACTAGCCCAGAGGACAATATCGGTGATTCAGGTAAGCTGTATCTGGTCGCTATTCAAGCGGGTGTGGCCTGGATGAAAACAGCGCAATCAAACTGGGTGCCCTGGGATCGTAGCATCGCTTCATTAATTCCCTTACAAACCTACACTGATAACTTGCCAGCGACGATTCCGCTTTCAATTGTGGAGAACCTGCAGGATTTACCCGGTGACTTTACGCTGTATGTCGGCTTTGAAAATGCAACAAGGCGATTCCTTTATACGTCTCCAGCAGTAAAATTTTCAGTTCAGCAAGACTTTAGCCAGGCTGAAGAAAATGAACGCCTTTTGGGAGGGAGCGCAACGACCTTTACTTTTAACCAGGATGCCTTTTCTCTACCTTCTGCCAGCCTGGAAATCTTTAGGCGGCTGGATTTTTCCGTGGGTAATTCATTTTTTCGCAATCCCTGGGTTCCCGCACCAACAGTGACTACGGCTCGTGACGGTTTAGGCCCGTTATTTAATACCAATGCCTGTCAAAACTGCCATATTAAAGATGGGCGTGGGCACCCACCCGAGAACGATCAGGACAGTGCGATTTCCATGTTAATGAGGTTGAGTATTCCTGCACAAACAGAACAAGAGAAATTATTACAGGAAACACAGGGCCCACTTCCTGAGCCAAATTACGGTGGGCAACTGCAAGATTTTTCCAGCCCAAATATTGCCCCGGAAGGACAGGTCAAAGTAAGCTATACCAGTCTTACCGAAAGATTTATCGATGGCTATAAAGTCGAATTGCGTCAACCCACGTTCCGTATTGAGCAGCTCAATTATGGGCCGTTCGCAAATCATGTCATGATGTCTCCACGTATAGCGCCGCCAATGATTGGCCTGGGCCTGATTGATGCGATTCCGCAAAGCACTATTCTATCTCGAGTAGACTCTCTGGATCTGGATGCTGACGGTATTAGTGGTCGTGCAAACTGGGTATGGGATGTCGAACAACAAGGCCAAGCCTTGGGGCGGTACGGATGGAAGTTAGGGCAACCAACTGTCAGGCAGCAATCTGCCAGTGCATTCAATGGGGACATGGGGTTGACGACCTCTATTTTTCCAGCGGACGAATGTACAGCCGTGCAGGTAGATTGCCTGTTAGAGCCTAATGGTGGTGAGCCTGAAGTCAGTGATGATATTCTAGATTTTGTGGTATTTTATTCCAGCAATCTCGCTGTGCCAGCCAGGCGCAATGTTAATGATCCCGTTGTACTACAGGGCAAGCAGTTATTTCACCAAGCCTTATGTGCAGCCTGTCATATTCCTACCTTACGGACAGGTGATTCAGAGGTATTTCCTGAGCTGGCGAATCAGATTATCCACCCTTTTACTGACTTGTTATTGCATGATATGGGAGAAGGGTTGGCTGATAACAGACCCGAGTTCCTGGCAAATGGCCGTGAGTGGCGAACAGCTCCGTTATGGGGGATTGGCATGACCGAAACAGTCAATGGCCATACACTTTTTTTACATGATGGGCGTGCGCGTAATCTGATGGAAGCTATTTTGTGGCATAATGGTGAAGCTGAAACGTCAAAACAGAGGGTTCTGTCTTTCGATGGGGATCAAAGAAATGCTTTAATTAAATTTCTTGAATCCTTATAAAGACTTGGGTAACTCGCAATCAATAATCTCCTCCATATTGCGCAGGATTTTTGTTCGTCTTCAAGGCGTAGAAATAGGCACAAAAAGACGAGTACCTCGTGCCTTAAATAACCGAGAAAATAATATTAAATAATCAGCCATAAATAAAACTGGGGAGTAGGCTTTAGCCTACTCGATTTGCGGTTCATGTAGGCTAAAGCCTGCTCCCCATTTTCTCGGTTATTTAGGGCTTAGGGAGCTGGAAACAAATAATCATCCAAGATTGCTGATCTTTTTGTCCGTCTTCTACGGTGTAGTAACCGTTTCGTAGCGAGCTATGCGCCTGTTACTACGCCTTGAAGACGAACAAAAATACTGCCCAATATTGGACGTTTATTTATTTCCAGCTCCCTTATAGTACTAGCAAGATGGGTAAGTTGTTTGTTGCGAGTTACCTTGTAACCTTATTTTAATATCGGATGATAATAATGGATATAACCTCTATGGCTGATGGAATGCAGATGAATGATAATGCGCCTCGAGATACTTTATGGGCCAAACAGTCTGCATTTGGGCATAAACAAGCGGGTCTCTATCTGGCGGGTTTTGTATGGGCGCTATCATTAACTTTTTGCTCAGTATCACACACTTTTGCAGCAGGCAGTCTGCAAGGTGCCTTCATTGATGCAGGCAATAAGCAGGCCGCAAATCGTGCTTTTATCAAAGATGTCACTGAACGAGTGCTACTTCCTGCGTTTGAGGCTTTTTCAATGCAAAGCAGGCATTTATCCCAGACAACGGAGGCATTTTGTAATACGGGTCGTACTGCTGAACAATTTGCATACCTTAAAAGTTCCTGGAGTACCACTAAGCAGGCCTGGGCACAAACCCTACCTTTTCGCTTTGGCCCCGCATTAGAAGGCTTTCTTGACCTTAAAATACAGTTTTGGCCGGATGATAAAAATCTGGTCAGAAGGATGTCGCGGAATTTTCTAAACGCTAATCAGTCCCCTAATACAGAGGAACTTGGGAAAGCCCCTTCACCTGCTCAAGGGCTGTCAGCCATGGAGTATCTTATCTTTGACTCTGAAGAAGGAGGTTTTTCCACCTTTACGGATGGCAACAGTGCAAATCAACGTTGTGATTACCTAAAAGCAGCGGCAAAGAACTTAAGCAAGCAAGCGCAAGATTTACTCAAGGCATGGGGCAATTCCAGTCATGGATACCTTGCTGAATTTAGCTATTCCAATAAGCAGGAAGTTATTGACGAATCTTTTTCCGTCATACTGCGCGAATCACTGGTCGCAATTGAAATCATCAAGAACCTTAAGGTAGGTAAACCCTTTGGGTTGCGCTTACCCAATGCGAAAGTTAATGCTTACTTTTTGGAATCATGGCGCAGTCAGAATTCGCAGGAAAATATTATCAGTAGCCTCATTACCTTTCAGCAAGTTTATTACGGTGGCAGTCGTTTTGGTTTAGATGATTTATTAATCAACAATTATAATGAAACTGAATTAGAATTTGGTTTACGCACACAAATTACCAAATGTCTAGAGCTTGCAACGGCATTACCTAAGCCCTTATTTAATCAGATGAATAATTCAGCAACTCAAGCGAAGGGCAAGCAACTGCATACAGAGCTGATTAAATTGATTGCTATTATTAAACAAAACCTATCCCAGACCTTAGGCGTTACCATTGGCTTTAGCAGTAATGACGGTGATTAATTGTCTGGATTACCCTAAAAAACAACCCGACCATCGCCGTCGCCGAATACTTAAAGTAGCCGCTGCTAGCTGTTTGTATC
>CAYZUM010000127.1:0-8209 GCA_964481455.1 uncultured Methylomonas sp. | reverse complement strand
AGTAGCGTAATAAAGAACCTGTTTTTCAGTATTCTGAAAACAGAGAAAATAACAGCTTTAACCCACTATCCTTTTTTTATGCCTCTTTCATTTTCCAGTGCCAGATCAGATATCCTTCATATCAGCACAAAAGTAGTTTGCACTTTTTAGAAAGAGCCATATCACTTCTGAATGCTTTTAGTAGGCCGAAATTGTATGGTTTCTAGCATTTTGAAAAGGTAGTATTTTCTTCTAAATTTTATTCAAATATATAAAAAAATCTTTTGATTGTTGGATTTTATTCTATCGTCTTCTTTCTTGAAGAGTATGCCGGAGGCATTGATATTATTTGCTGAGAGAAACTGTAGGAGATGAAATAACTAACCACGAATAACTCAAAGCGTTCTCGCTTGATCCGGTAAAACCAATGCATTTTCAAAATACCAGTATTCTGCAGGTTCACGAAACCACTGTCACTATGGGTAGAGTGCCGCATTTTTCACCCCTATCATTCTTTACCACTCTCTTAGGTAACTCGCAATAAATAAACTACCCATATTGCGCAGGATTTTTGTTCGTCTTCAAGGCGTAGAAATAGGCGCATTGTAATATTTTAGTTAAATTAATTATGCCTAGGTACTTACCTCATCAGCAGGTATTCATTGTAAATCCATTAGTTTCTAAATAATGACTAAGCATCAGCGGATAAAACCTTATTCATACAGGACTTAATTTTTCACCATTACTCATTTTTAGACATTACAGATCAAACAGTTATTGTTTCTGTCGCCAATAAATAGCAATCATTGAACCTGAAACATTATGCCAGATACTAAACATAGCACCTGGTAGAGCAGCTGCAACTGAAAAGTATTTTATTGCCAAAGCAACACTTAAGCCTGAGTTCTGCACTACAGCCGACCAACACCAAGCCGATAGTGTGCGCTACCGATAACTGCAAAGCATTCGCTAACAGATAAGCAATCAAAGGCATAAAAATGAATTGAATACCTATGGCAATGGCTGTCTTAGCGCATCTTTAAAGTGTTTCCAGTTTAAAGTCATCCCCATAAAAAACATGACGATTGCTAACAAAGGGATAATACCCCCTTTGGCATAAACAAAATAAATAGAGTTTAGATAGGCAATACTTGATATTAACAATGCACCAACTGGAAATAAAACACCTAACTTATTCTGCATATAACATTTACCAAAGTATGAGGATGCCATCATGCTTTTAAAACACCCTGCTCGTGAAAGTTAGAATTGCTCAGCAACTCACCGCGTACACTCATATTTTATTTGACTGTCATAATGCTTGCCGGTCACCCATACCAGCCGCAGTCATAGAGGGTGCAAAAAAATAGCAATCTACTGGATGAGGTATTCAGCATTTACTATTTCATACACACTAAACATACATTTCCTTAATGGAAGAGATATTATCCCATTAGACGCTTGTTAAACTCCCAGTATGTTAAAAAATAGTCACTACTCAGCATTTTTTAATGAGGAGTGCAAAAACTTGTTTTTATACCTCTTGGTGCAGTACCCCTTCATATCTCCCTCTGGAAAAGACGAATTGAGAAAGAAGCCCTAAAGATCCAAAAAATCACTACATTTAAAGAAAAGTGCTGAAGTCTGCAATAAGAAAAGCTTCTTTCAATTTAAATTTCAGAGCAACGTCATCATCTTCCTCTAACACGACTCTATATCTGGAACCTTGATAAATAACAACTGGAATCTCGAGTTCCTTTTCTATCTCATTATATTTTGCTTCCACCTTTAATTGGCTAAGCAGTGGCATAGCTTCTTTTAATGTATACGTCAAAATACCTTGATTATTTTCTTCATCTTGATCAACTTGAAATATAACTCGATATTGAACTCCCTTATAGTTAACAGCTGGGATATCGAGTTCTTCATTTGATTCGTTATATACTGCATCTGTTGATTCGGACTCCAGGTAACCTGTCATGCGATATGTATTGCTCATCAAGGCGATACGAGATTGATCAAAAGTATCCCCAACGCCGAACTTACCATCTGTGAGGTAGAAGAGACTTTCACTATTCTTTACTAGCGAAAAATCAAAGCTTACAAATTTATTATCAATCGTTTGTGTCACACATGTATATAAATTAGGGCTTGTCTCAGGCCGGTAGTCCAAGCAAATAATAGTTTTTCCTTCGCCAGATTGATTAACATAATATTTTCCCTTAGCGGCAATATCCCCACTCACCACTAATTTGTCAGTTAGGCTATCTATAACCATTCTATCTTGCTTGATATCTGTATTTTCAGGGTAAGTATATATTAAAAACCATGTCCCTTTTAACGCCTCTCCCCCTTGTTTACTTTTGGGTGTTATGACCTGGTCAGGTTCAGAGCCTTCATTTACTATCTGCATTTCTGCAGATATTGCATTAGGCCAACTTAAATAAAACATCAGCAAAAAACCAAAAACTAAATTTATTTTTTTCATTTATTATTAGACCTGAATTCAGGAGATATATTTTTTATGTATATGGCTTTAAAACAGAACCATACTTTCGGTGATCATACCATTATCGCGACTAAGGCAAGCCTATAGCACTCGCTTTTGTAAAAAAGTCACACTTATTAGAACTTTAAAACTGCGACCCAAAGCTAAACTGAAATGCCTGTAACTCATCACCATCCTGAGAATTTAAAGGTACCGCATAACTGACCTGTAAAGCCCCAAACGGTGATAACCATTTGGCCGCTATTCCCGTTGAATACCTAAATTCAGAAAAAGAAAATTTTGCTTTAGTCACTGTATAAACCAACCCACCCTCACCAAAACTTTGCTCTGCCACTGGCCCTTGAATGGTACCTATATCAAAGAAAGCCATCAAACGCACTGATTCCACATCTGACATAAAGGGAATAGGAAAAATAAGTTCAGCATTACCTAATATCTTGATATTTCCACCATAGGGTCTTGGCTCTCCAGTGCCCGTTTGGTCAAATTTTCTTAGACACTGACCATTACAATGATCGCGAGGGCCAAGAGTATTATCACGAAAACCACGCACCGAGTTCACCCCCCCTCCAAAGTAGTTTTCAAAAAATGGTAAATTATCAGTTTTTCCATAGCCATCACCATACGCAGCCTGTGCCATTAATTTTAAGACCAGATCTTTTGCAACAGGGAAATAATGCTGATCTTTTGCACTCACTTTATAGTAGCTTAAGTCACTACCCGGTATGGTAATTAAACCAGAAAGGCGTTGCTGACTTCCTGAGGTCGGAAAAATGGCTCTATCAAGCGTATCACGCACCCAACCTACAGTGAATGGAAAGGTTAGAAAACTATCTCCATTCTCTGCTATCCATACCGGTAATTCAGGAGGCGCAAAATTGCCCGCTCTTATAAATGTATGCTTAATATCAAAACCCAAATTAAAGCGTTGATTCTCATTTATTGGGAAGCCTAAATTAAAACCACCCTGAATAACATCTGTTAAATAGTTTGAAATATTAGCCGCTTGCGCATCGGTTTCCTTATACAAGAAATTATAACCAAGACTCACTCCATCACGTGTAAAATAAGGATTTGTGAAAGCCAGACTATACAGCGTTGAAACATCACTTTTATTAAAACTTACACTCACACGCTTACCAGATCCAAAGATATTATCCTGGGTGATACTGGCATTATAGATAATTCCTTGTACTTGTGAAAAACCGATACCTGCCTGTAAGTTACCTGACGACCTTTCGGCCACTGAAAAATTCAAATCTAATTGATCGCGTGTCCCAGGCACTAAAGGCGTTTCTATTCCGACATTCTCAAAATACCCCAAACGATTCAAACGTTGCTTAGAGCGTTCAATCTTAATAGATGAAGCCCAGGCCCCTTCCATCTGCCGCATTTCTCTACGCAACACCTGATCTCGGGTCTTAGTATTACCCTGAAAATTGATACGTCTAACGTAGGCACGACCAGCCGGATCAACAAAAAAAGTCATATCGACTATTCTGGTATCAGAATGAATGTCGGGTACCATATTGACATTGGCAAATGCATAACCCTCTTCGCCCAAACGGTCAGAAATCGCTTTAGACGTTAATGTTGCGCTTTTTCGTGAAAATATTTCACCTGGCCCTACTTGAAGTAACGAAATGAGTTCTTCAGGATCAACAACAAGATTTCCACTTAGCCTGACCTTACCCAGCGTAAACAAATTACCTTCCTCAATATTGACCGTAAGATATATATCTTTTTTATCAGGCGTAATAGAAACCTGTGTTGATTTAATCACAAAATTGATATATCCACGATCCAGATAATAGGAACGTAAACGTTCTAAATCAGCAGAAAGTTTTTGCTTGGAATATTGATCATCTTTAGTATAAAAAGAGAGCAAACCAGTGGTGCTTAACTCAAATTGCTTGATTAAATCTGCTTCTGGATAAACCCTGCTGCCAATTATGTTAATTGACTTTATCTTGGCAACAGCGCCTTCAGAAATATTAATGGTAATATTGACCCTATTTCTTTCCAGAGGTACTACTTCAGTATCAATCTTTAAACTATATTTACCATGACTAAAATACTGACGCATTAATTCCTGTTCAACTTTATCCAGAATTTGCTGATTAAAAACTTTGCCTTTGGATAAGCCGATTGCAGTTAAAGCCGTTAGTAAATCTTCAGTACTTAAATCATCATTTCCTTCAATTTCAATCTCTGCGATTGAGGGTCTCTCCTTTACATTAATTAATAACACATCGCCTTCACGGCTCATTGAAATATCTTGAAAAAAACCTGTTCTAAAGAGGGCACGTATAGCCGGCGCTATATTTTTATTCAGCAGCTTTTCGCCAATATTAACGGGTAAATAATTAAACACCGTGCCAACCGAGATACGTTGCAATCCTGTAACACGTACGTCTTTTACAATAAAGCCCTCTTCACTCAGCACAACAGAAGAGGTTGATAGCAGCATCAACAAAAAGAATAGATAAAATTTAAATTTCATTTACAAGCTTATAACAGAAGAAAATCAATAAAAAATATTTGAATTTATGCATTTTTAAGAGAAAATGTTAAAACTTCGTCAATCGATTGTTTTTGACTTATTATCATTAATAAACGATCTAAACCAATAGCAATCCCAGAACAATCAGGTAAACCACTCTGTAAAGCAGCTAAAAATCGCTTATCCAGATCTATAGTAGCCATTCTGTTACTTTGCCTAAGCACGTTATCCAGCTTAAAACGCTTTATTTGCTCATTAGCATCCGTGAGTTCAAAATAACCATTCCCTAGTTCCACTCCTTGAATAAAGACCTCAACACGCTCTACAATAAGTGGAGAATCCAGCTTAAAACGTGCCAGTGAAGGTAAACACGCAGGATAATCATAAACAAAACAGAGCCCATATGTTCCTAAATGTGATTGAACACTATGACTAAATAAAAAATCCAGCCACATAGCATGATCAGTGCCACATAACTCAACTGCCTCAGAAAATCCCAGTTTTTCGGCAGTAGACTGATACAAATCCCGATCAAACTGCAAAGCATTTAAACCAGTATGTTCTGCAAAAATATCCTGATAGCTAATACGCTGTGCTTTCTCTGGAAAGCGGCTAGCGGGCAAAAACTGACTTAATAAGTGCTCTACATCATCCATCAACTGTTGCAAATTATAACCAACCCGATACCATTCCAGCATGGTAAACTCTGGGTTATGGAACCGCCCTGTTTCACCCCGCCTAAAGACTTTACAGATTTGATAAATAGATTCTGTATTCGCGGCTAATAAACGCTTCATTGCAAATTCAGGTGATGTTTGCAGGTACAAGTCAATTTTTTGTTCAGCTAGATGGTTATAGCTCGTAAAGTGCTCTAAATATGGATCAGTCGCTGCTGATTGAGACAATATTGGCGTTTCAACTTCCAATACACTATTCATATAAAAAAAGTATCTAATGTCATGCAATACTTTTGCTCTTAAATGAATCAATTCTGTCGAACAGTCTGGATGCCAGCTAATTGACATTAAACACCATCAAGAAAGATTGTAAGTGATGTAAGGCAACTCGCAATAACCCTCCCCCATCTTGCTTGTCTTTTTGTCCGCCTTCTGTGTTGCATAAATAGTTACATAGCCTGCTATGCGCCTATTTCTACTAATAGAAGACAAACAAAAATCCTGCGCAATATGGCGGGGTATTTATTGTGCGTTACCTAAGTAAAATTCTGTGACCCACGTTTTTCATTTGTTCAAAGCTGATTATTATTCCACGCGATCTCAAAAGGGAAAGTTATATTTTAAAAAATGGCATCAGACACGCTATTTTCATACACCTTAACGGCCTTACCAATACCATTAGGCTCTAGGACTTTGCGCGAGACACATATTCACCAGAACGCGTATCAACCTTTATAACTTCACCAATTTGTACAAATAATGGTACACGTACAACAGCTCCCGTTTCAAGAGTAGCAGGCTTGCCGCCTCCACCCGAGGTATCCCCTTTTAATCCTGGGTCTGTCTCGGTAATTTCTAATTCAACAAAATTAGGAGGTGTTACACTTATAGGCGAATTATTCCAAAGTGTCAAAATACACATGGCCTGATCTTTTAACCAAGGTTTGGCATCAGCAACAGCATTTTCATCCGCTTGAAATTGCTCATACGACTCGGGGTCCATAAAGTGAAAGAACTCACCATCATTATATAAATATTGCATATCTAAATCGACAACATCCGCTGCTTCAACTGACTCACCAGATTTAAAAGTACGTTCAATCACACGACCATTTTTCAAGTTTCTAATTTTGACACGATTAAATGCCTGCCCTTTACCCGGCTTCACAAACTCATTTTCAATAATCGAACAAGGGTCAGAATCCAACATAAATTTCATCCCTGCTTTAAATTCACTGGTACTATAACTTGCCATTTGTGCCTCTAATGTCTGGTTAATTCAAAACTTTGCTATTATACCTTGCATCACCTTATTTCTACACAATATAGTCATGCTTTATTTTATAGCAAAATAAAGTATGACTTCCAGCAAAAATTAATTCTTCATATGAGCGCACACCTTTCAAACTGGCAGACTGAACTCGCAACAGCATTTAGTCATTCTGCAGATCTACTTAAATATCTAAAGATAGATGAAACATTATTTTCGACAGTTGCCCAGCATGATTTTGCAATACGTGTTCCCTTAGGTTATGCCGCTTGCATGGAAAAAGGAACCTTAAATGACCCGTTATTAAAACAGGTCTTGCCGATTGCCGATGAAACCATCAATCCTAAAGATTATCAACAAGACCCAGTTGGTGATTTATCATCACTAACAGAAGGTTGCATTATTCATAAATATCATGGCCGAATTTTACTGATTGGTACGGGAGGGTGTGCCATTAATTGCAGATTTTGCTTTCGGCGTAACTTCCCCTATGCTGACGTACAACTCAACAAGCATAAACAAGTTACCGCGTTACAATATTTACACAACAACCCAAGTATCAGTGAAGTTATACTAAGCGGTGGGGACCCATTACTACTGAGTGACCAACGCCTTAAAGGATTAATTGCTGACCTTAGTAAAGTATCTCATCTAAAGAGAATCCGCATCCATACCCGTCTTCCGATTGTGCTACCCTCTCGTATTACACCAAATTTACGGTTAATATTAAAAAACTCACCGTTACCCATTGTTATTGTTACTCACTGTAATCATGCTAATGAAATAAGCAAGCAAGTCGTTCAGGCCTGTTTAAGTTTAAAACATGAAAATATAAGTTTATTAAACCAATCTGTACTATTAAAAGGGGTAAACGATCATTCAAAGACACTACAGCAATTGAGCGAACAGCTTTTTACAAGTGGTATTCTGCCTTATTATTTGCATTTACTTGATAAAGCTAAAGGGACATCCCATTTTGAAGTTGAGCAGTCTAAAGCCATCAAGATTCATCAAAAATTGCAAACTGTACTTCCTGGGTATCTTGTGCCTAAACTCGTTAAGGAACAAGCGGGCGAATCAGCCAAAACGCTACTTTATGAGTAAAATACAAACAGCGACAAAGATACCTGCCCTTGAATTGATACCTTCTTTAAGAATGGGGATTTAATAACGTGTGCATTTAAACCCCAAGCTATTCAAGCTATTATTTTAAGTGTAAGTAGTCGACCAAAATTATCCTAACATTTTATTAAATCCATAAAATGGCTCCA
>CAYZUM010000126.1:0-8313 GCA_964481455.1 uncultured Methylomonas sp. | reverse complement strand
ATTATTTAAGTGAAATAACAGGTTTAACCCACCACCGTTTATTTATTGCGAGTTACCTAAAGCAACTGTTTACAGCATTGCCTAAATTATTTCGTGCCCTTTTCAAAAGTATATTCCCTCTAGCATTGAATTCTTGCCGATAAATCCCGACCCTATTGAAATTCGTAATTTCAATAGAGCTCTATTTTTCTTCAAAAATCTGAACAGCAGTTCCAGATAATGAGAGGAAATTATAATATTAAATGTCCAGAGTTTTTGAAAATCAAAAAATTACGAGTTTCTAACTGGATGGGGTATAGTAACAATAATAATATTTACTTTATTTATTTTAATAACATGATGTCAGAAGGCACAATAATGAAAAAAAGATTACATGTTTATTTATTATCAGTAGTGCTGTTAGTAAGTAGTTTCTCTATTATTGCAGATGATAAGGTAGTAGCGAATGAGTATGTTCGTAAGAGCTTAGCCACTTTAGACAATTTTTCTAACGATCCTGAGATGACATGGTTTCGTGAAAATATAAGAAATGCTAAAGGTGTTTTAATCATACCTGCAAAACTAGAAGCTGCTTTTATGTTGGGAGGATTTGGCGGGACGGGAGTATTATTAAGAAACAATAGTGATGGACAATGGAGCTATCCTGCATTCTATGGCGCTGGTGCGGCTACATTTGGTTTTCAGGCAGGTCTTCAGACTGTTGAAGTCATTATGTTGATTATGACTGAAAAAGGTATAGATGCTTTATTATCAACTAAAATTCAATTAGGTGCTGATGTGAGCATAGCCCTTGGGCCAATTGGTGCTGGTGCAGCTGTTGCAACAACAGATATAATTCAATTTTCGCGTAACAAGGGGATTTTTGGGGGTATCGCCGCAGAGGGAACGGTTATTTCACCCTTCAATACGCTTAACAAGGCATTTTATGGAATGGATGTGAGTGCTGTTGATATCCTTGTCAGAGGAGCGGTCGTTAACACCAAGGCTGATGAGCTTCGTGCCAGGCTGCAAGGGTTCAAGGAATTTGGAATTGGATTCGCATTTAATTCTGCTAAGATTAACTCCAGTGCTCAATCGACACTTGATGATATTGTCAAAATGCTCAATTCAAATCCCGCTATAACTATGGGTATCGAAGGATATACTGATGATATAGGTAACGCTGGGAATAATCAGGAATTGGGTATGGCGAGGGCGCAATCTGTGAAAGGTTATCTGGTTTCTCAAGGGGTTGAGGCATTACGATTAACGATTAAACGTTTGGGGGTAGAAAATCCAGTTTCATCACAAAATATAGTGAGTGGACAGGCGAATAATCGTCGAGTTGTTTTAAAAATATCACATCAATAAAGTCAGGCAATGATTTGCTACAGTAAGTTGTATTTTGTTGCGTTCCTCAACGACAACCTATCTCTTTAAGTTTCTAGTTCTGAGTGATTAATTATATCCACCTTCTTAAACCATGAGTTTTCTTAGAGAGATAGGTTTGCAACAATTCATATTCCGCTATTCGGAAGCGGGATCTTTAGTCTCACCAAGTCCATGCAGGGCTAAAGATCCGGTGGTGTCGTCTATTAGCTGTTAATGGAAGTTACTACCAAGAAATACCCGTTACGTAATAATGATTGACTGATTAAACAGTGAGTTATATATTTCCCTCATTATGCACAGTCAATAGAACATACCACCAAAGATTCCGCTTCCAGATGGCGATAATACTGCTAGGCTAAAGATATGGAAATTATATTACTGAAAGACAATATATTGCATCTTAAGCAATAAACTGGTATTTTTACGCTGGCATTCGCGTCCGAAAGTGCTAATAATTATTTTCCTGAGGTTTGTGTGGCTATAAAGACTGAACTTAATGAACGCTCGCAGCAACTATTGAAAACACTGGTTGAGCGTTATATCCATGATGGACAGCCTGTTGGCTCGCGTGTTTTATCAAAAGATTCTAATTTAAACCTCAGTCCGGCGACTATTCGTAATGTTATGGCCGACCTCGAAGATTTAGGTTTGATTCACTCTCCGCATACGTCGGCTGGGCGTGTTCCAACGGTCAATGGCTATCGTTTTTTTGTCGATACTTTATTGACAGTAAAGCCTTTGCAAGAGCAGGAGCTTGAGCGTTTACAGAAAGGGCTCTATAACAGCGAAAATGAGAATGCGCTGGATATGGCCTCTAAACTTCTATCTGAAACGACACATATGGCGGGAGTAGTCACTTTACCACGCCAGGAATTGGTATGTTTGCGCCATATTGAATTTTTGCCCTTATCAAATACACGTGTTCTGGTCATTTTTGTGACCAATGAACATGAAGTGCATAACAGGATTATTCATACTGCTAAAAAGTTCTCCGTCGCTGAGTTGCAACAGGCTGCAAATTATTTAACCTCTCTGTATTCAGGGCAAAGCCTAGCCGTTGTCAGGGAAAAAGTCTTACAAGAAATGCAGCAAGATCAGCAACGGATGAATCAAAGTATGCTGGATGCAGTGAGTATGGCGCAATTGGTTTTTGAGAATGATGATAAAAATGAGGATTATGTACTATCAGGTGAAACCAATTTAATGAGTTTTTCCGAATTATCGGATATGGAGCGTTTGAAAGGTCTTTTCGATGCATTTAGTCAGAAGCGCGGCATTATTCATCTGTTAGATAAGTGTTTAGCGGCAGATGGAGTGCAAATTTATATTGGTGAGGAGTCAGGTTATCAAGCCTTTGATCATTGTAGTCTAGTGACTTCACCCTATTCGGTTAATGAGGAAGTCGTCGGCGTTTTAGGTGTTATCGGCCCAACCCGTATGGCCTATGAAAAAATTATTCCTTATGTTGACGTGACAGCGAAATTATTAGGGGCCGCTCTAAACTCAAAACCTTGAATACAAAGCAAGTGTCCCCATGATAAAAATATCTTTTTAGGATGCATTGGGAGCGTAGGTTCCTTAATGTCGATAATAAAATTCTGGAGCAATAAATAAATGAGTAAAGATCAGCAATCATCTGAAGTTCAATTGGAGGGTGAAGAGATTGAAGATGTTCTTGAGCAAACGTCTGAAGTCGGCAATGAAGAGACTGACGTCGTTGACGCTGTTGAACTTGAAGAGGCCGAGGTTGAAGCAGAGGTTTCTGTCGCTGAGTTGCAAAAGCAGCTTGCACAGGCAGAAAAGAAAGTGACTGATAACTGGGATAAAGTATTACGAATTCAAGCTGAAATGGATAATCTGAAGAGACGTACCCAGAAAGATCTGGATAGTGCTCATAAGTATGGTTTGGAGAAATTTGCTAAGGAACTTTTAAATGTGATTGATTCTTTAGAACTGGGCATACAGGCAGCGACTAGTGATGAACCAGAAGTGCTAAAGTTAAAAGAAGGGAGTGACTTGACTATCAAACAATTTGAAGCAGTGTTTGCTAAATTCAATATTGAGGCGATTGACCCAACGGGTGAGCCCTTTAACCCCGAATTTCATCAGGCAATGAGTATGTTGCCTTCTGCTGATGTTGAGCCGAATACAGTGATTAATGTTTTTCAAAAAGGCTATGTCTTGAATGGTCGTTTGATTCGCCCGGCTATGGTAGTGGTTGCGCAAGCAGTCTAAAACGATTGGTGTGAAAGTTGCTGAAGTTACGAATCAGGCTTGAATTATAAAATTATAACCGCATATCAGATTTAACTTATAAAAAACAGATATAAACTTTTTGGAGCATTCAATGGCTAAAATGATTGGAATTGATTTAGGTACAACTAACTCATGCGTGGCGGTACTGGAAAACGGTAAGCCACGTGTTATTGAAAACAGTGAAGGTGCACGGACAACGCCTTCGATTATTGCCTTTACGAAAGACGATGAAGTCTTAGTAGGTCAGTCTGCAAAACGTCAGGCAGTGACAAACCCTGAAAACACACTCTTTGCGATAAAGCGTTTAATCGGCCGTCGTTTTAAAGATGATGTGGTACAAAAAGACATCAAAATGGTACCTTATAAAATCGTCGAAGCTGAAAATGGCGATGCCTGGGTTGAGTGTCATGGTAAAAAAATGGCAGCCCCCGAAATTTCATCACGCATATTGATGAAACTAAAGAAAGATGCTGAAGCCTTTTTAGGTGAAGAGGTAAATGAAGCCGTCATTACTGTTCCTGCTTATTTTAATGATTCACAGCGTCAGGCAACGAAAGATGCCGGTCGTGTTGCAGGCCTGGATGTTAAACGTATTATCAATGAGCCAACAGCGGCTGCATTAGCGTTTGGTATGGATAAGGCAGAAGGTGACTCAACAGTTGCTGTGTATGACTTGGGTGGTGGTACATTTGATATTTCTATTATCGAAATTGCTGAAATTGAAGGCGAGTATCAATTTGAAGTATTAGCGACAAACGGTGATACATTCCTCGGTGGTGAGGACTTCGATTTACGTATCATTGACTATTTGGCATCTGAATTTAAAAAAGATAATGGGATTGATTTACATCATGATCCACTCGCTTTACAGCGTTTAAAAGAAGCGGCAGAAAAAGCAAAAATTGAACTGTCTTCTGCTGAACAGACCGATGTTAATTTACCCTATGTGACGGCGGATGCATCGGGTCCTAAGCATTTAAATGTAAAATTAACACGTGCTAAACTTGAGTCCTTGGTTAGTGATTTGATCGAACGGACTAAAGGTCCTTGCCAGACTGCTTTGAAAGATTCAGGTCTTTCAGTGAGCGATATCAAAGATGTTATATTGGTCGGTGGTCAGACTCGTATGCCGAAAGTAGAGGAAATTGTTAAAAGTATTTTTGGTAAAGATCCGCGTAAAGATGTCAATCCTGATGAAGCGGTTGCTTTAGGTGCTGCGATTCAAGCGGGCGTATTAGCTGGGGATGTTAAAGATGTCTTGTTATTAGATGTAACGCCTCTGTCTTTGGGTATTGAGACTATGGGCGGTGTAATGACTAAACTCATCGAGAAAAATACCACTATTCCAACCAATGCGTCACAGGTATTCTCTACTGCGGATGATAACCAGTCAGCTGTGACTGTGCATGTTTTACAAGGGGAGCGTGAAGTCGCTGCCGGTAATAAGTCATTAGGCCGCTTTGATTTATCGGATATTCCACCAGCACGTCGTGGTGTACCCCAAATTGAAGTTGCGTTTGATATTGATGCGAATGGTATCCTCAATGTTTCGGCTAAAGATAAGGCGACAGGCAAAGAGCAATCTATCGTTATTAAGGCATCAAGCGGTTTATCGGACGAAGAAGTCGAACGTATGGTAAAAGACGCTGAAGCACATGCGGAAGAAGATAAGAAAGTAACTGAGTTGGTTTCAGCTCGTAATACTGCGGAAAGCATGATTAATGCCACTGAAAAATCAGTCGAAGAGCTTGGTGAGCAAGTGACTGAGGAAGAAAAAACAGCCATTGATGCCGCTATCGAAGAGTTAAAAGGAATACTGAAAGAAGGTGATAAAGAGGCTATTGAGGCGAAAACCACAGCATTGACTGAGTTATCAGGAAAACTGGCTGAACGTGCCTATGCACAACAAGCCGGTGCTGAAGGAGCGCCTGATATGGGCGGGGCTGCTGAGCAACCTTCAGCTGAAGCGGATGATAGTGTTGTAGATGCGGAATTTGAAGAAGTCAAAGAAGACGATAAAAAATAGCGGGTAACACTCCATTTTAATAATGGAAAACGCCTCGTCATGGGTAAAACCTGTGACGGGGCGTTGTTGTATCTTGGTAGGAGTGGTCTTCAGCCGCGAAATAAAATAAGACTTTATCTCAATGTGGCTAAGGACTGCTCTTACCTAAACGACTTGCATAGCATGACAACTTAGGAATGGGAATTTTATAACGTGCACATTTTTGTGTTTTTTTGTCCGTCTTCTTTGTTGCGTAAAGAGTTACGTAGCCTGCTATGCGCTTATTTACGCGCCTCGAAGACGAACAAAAATCCTGCGGTAAATGCACACGTTATTTTATTCCCATTCCTTAATCAGGTTTTCTAAGTTGATAGAAAAAGTGTGTAGAAACAAAATTAATTTCAATTTTAACAGGGGTTATACCCTGCAATGTTAGGGTGTGGACTAGAAAATGGCAAAAGAAGATTTTTATAAACTACTAGGTGTTGCTAAAAACGCAAGTGAAGCAGAAATAAAGAAAAGCTATCGCAAGATGGCGATGAAGTATCACCCAGATAGAAATAAAGAAAAGCCAGAAGCTGCTGAGAAAAAATTTAAACAGATTAAAGAGGCTTACGAGATTTTATCAGACCCTCAAAAGCGTTCTGCCTATGATCAGTTTGGACATGCCGGGGTAGATAATTCTAGAGGTGGAGGGCCAGGTGGAGCCGAGGGATTTGGTGATATTTTTGGTGATGTCTTTGGGGATATATTCGGTGGCGGTGGCGGTGGCGGTGGCGGTCGCCAACGCAGTAACGTTCAGCGTGGAGCAGATTTACGTTATAACCTTGAGTTAACGCTGGAAGAGGCTGTCAGTGGTACCGAAGCTAAAATTAGAGTGCCTGTCCTTACAACGTGTGGCGAATGTAGTGGTACGGGTGCTAAAAAAGGCTCTAGCCCTGTTACTTGTACAACATGTCAAGGACATGGCCAGGTTAGAATGCAGCAAGGTTTTTTCTCGGTGCAACAGACTTGTCCAACGTGCCATGGAACAGGGCAACAAATTAAAGATCCTTGCCGCAAGTGTCATGGTCAGGGGCGTGTGCAAGAAAATAAAACACTGTCAGTGAAGGTGCCAGAAGGTGTTGATACGGGTGATCGTATTCGTTTAGGTGGCGAAGGAGAAGCGGGTGCTCATGGCGGCCCCGCTGGAGACTTGTATGTTCAGGTTCAAGTCAAGGATCACCCTATCTTTACTCGCGAAGGTGCAAATCTATATTGCGAAGTCCCCATTAGTTTTCCGGTTGCCTGTCTAGGGGGAGAACTTGAAGTTCCAACTCTCAGTGGTAAGGTTAAGCTAAAAATCCCCGCAGAAACACAAACTGGAAAACAATTCAGATTACGTGGTAAAGGTGTTAAGCCAGTGCGTGGTGGTTCAGTGGGTGATTTAATGTGCCGTGTGCAGATTGAAACACCTATACGTTTAACAAAAGAGCAAAAGAAATTAGTGGAGCAATTTCGTGAGTCATTATCAACGGGGGGTAAGCACCATAGCCCGCAAGAGCATTCATGGGTTAATGGTGTGAAAAGTTTTTTTGATAAATTGACTGGGTAATTAAAATGATAAGAGTTGCTGTGGTCGGGGCCTCAGGGCGGATGGGCTTATGCTTGCTCAAAGCGACTGATTTAGCAGAAAGTGCAACGTTAAGTGTTGCCGTTTCACGTGCTAGCAGTTCATCTTGTGGCAAAGATGCAGGGGAGTTGGTGGGTATAGGAACACAAGGAATTCGAGTTCTGGATGATTTAGCTAATGCTTTAGATCAATTTGATGTATTAATTGATTTCACTCGTCCAGAGCCTTCTATGCACTATATTGAGCTGTGCCGGCAAGCAGGAAAAAAAATAGTAATCGGTACTACAGGTTACACTGATGCACAAAAAGCACTGATGACTGATGCTGCAAAAGAGATAGCCATTGTATTTTCACCGAATATGAGTGTCGGTGTGAATTTATCATTGAAGTTGCTGGAAATGACTGCAAAAGTCATGGGAAATTATACTGATATAGAAGTGATAGAGGCACACCATCGGCATAAGGTCGATGCGCCTTCGGGGACTGCATTGCGTATGGGTGAAGTGATTGCGGATGCATTGGGGCGCGATTTAAAAGAGTGTGCTATCTATGGGCGTGAAGGCGATACCGGCGAACGTGACCGTAAAACTATTGGTTTTTCGACAATACGGGCAGGTGACATAGTCGGAGAACATACAGTGATGTTTGCTGATGAAGGTGAACGATTAGAAATTACGCATAAGGCAACCAGTAGAATGACTTTTGCTAATGGAGCTGTTCGTGCGGCAGTCTGGTTAGAGAATCAGGGAAATGGTTTATACGATATGCAGGATGTTCTGGGTTTGAAAGATATGTAAAGTTATCATTTTAATAAGGGACATATTGAAGGCATTTGGACGTGGCTTTAGCCCGCCAATACTCCGAGGGTATTAAAAGAAGAAAAATGCGTTTAATTTTGGCATCAAAGCAATGGTAATAAAAAATGAGGCTACCAACTTAAGACGGGACACCAGTAAAATAAGCTTCTGGAGAGACTCTACGCTATACTGGCTTTCTACGCATTATTTCAGTAAAAAAGCTCAGGCGCGCCATGCTACTTCGTGAAATTCAGGGACTCCTGTCACCTTCA
>CAYZUM010000125.1:0-8351 GCA_964481455.1 uncultured Methylomonas sp. | reverse complement strand
ATTGATCACGCCAAAAGGAAAAGAACCCTATTTATACCAACTGACAGAACCCTTCATTTCTCAGTGAACACTTTTGGTGTCAGTATATTTTTACGTAGGGTGCACTCTATACACCATTGGAGCCATAATCGCTTCCGTAGCAGTCATGGTGCATAAAATGCACCCTACCTTGCGTATTTCATTTTTAATGATATTCAAAAGTGTCCACTAATTTGGTCAAATATGAAGGGTACCCAACTGACACCCCTCTTTTTCATCCAGCCACCTAACCCCAATTAGATTGACAGTCAACAAAAATGTCCTCAACCCTTCTTCCCAGTCCCCTGATTATAAATCTCTTCAATAACAAGGGTCAGTGCATCTACTAAAGGTTTTTCACTAAATGCCATAGCAACGCTGTAAGCGAATGCAGTATACCCACACATATAGGTGTTTCTATATCGCTACAACTTGGCATAGGCCACAAAGTAAGGAGCCAGACAAACAATAACTATGCGATTTTTTTATTATTATACATTGCTCTATTTGGCGCTCTGCAGCATACTGACTACTTATTGACGCTCAGGATCCAACTAACAATTTAGAAAAACTTAATAAAGTTACCCGTTAAATTGCATGTTTAATCTACCAAAACAATGAGATACCTCCCCAAAACGCATACTTCAAGGTTTCAATATTCTGCATGACACAGTAATCTCAATTTAATTCACCTGCAAAATGCCCGACCTGTAAAATGGCTATCTCTTGTCTACAATATTTTATTTCCATTACAATAGCGACTATCACTATTTTTAGTTTGCGAATACTATGCTGACACTTCTTGATCCGAACCAGGCTGACCAAGCCTTCCCCCCTGTATCGCACGCCTTAACCGACCCAGACGGTCTGCTTGCTGTGGGTGGGTGTTTATCAACACAACGTATTATTAACGCATACACACAAGGCATTTTCCCTTGGTATAGTGATGATGATCCAATTTTATGGTGGTCCCCTGATCCTCGGTTGATTATTTTTCCTGAACAGTTACACCTTTCAAGAAGCCTGCAAAAAACATTGCGCAAACAAACTTATCAGGTCACTTTCGATACCGCCTTTTCTGAAGTCATTGAAGCATGTGCAGCGCCTCGCTCAAATGATTCTGGCACTTGGCTTTTTGCAGAAATGCAACAAGCATACCAGAAATTACATTATGAGGGCTATGCGCATTCTATAGAGGCATGGCACAATAATGAACTGGTTGGTGGATTATATGGTATTGCCGTAGGACACGTGTTCTTTGGCGAATCCATGTTTCATCGTAAAACCGATGCCTCAAAAGTTGCTTTTGTTTCCCTTATTCAGCAACTTTCTAACTGGGGTTTTCAACTGATAGATTGCCAGGTTCACACGCCCCACTTAGTCAGCCTGGGAGCTGAAGAAGTAACACGCATACGATTTTCTGCATTATTAAAGCAATACTGTCAACGCCAACCTCACCCTTCAGCCTGGCAAAAATGATTTCGATTCCCCTATACCTTGATAACACTCATGCCTGTAACTATTTAGACCAGCATGAGGCACAATTTTCCTATATTCATCCCGATGTTCCACTCAATACTGACCTTTATTCACAACTGATTGCTCAAGGCTTTCGTCGCAGTGGTAGTCATATTTACAAGCCTTACTGTACGACGTGTAAAAAATGCATTTCGGTACGCTTATCCGTAAAGGATTTTCAGGCATCCAGACAGCAAAGAAGAACCCTTAAAAAAAATATCCATATTCAGGTTACTGTAAAACCTGCTACTTTTGAGCAGACACACTTTGATCTCTACTTGCTTTATCAGCAAAATCGCCACACCGAAAGTAATATGGCGAATGCAACTCAGGATGACTACTTATATTTTTTAAGCAGCCAGTGGTGTAATACTTTGTTTGTGGAGTTTAGTTATGATGGTGAATTAGCAGGCATAGCCGTTGTTGATTTATTAGATAATGCCTTATCCGCTGTTTATACTTTTTTTGATCCAAAATTTTCCAGACAAAGTTTAGGTGTCTATGCCGTGCTATGGCAAATAGAACATGCAAAATCACTCGGCTTAGACTGGTTATATCTTGGTTACTGGATAGAGCAATGCCAAAAAATGTCATACAAAACAAACTATCAACCATTACAAGGCTTTATTGAACAGGAATGGCGCGATTATCATCCAGACACTAGTTTTGACAGGAATGTACATAAAATAACGTGAGCAACTTTTTAAAACTAGTACAGCATCCATTTTGCAATGATCGGTTACCATCGTCATAAGAATTTAAATGATAAAGCGATTACTTTATGTCTAACCGCCTGAAAAAAAAGGGTGCTGCACTAAGTTTACAGGGCTGGAAACTTGGTATTGTGCGAATGAATTCGCACCTACGTTGCGTAGGGGGCAATTCAAAAAAGTAACACTCTCAGGAACGAGAACTCAATAATATCCGAGTTTGACTTGCCTTTTGACTCCCCAGCCGCGCTAGAAAAACAATGACGTAGCCTGCTACGCGCCTGTTTTCCTAACACGCCTGTGAAGCCAAAAGACTGCGCCATACTTTCGGGTATTACTAAATCCTCGCTTAAGCCGCCAAGGGTAGATTTTCTAATATATTGTTATCAAACATATTCCAAATACCCTCTGCCCTTTTCGATTTACATTATTCAATTTACCTGACAGGAGTACAAAAACAAGTTTTTGTACGTTTTAAATTAGGCAAAAGCATGCTGTTGCATTCCATTGCCCAGCGAGGTGGCTGAACTCAGTACCTAGGCAACTCGCAATCAATAACCCACCCATCTTGCTTGGCCTTTTTGTCCGTCTTCAGTGTTGCAGAAATAGTTACGTAGCCTGCTATGCGCCTATTTCTACGCATTGAAGACAAACAAAAATCCTGCGCAATATGGGTAAGTTATATATGGCGCGTTACCTTATATTGTGAAGCGGTATTTAGCCACGTAATAACAAAGCATTTATCTCTTTGCGGCTGAAGACCGTTCCTACAACAAATCCAAAATGATGACGATAAACTGAGAGTGTTAGTTTATTTGCGAATTACCCTATTTCTAGCTCACTCCAAGCATAATGTTTTCCTACCATTCTTTGACAGGCTGAGTAGAAGAAACCGTTAAAGACCAGATATAATCCACAACCAGATCCAGCTCTTCCGGCGTTAAAATTTGATTTTTACCAAACGGCGGCATACTACTCTGAGCATTAAATTCAGTTGCATCCCAGATGATGGATTTTAGCTGGGATTTAGTCGCATATTTTGACTGAATATTAACTAAAGCGGGCCCAATATTGCCTGGATCTTCCCCATCTTCAATAATATGGCAGGCAAGACAGTTACCTTTATCACGTTGAAAGCTCAACTGTTTCCCTTTCAACAAACGTTGCTGCGTAACACTAGAGGAAGTCGAAGGCAAAGCACAGGCAGCGACGATTAAGGTGAGGCTTAAAAGTATGATAGTTTTCATTTTAGCAAATCCTGATAAGCTAAAGCAGATTGGTAGGGCGATACTGAAAAAACACCTCCAATAACCGCCAACAAATCAGCACCTGCTGTTAATAATTGTTCGCCATTTTCAGGTAATATACCCCCAATCGCCACAATAGGTACCTTAATAGATTTTTTTGCTATTTGTAAAGTAGTGATATGTGCTGGCGCAGCTAATGGTTTTGAGCTTGATGGAAAAAACCGGCCAAATGCAACATAATCAGCTGAGCTCTGCTGTGCATTGATAGCTTGCTCAACGCTATCGTAACAGGAAACACCAATAATGGCTTTTTTGCCTAATACTTCACGAGCATAATTTAATTGGCTGTCTTCCTGACCAATATGCACACCATCAGCACCCGTGAATTTTGCCAGTTCAAGATTATCATTGATAATAAAAGGTATATTATGAGCATGACAGAGCTCTTTTAACGCACCTGCCAAATATACCGCATCTATAGGCTGTTTATCCCGGTATTGCAATACACTCATCCCCCCTTTGATTGCTGCACTCACATCAGCAATGACTTGATCCGGCGTTTTGTTTTCAGGTCTGGTAATTGCATAAAGACCTGAAAGTGGAAAATTCATACTTGATCCTGCATCCAGAATAGACGATTAGGAATATACTGCCCTGACCCTGGTTGGAACCCAGTGCTTAAACTATTCCAGGTATATTCCTGTGCTTCCTGTACCGCCGTTTCAGTTTCAAGACCATGAGCGATCAACGCAGCAATACTTGAGGCTAAGGTACAGCCTGAACCATGGTAATTATGTGGTAACCTATCCCAGGCATAGGTTTCAATGCTCTGCTTATTGTGAAATAACTGATTACTGACCACTGTACTTTGTTCATGTGCTCCGGTAATCAATACATTTTCACACCCTAATGCTAATAATTTTATCCCGCAATCTTGCAACTTATCCAGTTTTGCAAGTTGCCGTGCCTCAATACTATTCGGCGTGAGAATTGTCGTGCGTGGTAATAATAATTCAATAATGGCTTTAATCAACTCATCATTCGACAAAACAGTCCCACCACCTGCCGCTAGAACAGGGTCAAAAATAATAGGGAGAGCAGAGTACTCATTAACAATGGTAGATATCGCTTTAGCCGTTTCCACATGCCCAATAAGCCCAATCTTAATGGCTTTTACAGGCAAGTCTTCTAAAATCGTTCTCGCTTGAGAAATAATAGAGGATGCCGATTGAGGCAATAGTTTTTTTACATTATGAGTATCTTGCTCAGTCAGCGCTGTTATGACACTCGCAGCATGGCACTGATGACTGGCAATCGTTTCTATATCTGCCTGTATCCCCGCACCACCACTAGGATCATGTCCAGATAAACAAAGAACAACAGGTTTAGTCACTTGGGTCATAATAAAATGGAATTAAATTAGAAAATAGCCTGCTATTTAACCAGAAAGTCAGCAACAAATCCGCAATAATTATCCGCTATTTTCAAATTTCAGCTTACAGCATTATTTTGATTCCACTAAAATGAGAAAAATTGTCCTGTTTGAGAGCATTTACCTCTCATTTCACTTTTATATCTTTCAGCAAAACTCGAATCACTTCTTTTGAGCATCAGGTAATAGTAAAAATTTACTGTATAATTCCCCTATATGCACAATGACACCTAACTTTTGGGTGACAGGAACGTTCACGAAATAAACTACGCACTGCAGGTGCGAATTCATTCCCGCGACAGGTAGTCAGCAAACTTGCAAACTTAACTCTAAAAGTTTCTCAAGTGTGTTATCCACGCCCTAAAGTAAACCCACTTTTTTAGCTTACAAAGCACAAAATTATCAAATAATCAGGAGTAAAACCATGAGTAATGTCTTCAGTTTCACAGGAACCATCGGTAGAGATGCTGAGGTAAGAACAACCCCAAATGGCCAGTCAGTAGTCAATGTCACTGTTGCAAATAATATTGGGTTCGGAGATAGGCAACAAACACTTTGGGTTCGAGTCGCAATATGGGGTAAACGCGCCGAAGGGCAGCTCCCGAATTACCTTAAAAAGGGACAACAGGTCTTTGTTTCAGGCGAATTATCTCAGCGAGAATACCAGGCTAATGACGGCTCAACTAAATCCAGCCTCGAGCTAAATGCTAACATTATTGATCTAGTAGGAAAACGTAATGAGCAAAGCGTTGCCCAACCACAACAAACCTATCAGCCACAGCCGCAAACGGCTCAACCAAGCTATCAACAAGATGATCATTATGACGATGTACCTTTCTAGCCACGGCTTTCTCATAAAAACTTGGTATATTTTTTAATTTATGTAACATAATGATATTTAAGGTTATTTATTCTTAATGTCATTGAGTTTTATTTTTCAATAATCATTTTTTATAGAAAATTAATTTTAATAAATTCTGTGTTGCCTGGTTTTATTGAGTTTGTAATCTGGACAAATATCATGCCAGTTTTTTATGAGAAAGCCGTGCCTTTCTAGCTTGTAGAAACGATAAGCTCCATAGGAGATCTGGCTTAAGCCTACTCATATACTGAACAAATCATAGACTTCACGCGGCCTACGCTTAGACATAAGTACTCAGGCATTATTATTTTAACTAAAATTACGAGGGTAGAAATTTATCATTTTCAATAAAAATTCCTATTTTTTTGTAAAAATATATTCAAATTCTCAAAAATCATACTAAAAACTGGAGGTTTTATCTTTTTTCAAAAAAGTTAAATCAATTTTGCATGAGTACATACTATCAGCTGATCGTTGCTGATAGTATCAAAGGGATGAGAATTTAATATTGTGCATTTACAACTGCTCACTTAAAGGGGCTGGAAATAAATAAACGTCCAATATTGGGCAGTATTTTTGTTCGTATTCAAAGCCTTCCCCGTACTTGATACGGGAGCGTAGTAACAGCCACATAGCAGGCTACGCAACTGTTACTACAACGTAGAAGACGGACAAAAAGACCAGCAATCCTGGATGATTATTTGCTTCCATCTCCCTCAACTAAAGCTTCAAATTTGCACAACCTCTGCGAAGGCTGTAAGTGAAGTACGAACTCCAACCGTTGCCGTTAAAATGTTGGGGTTCGCACCTTACCCACACCTACGAAAAACATTATAGAATCCACAAAATGGAATCCGAAAATTCAGTCCAACCTTAATGGCAAACAAAAAACTGTCCACCCTACTTATTATGTAAGAGACTAGTCCCGCTATAAGTCTAATGCCGCGAAGTCTATACAAATATCAGGGCTCGTGACGCACCCGTATAAAAACTGCAAATCGAGGAATGCCTCTATCAGTCAACCCCTGATAACGAAAGCTAATAATACTCCCTATGGCGGGTGGGCTCTCCCTCTCTAGATGACTAAACCCACTACCGATGAAAAAAACTTTACCTTCGCTAGTCCTAACCTTTATTGCCCCCATCTTACCTACAAACTGCCCCTGACCTTTACGATAATCAATGACAGTCGCTTCAGCATCCGTAAAAAGCTTTAATTTTAGTAAATCGTTACTGCGCCCACTTTGATAAATCCCTGCCTGATGATGCAGCATCAACCCTTCACCACCCTGGTCAGTCACTTTTTTAAGCTGCTGTTGTAGTTCCTCATTAGAGGTTACTCGAAACTGAGAGATAAACTTTAGATAGGGGCTATACTCCCGTTCGTACATACTACGCATCATGCCAATTCGAGAAGAAAAATCACCGTGAAGAGCTGGCAAATCGAATACCATAAACCTGACTTTTTTCCAGCTTATAGGTGGTTTTTGGGTTCTGACAATCGAAACAGTCTGCTGATATCCTCCCCTTCCAGCCCACAATTCTCCATCTAGTTGCATGGCTGGAAAGCCCTTAATAAACCAGAGCGGAGCATTAATTATATTTCCCCCTCTAGAGACAAATTGATGACCATCCCAACGAACACGCACGCCATCCCGTTTTTCACTAATCCAGTATTCAGTTACATCGACAGATGAATGGAACACTTTAGCTAGCATTACCTCTGGTTTTTTGATGGCCAATGCGGGTGACACTGCTAATAGCCCCCCTATCAGGCATAAATAAATTATAACTCGCGCCATGAACCTGCCTTTTAAATCAATAAAAATCAACTACCACGCTTATAAAACGTGGTTTAAATTCGGCCTAAAAGGCCGTCCTCAGCAAAACCCCAAGGGCCTTGCTGAAGTAAGCCCGAGCTGTTCCCAAAATTTTAGTGTTTATTTGTCGTCTTGGTATTTTATATACTTTCTGATCATTTCTGCATCCATACCTACGGTATCAACGCAATATCCGGCAGCCCAAAAATGGTTGCCCCAATATCGTTTTGATCGTCATTCTGGAAATTTCTGGAACGCTTGAATAGCTGTTTTTCCCTTTATTTTCCCCACCAAAGATGAAATGGATATTTTTGGTGGAACCTTTACCAGTAAATGGACATGGTCTGGCTGAACATTTAATTCAACGACCTCACAACCCGCCCTCTCGACATGTGCATAAATACTCTGATATACGTATTTTCCAATATCTCCTGTTAAGATTCGATACCGATATTTTGGTACAAAAACTATATGGTACTGGCAAAACCATATGACATGTGATAATTTTTGAAATCTGCTCATTTGTTTTCTCCTAATTGAATTGCGGGAACAATTCAACTAAGAGATACACCTGAGCAGACTTTTACGCAAAGCTTTTTTTACCCCCGCCCAGAGGGCACGGTTATCTAAGTTGTAATATACCTACAACATTAGCATTGCCTATGAAACGTTATTAGTACAATATAAATTCTCACCGTTCGCTCATTTTGATTGCCAGCTTCTCAGATAGCTCATGGTAAATGG